>CAZQSM010000111.1:2494-5324 GCA_964596065.1 uncultured Chlorobiaceae bacterium | reverse complement strand
GGATGGGTGCAGGAACGCGGCCTCTATTTTGCCGGCAGCTGGGATTCCGCCTACGTGCCGCTGCTCTCGTCCAACGACCCGGGGGAACCGCCCCGGCACGGCGGCCTCCTGGTGGCGCGGCACGGCGGGGGATATTTCTGCTATACCGGTCTCTCGTTTTTCCGCCAGCTCCCGGCGGGGGTGCCCGGCGCCTACCGGCTCTTCGCCAATCTCGTGGAACTGGGGAGCCTCGAGACGCTCCGGGGGAAACAGTGAACACGACGCCTGCCGGCGGTAGCCGCCCCGATGAACGGCCGCCCCTCTTCGGCTCGTGGAACCGCCTCTACGCCGCGGTGCTCGTCTACCTCGCGCTCCTCATCCTGACGTTCCATCTCTTCTCCCGACTCTACGCGTGAGTTCCGTCGACTGGGCCGTCCTGGCCATCACGCTCACGGCCATCGTCGGCTACGGGATGTACCGCGGGCGGAGGAACGCCGACATCGGGAGCTACCTGCTCGCGGACCGCTCGATGCCCTGGTACACCGTGGCGCTCTCGATCATGGCGACGCAGGCGAGCGCCATCACCTTCACCTCCACGCCCGGCCTCGGGTACACCGACGGCCTCCGCTTCGTCCAGTATTACTTCGGCCTGCCGATCGCGATGGTCATCCTCTCGGTCACGGCGGTGCCCGCCTTCAGGAACGCCGGGGTCTTCACCGCCTACGAATACCTCGAGCACCGGTTCGGCCTGCGGATGCGGATTCTCACGAGCGTGATCTTCCTGGTCGGCCGCGGCCTCGGCGTCGGGTTCACGATCTACGCGCCGTCGCTCGTGCTGTCGATCCTCCTCGGCTGGGACATCGACGTCACCTCGGCGCTGATCGGGGGCGTGATCATCCTCTACGCGGTGTCGGGCGGGGTCAAGGCGATCCAGTGGACGCACTTCCAGCAGATGATCGTCATCCTTTCGGGGATGGCGATCGCCTTCGTGGTCGCCGTCTCCCTCCTGCCGCCGGAGGTCACCTTCGGGGACTCGCTGCGGGTCGCCGGCGCGATGGGGAGGCTCAGGGTGCTCGACTTCTCGTTCAACCCGAACGACCGCTACACCTTCTGGTCGGGGATCATCGGCGGGACCTTCATCGCGATGGCCTATTTCGGGACCGACCAGTCGCAGGTGCAGCGGTACCTCACCGGGGAGTCGGTCAAACAGAGCCGGCTCGCGCTCCTCTTCAACGCCGTCGTGAAGGTGCCGATGCAGTTCCTGATCCTGCTCCTGGGGGTGGCCGTTTTTTCGTTCTACCAGTTCGCGGAGCCGCCGCTCACGTTCAACCCGGCCGAGGCGAAACGGCTCGAATCGGGCGACCATTCCGAAGAGTATGCCCGGCTCCAGTCGTGGCACACGACGGTGTTCAAGGCGAAAAAAACCGCCATCGAAGGATTTCTCGGATCCCGGACGGAACGGGACGGCGGGGCGTGGAAACGTCGGATGGGGGAGGCGTCGGACCGGGCGGACAAGATCCGCCTGGATGTCCGCGACCTCGCGAAACGCGCCGACCCGGCATCCGACGGGAACGACACCAATTTCATTTTCCTGACCTTCGTCATCACCTACCTTCCCGCGGGGTTCATCGGCCTCCTCTTCGCCTGCATCTTCGCGGCGACGATGTCGTCGACTTCGGGGGAGCTGAGCGCCCTCGCCACCTGCAGCGTGGTGGACGTCTACAAACGGCTGGTCCGGCCGGACGCGGCCGAACGGCATTACCTCTGGGTGTCGCGGCTGGGGATGGCCTTCTGGGGAATCTACGCGATCGCGTTCGCGCAGTTCGCCGGCGGGCTCGGAGCGCTCATCGAGGCGGTGAACATCGTGGGTTCGCTCTTCTACGGGACGATGCTCGGGATCTTCCTGATCGCCTTCTACCTGAAGCGCATCGGCGGCTGGGCCGCCTTCTGGGCGGCGCTGATCGGCGAAGCGACGGTCCTGTCGTGCGCGTACCTCACCGACGTCTCCTGGCTCTGGTACAACGTGATCGGATGCGCGGCGGTCGTCGTCGCGGGATGGGCGCTCCAGAAACTCAGCGGCGAGTGATCCGGCCGGAGAGGCCCACGGGGGAGAACGATGCGCTGATGCCCGAAATCATCACGCCGTCGTCGCTCAGCGCCCAGAACAGGCCCGGCGTGAACCCGCCGATGCTGAACACGCCCGGGTAGACGTTCAGGTGCACCTTGTAGTCGGAAACGCCCGAGACGATCAGCGACCACATCAGGGAATTCTCCCGGTCGTAAAAAATCCCCGCGTTCCAGGTCAGCGTCGTCGTGAGTTTTCGCCGGAGCGTCCCCTCCTCCGCCGAGACAAGCTCCTTCGCCCGTAACCCGGCCCCCACGGAGTAGCTGCCGGCGCCGTCCGGGGTGTACGACAGGCCCGCCAGCCCCGTCAGGCCCCAGTAATAGAACAGGCTGAATTGCTCCGCGAACGGCAGCCCCCATTTTATGGAGTAATTGATCCCCTGGTTTTCAACGGTGCCCGTGAACGGGCTCCAGGCCGGCTGCAGCGACCAGTCGGCCAGGTTGAGCGTTCGGGCGAAGAATTCGGGCACGCCGCCGATGCTGAAGAGGACGATCCCGAGCGGGTCGAAGATCAGCAGGTCGGCGACCGGATCGACGTTCGTGCCGACATAGGCGTCGTTCTCGACGGCCTCGTTCAGCAGGTGGTACACGGCCATCGTGGCGATCGCGGACACGGTCGGCGCGGGAAAGCCGTGGAACCGGTACCACTCCTTCATCTCCACGTAGTTCATCCCGCCGCCGATCAGGTGATTCTGGTAGTTGGGCCAGTACTGGGCGTTTTTCCTGT
>CAZQSM010000111.1:0-2394 GCA_964596065.1 uncultured Chlorobiaceae bacterium | reverse complement strand
ATGCGCCGGGCTTCCCGAATGGGCCGCCGGGGAGGGTCGCCTGTCTACGCAGCGTCCGGCGGCTTGCTCAGGGTTTCTTCAGTCTTCGAGGATGAGGCCCTCGACGTTGTCCAGCGATGTGATGCCTTCCTTCACGAGCCGGATCGCCATCTGTTTCAGCGTCACCATGCCGTTCGTCAGGGCGTTCTGGCGCATCGCGTCCTCGTCGATGAATTCCTGCGACTTGAGGATGATCCGCCGCAGTTCCTTGTTGACGACGAGCGTCTCGTAGATGCCGATCCGCCCGCGGAACCCGCGGATGCAGTGGACGCACCCGACCGCCTTGTAAAACTTCGTCTCCAGGATCTCCTGCTCCGTGAATCCGCTGTCGACCAGGAGGTCGTTGTCCACGTTCTCGTCGACGACCTTGCACCGGTCGCAGAGCTTCCGGATCAGCCGCTGGGCCACCACGATGTTGATCGTGTAGGCGAGCAGGAACGGCTCGATGCCCATATTATAGAGGCGGGTGATCGCCCCGATCGAGTCGTTGGTATGGAGCGTCGAGAAGATCAGGTGGCCCGTGTTGGCCAGCTTGACCGCGAGGTCGGCGGTGACCTTGTCGCGCATTTCCCCGACCATGACCACGTCGGGGTCGTGTCGGAGGAGTCCTCGCAGCGCCCCCTCGAAATCGAGCTTGTGGTTCAGTTTTACCTGCCGGCACCCCTCGATGAGGTATTCGACGGGGTCTTCGATCGTGATGATGTTGATCCCGGGGTCCATGATCGTCTGGATCGCCGCCAGCTGGGACGTCGACTTGCCGCTACCCGTCGGGCCGGTGAAGACCACCATCCCCTGCGGTTTGCGGATCGCCTTCATGAACGCGTCGAGCGAATCCGGGGGCATCCCCAGGGCGCCCATGCCGTTGGCCGCGTCGGCGCCACGGAGGATACGGATGACGATCGACTCCAGCTTGCTCCTGAGGTCGGTGCCGTAGATCGGCATCGTGGAGAACCGGAACCGGATCATCTTGTTGTCGATCATCCGCTGGGCGAACCCGTCCTGCGAAAGGAATTTTTCGAACCGGTCGAGGTTCTTCGCGCGGTCCTTGATGACCGTGAGCACCGCCTCGGCGCGAACGTCGGTGATCACGCTCCAAAGCGACAGCCGGCCGTCGATCCTGAAGTGGAACTCCACGCGGTGGGTCCCCCTCGGGATGACGTGGATGTCGCTCGCGCCGGTGCGCGTGCCGTCCACGAGGAGGTTCTCGATCAGTTCATTCAGCTTGCTCCGCCCGATCTCGTCGTCGAGCGACTTCTCCATCTCCTTTTCGTTCTCGTCGTCGGAGAGTTCCGTCTCGGCCTCGAGCCCGAGGGCCGTGGCCCCCTGGTCGAAGGCGAGCTGGCGCCAAAGCTCCGTGTAGTCGCCGAGCGCCACGTACTTGATTTCGTACTTCTGGAACCCGAACGCCCTGCCCACCGTGTGCACTTCCGGATTGGTGGTGTCGGGCGTGATCAGGACGAGTTTTTCGACGCTCCCCTCGGACACCTCATAGGGGAGGATCTTCATCTTCACCGCCACCTCGTGATTGCGGGGGGGGAGGGACTGGAGGGTGTTCCGTATGAATTTGAGGTGTTCCTTGTCCTCGAAGATCGGGGTCGGATCGACCACTTCGAAGGAGTAGTGCCTCGCGACAAGCGTGTAGAGCGCCTCACGGTCCACGCCCAGGTCGTCGATCAGGATGTCGATCAGGCGCCGTTTGTCCTGCT
The DNA here is from genome assembly GCA_964596065.1 of uncultured Chlorobiaceae bacterium. Taxonomy (GTDB): domain Bacteria; phylum Bacteroidota; class Ignavibacteria; order UBA10030; family SZUA-254; genus SZUA-254. Next base: position 649 of record CAZQSM010000111.1, on the reverse strand, counting down.
TGGAACGCTGGATCTCGAACGCCTTCTCGACCTGGTCCTTCGTGGCGATCTCCTCCTTCACGATGACGTCCTGGAGACGCATCGCCGGGAGCTTCCTGCCGCCCGGGGATCCGCCGGTCGCGGGCGTTTTCACCCCGCCGCCGGCACCCCGGCCGTTACCCGGTTTGAGGAAGTTTTCGTCCTCGAAGAGAATTTCGGGAGGGCCCTGGCGCCCCGCCTGGCCCGCCGACTTTTCGCCTGGGGACGATTTTCCGCTGATCCCCACGGCGCTTGAAATATTGGAGAGAAACCTGCCCTTCTTCTCCCCCTCGTGTATTGTAGACATTTTGCCCTCTCGTTTATTAACGATGATGAACGACCCTTCCAAGGTACGCCGACAATGTAACAGGGGAACGCCCAACAATTGCGTGATAATTCGCACACTGTGACAGGGAGCAACCGAATTCGGAGGGTTTAGGGGGAGTACCCGGGAGGGAACCCGCCCGGGGCGATCGGAGGGGGTGAAAGGGGCCTACTTCGCCGCCCGGGCCTCCCGGAGCGACTCGGTCGACGCGTCGATCAGCTTCCGCGATTCGTACGCCTCCAGGTCGCGGATCGTGTGGTGGATCCTGATCATCGCGCCGTCGATCCGGTCGAGCCATCGGGTGAT
>CAZQSM010000110.1:0-5376 GCA_964596065.1 uncultured Chlorobiaceae bacterium | reverse complement strand
ACAGGGCCGGCCCCCGGCGCTTGAAGCCACCGGACGCCGGCCCCATCGTTGACGCCGTTCAGTTATTGAAATAGAAGTGGAAGCCCACGTTGTCGAAGGACAACGCCCGCAGCGCCGTGATCCCCCAGTCGTCCGATCCGGACACCTGGAAGAGCTGCAGGCCGTGGCCCGCGCTGAGCGAGAACTGTTCGGTGACGAACCATTCGGCGCCGAGGTCGGCCGTCACGATGGTCGTGCCGGTGGTCGCTCCCGCGGCGTCGAGCCGCGAGTTGGTCTGGAATTCCACGCCCGGACGGATGAAGAAATTCACCGTCCCGGTGGTGACGACGTTGACCGGGATGCCGACGTTGACGTGGACGCGCGAATCGGCGGATCCGAGCGCCTTGTCGTTGGCGAATCCGAGTCCCAGGTCGAGGCCGATCTGCGGGGTCAGCCAGACCCTGCCGCCCACCGGCGCGGTGGGCGAATACCAGCCGAGGCCGAAGGTGCCGGATTTCGGTTCCCCCGCGAAGAGTGATGGTGTCGTACCGAACAGAAGAAGCATTGACATCAGGATCGTGCGTTTCATGATCGTGTTTCCTTTTATTGATGATGGGTGATGGTGGTTGATTGTTTGTTGATGTTGCGATGTCCTGTCCCGGCCCCGCGGGACCTGGTCGCGCCCGGGGGCGTCCTGTATCTGGCCAGGGCCCTGTCGCGTTCCCTGGAATGGTCCACGATCGGTTCGGGGTAGTCGGCGCCCAGGCGAACGCCCGCCTTCGAGCTGATCGCCGCCGGCATCCTCCACGGGGAATGAATGTACCGGTCGGGCACGCCTGAAAGTTCCGGGACGTATTTCCTGACATAGGCCCCGTCCGGGTCGAATTTTTCACCCTGCAGGACCGGGTTGAAGATCCGATGCCAGGGCTGGGCGTCCGTCCCGGTCCCTGCCGACCATTGCCATCCGCCGTTGTTCAACGCGAGGTCCCCGTCGACGAGCCTCTCCATGAAATGGCGCTCCCCCATCCGCCAGTCGATGTGCAGGTCTTTCGTCAGGAAACTCGCCGTGATCATCCGGCCGCGGTTGTGCATCCATCCCTCGCTGTTCAGCTGCCGCATCGCCGCGTCGACGATTGGGTAGCCGGTGAGTCCTTTCCGCCACAGGTCGTACGCGGCAGCGGCGGTCTTCCACGGCACGGCATCGAGTTCCGTACGGAAGGAGCGCCCGTCGACGTGGGGGAAATTGGCCAGGATCTGTTTATAGAATTCGCGCCAGACGATCTGGTCCAGGAAGGTGTTGTAACCACCGGCTCCGCCTCCGGCGTCGCCGCGGGCATCGATCCGCCGGATGACCTCGCGGCACACCCTCCGCGCGCTCAACGATCCGGCCGCGAGGTGGTGTGAGATGCGCGACGTTCCGTTCCGGCCCAGCATGTCCCTCTCCTTCCCGTAGGACCTCGCCCGGTTGTCCAGGAAATCGTTCAGGAGCGCGCGTCCCGCCGCCTCCCCTCCTTCGGGCATCAGGATGTTCGATGAAAGGCCGAGTTCGTGCGCCTGGGGGATCTCCCCCTTCCCGGCGAGGGGAGTGTTGAGTTCGACGAGCGTCGGGAGGGGCGGCGGTATGTCGTCTCGCCGTCCCAGCCAGGCCCGACGGTAGGGGGAGTAGACCCTGTACGGTTCACCGGATAAATTCAGGATCTCCTCCTTTTCAAAGATGACGTCGTCCTTGAAGTGGCGGAGCATTTTCCCCTCGGACTCGAGCGTCGCCCGGAGTTTTTCGTCCGATCGTGCCGTCTCCGGATCGTAGGACCGGGTGAGGTAGACGCCGGCGGCGTCCATCTCCCTGCAGAGCCTGACCAGGACGGCCGCAGGTTCCCCCATCCGGATGAAGAGCGTGCCACCCATGTTTTCCATCGTTTCACGCAGAATGCTGAGCGAGCGCAGCATCATCAGCTGTTTCGCCGCCGCGGATGTGAGGAAACTCCGGTCGATGATGAAGAGCGGTATGACGGCCCCAGCGTCCTGGATGGCCGACCAGAGCGCCAGGTGGTCTTGAACGCGAATTTCACGGCGAATCCACACGATCAGCCTGGCGGGTTTCGTGACGGGGCCCCGCACGGCAGAATGATCAGCGTGTTTCCGAATCGATCGTTTTTGTGGAATTTTCGGCATTTTGAGGGTATTCTGCTGATCGAATGTTCGTTTTGTACGATTTAATATACAGGAACCATTCTTGAGATGCAAGTAAAAAGTTTCGCGGCCTCCGCCCGGGCCCCCGCTTGACCGGATCGCGGGTATGCTCTATATTAATCAATCATGGTCCGGTTCATTATCACGTCGCTCCTTGTCGTTTGTTCGCTCGCTCCCGCGAGGCTTCGCGCCCATCCCGGATCGGGGATCTTCGCCGACGGCAAGGGAAACATTTATTTCGTTGACACCGGCTCCGGCGTCTGGAAGCTCGCTCCCGACGGCACTCTCACCAAACTCCAGGGGCCCGCGTTTCACTGGATGGCGATCGATCCCTACAACATGCTGCAACGCGTTGCCCTTCCCGGCTCCAGGGAGACCGGCGGGACGCTCACACGGGTCGGCGCCGCACCCACCCTGCTTCTCTCCAGCGACTTTCCCGTCGCCGTCGCACCCGATGGGTCATTGTTCTACCCGCGACACGGCGACCGGGAAGAACTCGAGGTGTTGCGTTTCGACACCGCGGGAAAGACGACCGTTCTCGCGAAACCGGTGACAACGGAGGAAGCGGAGGGGCGATCCTGGCTCAGCGGGATTGCGCTGACGTCCGATGGGACGCTTTTCTTCACGCAGGATCGGGCGGTGCGAAGCGTCAGCCCGCGGGGAGCGATCTCGACTGTCATCGACAGCCTGACCCTTCCAGGCTGCGGCAAGGTTCCCGGGGTGGAGGCTGAGATCGGGCCATACCTCCGCGGGCTGGATGTCGATTCAGCAGGCGCAATCTACGTGGCCGCGACCGGATGCGGGGCCGTCCTCAAAATCACTCCCGATAAAACAGTGACGGTCATGCTGCGCGCGACGAGTCCCTGGTCCCCGACCGGCGTGACGGTATCCGGCGGCGACGTCTACGTCCTCGAATATTTTCACACCGAGGGCGATGACCGGAGCCGGTGGTATCCCAGGATCCGGAAGATCACGCGCGACGGCGGCGTGACCACGGTCGCGACCATCGAACGGCGCTGATCTTTCCGGCCGACAAGGGGCCCCTTCCCGACGGCGCCCGCCATCCCCGTTCCCGGAGCATCGTCGGCGAGCCTGAACTCGTCGGCTGGTTCGCGGCTTCGACCGGCACACATGATGTGCGGTACCGCCGAGTTTCAATCGGCCCGTAAATTTCTTCACGCACCAGAGCCGGGCACCCGACAGGGAACCGGTTCACCATTCAGCAAGGAGTGCGCATGGCAGACATCACGTTCAACACACTCGACGGCCGCACGGCGACCATCCCGGACGCGGCGGTGAATGACTTCGGATCAGGGCTCCTCGGCGGCCTCGTCCGGAGGGAGGACACGACATACGATGAGGTCCGGGCGCTCTGGAACGCGATGATCGATCGGGCACCGGCACTCATCGCGCGCTGCGCGGGCGCGGCCGACGTGATGCGCTCCGTCAATTTCGCCCGGAACCACAACCTGCTGGCGACGGTCAGGGGCGGCGGGCACAACATCGCCGGGAGCGCTGCCGCCGACGGCGCGCTCATGATCGATCTTTCCCCCATGAAGTCGGTCAGCGTCGACCCCGGGGCCCATGAGGCGGTGGCCGGGCCCGGAGCCACGCTCCGGCATCTCGACCACGAGTGTCAGGCCTTCGGCCTCGCCACACCGGTCGGGATCAACTCGACGACGGGCATCGCAGGCCTCACGCTTGGCGGCGGATTCGGCTGGCTCAGCCGGAGCCTGGGACTGACAGTCGACAACCTGCTGTCGGCGGACATCGTCACCGCGGACGGCAAGTACGTTCGCGCAAGCGCCACGGAGCACCCGGACCTTTTCTGGGCGATCCGCGGCGGCGGCGGCAACTTCGGCATCGTCACATCATTCCGGTTCAGGCTTCACCCGGTGGGGCCGCAGGTGCTCTCGGGCCTGATCGTCCATCCGTTCAGTGACGCGGGGAGGGTCTTCCGGTACTACCGGGATTTCGTGGCGAAGGCCCCCGACCGACTCACCTGCTGGGTGGTCATGCGCAAGGCCCCGCCCCTGCCCTTCCTCCCCCCGGAGATCCACGGGAAGGAGATTTTCATCATCGCGAGCCTCTACGCCGGGGAGATCAGGGACGGCGAAAAAGCGCTCGAACCCCTCAGGAAATTCGGCAAACCGATCGCCGACGTGGTCAGCCCCCATCCGTTCGCGGGGTTCCAGCAGGCGTTCGACCCGCTGCTGACCCCCGGGGCACGAAACTACTGGAAGTCGCACAACTTCAGGGAACTCTCCGACGGGGCGATCGATACGTTCATTGAATACGCCGGGGCGCTCCCGACGCCGCAGAGCGAAATTTTCATCGGCCAGCTCGGAGGCGCGATCAACCGCGTGGCGCCCGACGCGACCGCCTATCCGCACCGGGACGCGAACTTCGTGATGAACGTCCATACCCGCTGGGATGAAAAATCCCAGGACGAGCGGTGCGTCGGCTGGGCCAGGAAGTTCTTCGACGCATCGGCGAAATTCGCCACGGGGGGAGTCTACGTCAACTTCATCAGCGAGGGGGAGGACCGGGTCCGGAACGCCTTCGGTCCCAACCAGGATCGGCTGGCCGTGATCAAGAAAAAATACGACCCGTCAAATTTTTTCCGCTCGAACCAGAACATCCTGCCCGGGAGGTAGAAATGATCCACTCCATCAAGGCGAGGGACATCCGTGCCTGTTCTGGGTGCGGCGCCGATAACCACGACGAGGCCGCTCCCTGCCGTAAACGTTGCGGCCGGGAGCTTTGAGCCGACGGGCTCACCAACCAATCGGACAATACGCAGTATGAAAACCGCATCCCTGATCATCATACTCCTGATGCTCCCGGTCACCGGCTGCGATGGGCAAAACCGGACCGACACCGGGGTCGTGGTACACCGATCCTCCCCGTCCGGCGGCCCGGTCGGCGGACGGTGCGACGGCTGCGGGCTGATGTATGTCGGAATGCCGGCCACGGTGGGACCGGTCGACACGAGCGCCGGGTGGACGGAGGATGGACAGAAACTGCTCGTCACCGGCAAAGTCCTGAAGCTCGACGGAAAAACACCGGCTCCGGGCGTCATTATTTATTACTGGCAAACCGATGCCCGCGGTTATTACTCCCCGCGTGACGGAATGGACCCCGCGGCGGCGAGACACGGGCACATACGCGGCTGGGTGAAGTCGGCCGAAGACGGTGGATACTCCA
>CAZQSM010000109.1:3776-5625 GCA_964596065.1 uncultured Chlorobiaceae bacterium | reverse complement strand
TCAGCCGATCAGCCAGAGGGTGACGCGGGTGGCGATGTTGGCGTACACTCCCGCGGCGACATCATCGAGCATGATGCCCCAGCCGCGGCCGGCCCTCTCGAGCGAGCCTGCGGGGGGCGGCTTGACGATGTCGAAGATCCTGAACGTCGTGAAGGCCACCAGCACCGCCGGGGCGCCGGCCGGGATGAACAGGAGGGAGACCCACATCCCGACGAATTCGTCGATGACGACGATTGAGGGGTCGGGGTGGGCGGGCGCCACCTGTCCGAAGAAGCGCTTCGACGCCGCGGCGGTCGGCTGCAGGCGATGCCCGTCGGCCCGCGCAACGCGGTCGGACGCCCATCGTCCGGCGAAGAACGCCGCGACGATCAGTGCTGGAAACCAGGGCGAGAGGGAGATGCCGGGGATCAGGAGGAGCAGCAGTGCCGCCGCCGAGCCGACGGTGCCGGAAGCAACCGGGAAGTAGCCGCATCCCGCCCCCGTGGCGATGAAGCGCGCGATGAACGGGGCCCCGGGGCCGCCGGCCTCAGCGGGAACCGGTGCGTCCGGCCGCGCTGGCATAGAGATCGGAGAGAAACCGCCGGTTGTCGACGCAGTACACGATCCCGGTCGCCACGCTGGAGATGGTGACCAGCAGCATCATGCCGAAGAGCACCCTGGGGTCCATCAGGGCGTCGAGCGTGTCCGAAAACTCATAGCGGATGATCGGCACCGAACCGGCGACGTGGAGCAGGAGGATGTACCAGATGACGATGAACTCGCTGAAGGTCTTCGCCTGCGCCGATTTCGAGGTGACGATCGGGTGGTTCGTCCATTCCCCGTAGCTGCGGAGCGCGGTGATCAGCAGGTCGCGGCCGACGATCACCCAGACCATCCAGGCGTCGATGAGGCCGAGGGCGACGAACGTGAAGAGCGCGGCGCTCGAGAGGATCTTGTCGGCGAGTGGGTCGAGGAACATCCCCCACCTCGACATGCTGCCGTACTTGCGCGCGACCCAACCGTCGTACCAGTCGGTGAGCGCGGCGACGACGTAGACCGCCACGGAGAGCTGGCGATGCAACGCGAAATCCGAGAGGAGGAGGGCGACGAACACCGGGGTGAGGAAGATCCGGAGGATGGTCAGCGAGTTTGGCAGGGACATCGGTCGCGCTCGGATTGGCGGTTTCTGGTGTCGTTGAATCCCAATATATCCAATCCGGTGAAATAAAAAAGCCCGGCGCAGTGCCGGGCTTCGGGGACAGAATCGTTCACAGGGGCGTCAGGCGGCCTTGCGCACCAGGCCCTGTTTAATGCAGGTGGCGCAGACGCGCATCCTCCTCGTCCGGCCGTCGACGAGCGCGCGGACGCTGCGAAGGTTGGGCAGCCATCGCCGGCGGGTTTTGTTGTGCGCGTGGCTGATGTTATTGCCGCTGATCGGCCTTTTTTCACAGATTTGACAGACTTTTGACATCGAAGTTCTCTTTCCGGGGTTGATTGGATCGAAATGCGACCTCAATATACGAAAAAATAGTGATTACGCAAGAGGCCCGGGGCGCCCGGTTCAACGGAAAAAATAGCGGGCGCCGATTCCCCCGTTCACCTCGAAATCGGTGGACGGGGCGAAATCGAGGATGGGCGCCAGTTCCACGAAGATGTCGATCGGCGAATCCGGGATGTAATACGCGAGCCCCCCGACGACGCGGACACCAATCCTGTCGCCGCCGCGTCCGCCGGCTTTGATCCTCCCGCCGATCCCGTAATAGACGGGCATGTCGCCGCGTTTCGTGGGCTTCTCCGTGTGGATGAGGTAATCGGCGTGCACGTGGAAGCTCGTGGAATGGAGGAACGACCAGGCGAGGGCGCCGTCGAC
>CAZQSM010000109.1:0-3676 GCA_964596065.1 uncultured Chlorobiaceae bacterium | reverse complement strand
GAGACGGCGGCGTACATCGTGATCATCGCCCCGATGATCGCTCCGAGGCTGAAGATCAGCGTGACCATCGTGCCGAGGATGGTGATGAACGTGGCCATCATGCCCGATTGTTTGGCGTAGTATTCCTGCTCCCGGAACAGTTCGAGGTAGTTGAGGCGCTTGTCGGCCTCGAGCCTCGCCTTCATCGCGTCGAACTGCGCCGGGTCGCGGAGCCGGAAGGTGAGGGAGGAGAAGACCGGCCGGCCGAACGACGGCATGATCTGGTCGACGTCGCCCCAGATTTCGGAATCGAACCCGCTCCCCCCGGCCTCGAACACTCCGACGACACTCCAGAGCGATCCGCCGAACTTCAGCGACTGTCCGATGGCCACGCCCGCGAAATTCTTCGCGATGTTCTTCCCGACGATCACTTCCCCGGTCCCGAACGAAAACATCCTCCCTTCGGTGATCCGCACCCGGTCGCGGAGCGCCAGGGAGGCGGCCTCGACCCCGCGGACGGTCACGTTTCCCATGTCCCCGCTGGCCGCCTTGAGGAGGTTGATCATGACGAAAATATCGGCGGTGGCCAGCGGTTTCCCGTCGGGGCCGAGCGCGAGCTCCGGCTGGGTTTTGACGATGTTGACCGCGTCCCGGTCGATCTGGCTCTGGAGTTCAGCCTGAGCGGCCCGGCGAAGCACGATGGCGTTGTCGGGGGAGCCGGTCTCGACCAGCGTTTTCTCAAGACCGCGCGCGAGCATCAGGACCGCCGCGAACACGAAGGTGACCAGCGAAATGCCGCTGAGCGTCAGGATGAACGTCACCGGCCGGCTGACCAGGCTCCTCCGGATGTACACGGTCAGCCGCTTCGAGAGCCGGGCGGCGACCAGGAGGACCATCAGGAACGGGATCGTGTAGAAAAATTCAGTCATGGGCGCGGCCTCATCATCCCACCTGCCGCAGTCCGTCGACGATCTTCATCCGGATGGTCCTCGCGACCGGGACCGCCGCCGCGACGATCCCCACGAGGAGGGCCGACGAGACGGCGGCGATAAGCGTGGCCGTCTCCACGTTGAAGACCGGGAACCAGCCGGAGGGCAGGCCTTGTTCGATGACGCCGCTGACCGGGAACGTCAGCGCGACGCCGAGGCCCGCCCCGAGCGCCGCGATGAGCATCGACTCGCCGCCGATCAGGCCGGCGAGATGGAACGTGGAAAAACCGAGGGTCTTCAGGACGGCGAACTCCCGGAACCGTTCCCGCGCCGTCATGATCATCGTGTTCGAGAGGACCAGGAGGATGATGCCGATGATCACGACGGAGACGAGGTTGATGGCGGTCAGGATCGCGCTCGACATCGAGACGAAGCTCTGCTGGAACTCCTTCTCCGTCTGGGTTTTCGTCTCCGCGGAGGAGTTCGCGAAGAGGCTGTCGATGTCGGCGGAGATCCGCGCGCGTTCGGCGGCGTTGTTGATGTCCACGACGTACCACCCGACCCGGCCGGCGCGGGTGGGCTGCGTCTGGAGGAGGCTCTGGTCGAGGTACTCCCAGTTGAAGAGCATCTGGGACTCGTCGGTCCCCTCGTCCCTCCCGCGGTAGACCCCGACGACCTTCATCTCCCAGTGTCCCGGGTAGATGTCGCCCTCCAGGGGGATGATGTCCCCGACGTTCAGGTTGTATTTTTCCGCGATCTGGGCGCCGATGATGGCGCCGTTGCGTTCGCGCCCGAGCGCGGCGAGGGCCTCGTCCGAGACGATGAACTCGGGGAAGACCTTGAAATAGGTGGCCGGATCGACCGCCATCCGCGCGAAAAAATTCGATTCGTCGATGTAGATCCCGGAGAACCAGTTGGCGAACGACACCGTTTCGACCCCGGGGATGCGCTCGATCCTGGCCCGGTAGGAGAGCGGGAGCGGGTAGATGAACGACACCGAGTGGACGACGATGAGCCTGTCGGCGGCGGACGCGGCGACGCCCGCGTTCCACGCCGAGACCACCGTCTGCATCAGGCCGAAGGCGAGCACGGCGATCGTGATCCCGAGGACCGTCAGGACCGACCTGAGCTTGTGACGGAGGAGGTTTTTCCGGATCAGCGTGAGGATGAACATCGTCCGGCCCTCAGGAAAGTTCGCCTTTGTCGAGATGCCGGATCACGTGGGCTTTCTCGGCCGCCCTCGGATCGTGCGTCACCATCACGATGGTCTTCTGGAACTCCTTGTTCAGCCGTTCGAGGAGGTTCATGATCTCCTCGGCTGAGGCCTTGTCGAGGTCCCCGGTCGGTTCGTCGGCCACCAGCAGCATGGGGTCGGTGACGATCGCGCGCGCGATCGCGACCCGCTGCTCCTGGCCGCCGGAGAGCTGGCGGGGGAAATGGCGCACCCGGTCGCCGAGCCCGACCACCTTCAGCGCGAACTGCGCCCGCTCCTCCCGTTCCTTCTTCGACATCTTCGTCAACAGGAGGGGGAGGGTGACGTTTTCCAGCGCGGTCAGCACCGGCATCAGGTTGTAGAACTGGAAGACGAACCCGATGTTCCGCGAACGCCAGACGGCGAGCTGCGATTCGGAGAGCATGGTGACATCGGTCCCGTCCACGACCACCGTGCCGCTCGTGGGACGGTCGATGCCGGCGAGGAGGTTGAGGATCGTGGTCTTCCCGGAGCCGGAGGGGCCCATCAGGGCGAGAAATTCCCCCTTCGGGATCCCGAACGAGATGTTCTTCAGGACCGGGATCTCCAGCGAGTCCCGCCAGTACGATTTGGAAATTTTATCGATCGATACGAGTGACATCGTCGTCCTTTCCGGGTGGTGGCGCGGCACTCCCAGCGTTTAATTTTTCAGTCGGACCTGTCCGCCGTCCGACAGCGTTTCGGGAGGGGAGACGATCACCTTCATCCCCTGCGAGAGGCCGGAGGTGATTTCGACCATCCCTCCCACGGTCCTCCCGGTTGTGACGGCCGCGAGTTTCGCGCTGCCCCCCTCGAACAGGAACACGGAGGAGCCCGACGGGAGGCGGACGATCGCGCGGGCGTCGACGGCAAGGAGGCTCACACCCGACGATGCCGAATCGGCGTGCGGCTCGCGGAGGAAATGGACCTTCGCTCCCATCTCGGGGAGCACCCGCTCGTCCTTCTCGAGAAAGCGGATCTTCGTCATCACCGTCGCCTTCGCGCGGTCCGCGGTCGGGACGATCTTGTCGACCATCCCGCGGTAGCGGCGCTCCGGGTAGGCGTCGAGCGTCACCTCCACGCTCTGACGGAGTGAGACCCCGGTGATGTTCGATTCGGAAACGTCGGCCTCCACCTGCAGCGACGCCATGTCGGCGATCGTCACGACGGCCACGCGTGAACTGGCCCCGGCGGCGAACGGCGCGACCACTTCGCCCACGTCGGCATTTTTCGTGAGGACGGTCCCGTCGAACGGGGCGCGGATGTTGGTGTTCTCGAGGGCGACCTCGGCCACCGTCACGGACGCCTCGCGCGACCGGACCAGCGCGACGGCGCCGTCGTGCGCCGATTTCGCGGCGTCGAACTCCGCCTGGGAAATCAGGTTGCGTTCCAGGAGCGTATCGGCCCGGCCGAACACCCGCCGGGCGTCGAAAAGCGTGGCCCGGGCGAGGGCGAGTTCCGCCCTGGCCTGCTCGAGGGCCGCCGCGACGTCGTCGCTTTCGATCCTGGCGATGATCTCGCCCTTCCCGACCCTGTC
>CAZQSM010000108.1:0-5902 GCA_964596065.1 uncultured Chlorobiaceae bacterium | reverse complement strand
TCGTGGACATCGTGGTCGGCGACGGCTCGGTCCACCGGACCTTCACGCCGACGGAGATCGCGACTGCGGCGGACCAGGCGGGGAAGGCCGGTAAGGCCGAGAAGCGCAAGCCGATCTCGGTGGACTTCGAAATCAACCTGGCCTCACCGGTCGGCGGTGCAGACGTGCTCTACATCGAGTTCGACAAGGTGGTCGAGGGTACGGTCTCGTTTCCGGGCGATCCGGACGCACACCTCACGATCAACCTCGCCGGACTGAAGAAATACACGCTGAACATCCCGTCGCCGGTCCTCGCCGAGGGCGTGCCGGTGATCATCAACGGGAACGGCAACAAAGGGAAGCCGATGAAGGGAAAGTACTACTTCGGTCTCAGCGGCGTCAACGGCGCAAAGACGCCGTTCGTCACGAAGAACGAGTATCTCCGGATGCCGATGCCGAACATCAACAACATCGGCGAGGAGATCTACCTGCAGAGCGGGAACATGGGGATCGGTCTGACCTCGCAGGTCGGCACGAACGCCAAGGCGAAGCCGATCTTCCGGAGCATATCGCTTCCGAAGTACAAGGATGTGGTGAAGACGCTCTACAAGTTCAAAAATGTGCAGATGTTCCAGGACGGGGACGCGCTGTGCCTCGATACGCTCAACAGCAAGGAAAACCTCAAGGTGCTCAAGTCGCTCGCGCCGGACAAGACGAAGCGGTACAAGACAGACACCGAGCAGGGGAACCTGCTGATCGGCGAGCTGATCGCGCTGAAATTCAACATCCAGGCGAGCGCGAAGGACAAGACGCCGTCGCAGGGCTTTGGCGGGCTGATCTACACCGAGGACGGCCATCCGTTCAACGGCGATCCGGTCAGCGACATCGCCCTCGCAGCCGACTCCGCGATATCCTGCTGGGGCGGCCTGCCCGCCGGCTGGTCGTATCAGGACATGGCTGAGTTCCTCGGCACGCTCAACGCCGAATTCTCCGGCGATTTCGACACGGTCTCCTTCGGCGGCCCGGCACCGGGCAAGCCGACGGGCGGGACGGTGGCCACGGGCATCAAGCCCGTCGCGCTCTCCGACATCTTCGTCGGATCCGGCGCGACGTTCGCCCCGGCGGCGCCTGCGGACTTCAGCGAGTTCTACGATGTGCCGAAGGCGTTCTCGCTCTCGCAGAACTACCCGAACCCGTTCAACCCGACGACGACGATCGAGTTCTCCATCCCCGACGACGCGATCGTGACCCTGCAGGTCTATAACATGCTGGGCCAGCTGGTGGCGACGCTCGCCGACCGCGAAGAGTTCAGCGCGGGTGAAAACTGGGTGGAACTCGACGGCGCGAAGCTCTCCACGGGCGTGTACTACTACCGGATCAACGTCAACGACGAACAGTTCCAGGAAGTCCGCAAGATGGTGCTGGTGAAGTAATCGTGATTTTCCCGGATGGTCGCCCCGTCCCGCCGAGGGACGGGGCGGCCGGCCGGGCTCGCCGGATGATGTCTTAACGAAGAATTTAACGCAAGCATTAAAACCTAACTTCTCTAATCCACCAATTCACACACACATTCATCTAAGGAGTTACCATGAAACGCTTCATGTTTGTACTTGCAGTGTTGCTGCTCGTCGGCTTGAGCACTGGGCTCGCCCAGAATCAGGCGGCAACGGTGGTCCTGGCTGCAGTCGAGAACGGGATGCTGCTCGAAGGTTCCGAGATCGACTGGTTGATCTTTGCCCCGGGTGAAACCTATGTCATCACGCCTGGCGGATTCAAGGAACCCCCCGGACCCGGCGAAACCATCGGCGAATCCATCGTCGTCGATCCGTGGTTCACGCTTACGGCGGATGCGGGCGCGAATGTCATATTCGACTTCATCCTCCCGACCGGGTTGATCGGCGAGACTTCGGGTGTCGTCCTCGGAACGTCGAACTGGATGTATGGTTTGACAATCGGCGGCGATCCGAGCGGTGAAGCCTTCGTCGGGTACGGACCGGTCATCGGCAGCACAGCTTCAGGCGTCGTCGGCGCTGACGGAGCCCTGTTTGTTCACATGGGCGCCACGGTGTCGGTGCCGAACAACGCTCCCGTCGATGCTTACTTCGGTCAGGTGATCTGCACGGCCATCGCCACGGGTAACTAATCCGGAACAATGATCACGATCCCGGCGTCGCGTTCTCCGCGGCTGGAAACGTTACCGGCAGCTCAGTGACGCTGACCATCGGCGGCGGCGCGGCCAGCGGCTTGTTCCTCGGCGCGGCCGTCACGGTTTCGACGACGGCGTTCGCGGGCGGCTACACGCCCCAGATCATCGGCTCGGCCACCTACGTGCAATAACATCGGGTGCTCCCGCCCCGCCCCCCGGCGGGCGATCCTTCCACAGGGGGGCAAACCGATGACTGAGGGGTCATCGAGGGGGATTATGGCGCGTTAACGGCTGTAATCCTCCGTTATTTTATTTACAATTTGGTAATGCGGCCATAACGGGGGAGTAAACGTCATTGCCTACATTATGAGCGTATACATCGACCCCTCACATCATCGGAGCAACAATGACACAGCGGTTATTCACCTGTGCATTCTGGTTACTCCTCCCCCTGGCCTCGACACTGGCCCAGGACTCCGCCCGGGTCGTCACCCGGGAGGAATTCGAGGAAACCGAAAGCACGCTCGAAGGCATCGGCGAGACCCTCGCCGAAATCAAGAACACCGTGGACGCGCTCAAGAAGATCAAGATCAGCGGGTACATCCAGTCGCAATTCCAGGTGGCGCAGACGAAAGGCGTCTCCTCGGTCGCCGGGGGAAGCTTCCCGGCGAACGTCCGGTCGAGGTTCGCCGTCCGCCGGGGCCGGATCAAGTTCAATTACGTGAACGACCTTTCCCAGTACGTCCTCCAGATCGACGTGACGCAGAACGGCGTCGGCATCAAGGACGCCTACGTCGCCGTCCTCGATCCGTGGGAGAAGACGTTCGGACTCACGGCCGGGGTGTTCGACCGTCCGTTCGGGTTTGAGATCACCTACTCGTCCAGTTCGAGGGAGATGCCCGAACGGTCGCGCCTCTTCCAGGCGCTCTTTCCGGGGGAACGCGAACTCGGGGCAAAACTCGAAATCCTTCCACAGGAAGGGCCGTTAAGTTTCCTCAACGTCCGGGCCGGCGTGTTCAACGGCGTCCTGAGCACTGCCAACGAGAACAACCGTCACAAGGATTTCATCGGCAGGGCGGGGGTCCAGCTCCCGTTCACCGACGCGAATTTCGAAATTGACGGGGGGGTCTCGGTCTACTCGGGGCGCGTCACGAACACGTCGAAGTTCGTCAACTCCGTCGACGCGTCCGGCGGCGTGAAACGTTTCGCCGTCGACTCCTCCGCGTCCAACGCGGGGGCGATGCACAACCGCAATTATTACGGCGGCGACCTCCAGATATATTACGACATCCCGGGATTCGGCGGCCTCTCACTGCGCGGTGAATATATCGCGGGCACCCAGCCGGGAACGGCGTCCGGGACGTCGTTTTACAACCCGTTCACCTCCGCTGGGGCCGCCGACGCCGTCACCCCGCTCTACAAGAGGAAATTTGCGGGGTGGTACCTGGCGTACGTACAGAACGTCGGCGTCTCGAACCAGTTCATCGCGCGCTACGACGAGTACGACCCGAACACGGACATCGCCGGGAGGGACGTGGGAGCGGCGGGGAGCAACCTCACCGCGGCCGACCTGAAGATCACCACGCTCGGCCTGGGGTGGATCTTCCACTTCGATTCGAGCGTGAAGTTCGTGTTCTACTACGACGTCGTGCGGAACGAGAAGGCCGCGCCCGGCGCGACCGGCCCGCTCGCGGCGTTCACCGACGATCTCGACGACAACGTCTTCACCCTCAGGGCGCAATTCAAATTCTAACCAACCAGGAGCAGACACAATGAAAAACAGCATCATTCTTCTGACGGCGGCGATCCTCGCCTTCGGTTTCGCCTTCGAGGGCGAGACGATCACCGTGAAGGGTTCCGATACCATGGTCATCCTCGCCCAGCGGTGGGCCGAAGTCTACATGACGAAACACCCTGCCGTGAGCATCCAGGTGACCGGGGGCGGCTCGGGCACCGGGCTTTCGGCCCTCATCAACGGCACCACCGACATCGCGAACGCCTCGCGGCCGATGAAGCGTTCGGAGATGGACAAACTCAAACAGCGGTACAGTTCGCTCGGGGTCGAGATCAAGGTTGCGAAGGACGGCCTCTCGGTGTACGTCAACGAAGCGAGCGCGGTGAAGGAGCTGACGATCGCCCAGATCCGCGACATCTACACCGGTAGGATCACCGATTGGAAGGACGTCGGGGGCGAGCCGGGCAAGATCATCCTCTACAGCAGGGAGAATAACTCGGGGACCTACGTTTTCTTCAAGGAACACGTCCTCGAAAACGCCGATTTCGCGCCGCGGACCCAGAACCTTCCGGGCACGGCCTCGGTCGTGCACGCGGTCTCCAGGGACAAGATGGGCATCGGGTACGGCGGGGCGGCGTACGCCTCGGGCATTCGCACGGTGCCGATCAAGATGGATGACGCCTCCCCGGCGGTGATGCCGACCGAGGAGACCGTGCTGAACGACACGTACCCGATCTCGAGATACCTCTACCTCTATCTCCGGAGCCGCCCGACGGGCGCGCTCAAGGAGTACGTCGACTGGATCCTCGGGCCGGAAGGCCAGGGGCTGGTGTCGAAGGTCGGCTACTTCCCCGTAAAAAAGTAGCCACCCGGTCTCTGATCGGCGCCGTTACCCGGCCCGGAACGGAAACGTTTCGGGCCGGCCGGTTTTGGCCCCTCTTGAATCCGGGCGGCGGATTGGGTATATTTCAATAGTTCCGCGCCGGGCAGCTCCACGATCGCCCATCAACCCTCCGCGTTCTCGCCCGGTCCGTCCGTTCAACGATCCGTCGGTGACACGATGCCCCTCAAATTCGCCCTGATCCTCCTCGCGCTCCCGATGTTCGCGGCGCCGGCCGTGGCCCAGCGGCGGACCTCGTGGGACACGGCGGCCGAGAAACAGCTGATCCGGTCGGAGATGGAGCGCCATCGCGCCCTGACCCTCCACGCGGCCAGGGCGGCCGGGGCCGACGAACAGTACGACGTGACCTGGTACGAACTCCGTCTCAGGGTCTCGACCAGCCCCGCACTCCTCTCCGGGGTCGTGGCCATCAGGGCGGCGTCCGCCATCGACGGCCTCACCACGATCCGGATCGACCTCTCCGATTCGATGAGCGTCGACTCGATCTACGCGGCCGGAGGGTCCCTCTTCTACACGAGGACCTCGGGCAGCATCACGGTCCAACTCGATAGCGCCAAAGCCGCGGGCGAACTGTTCACCTTCTACGTCGCGTACCACGGGATTCCCGTGTCGACCGGGCTCGGAAGTTTCATTTTCACCGTCACGTCGCAGGGGGCCCCGTGGATCTGGTCGCTCAGCCAGCCGTACGGGGCGAGCGACTGGTGGCCCTGCAAGGACCAGCTCCCCGACAAGGCCGATTCCGTCGACGTGATCGTGACGTGCGACTCCACGCTCAGGGTCGGCTCGAACGGCTCGCTCGCGGGGATCGTGAACAACGGGGACGGGACCTCCACGACCCACTGGAAGGAGCGCTACCCGATAGCGACCTATCTCGTGTCGATCGCCATCTCGAATTACGTGACGTTCTCCAACTGGTTCCACTACGCGCCCGGGGATTCGATGGAAGTCCTGAACTACGTCCTGCCGTCGAAGCTCGCGTCGGCGCAGGCGAACCTCCCGAGGACCGTGGAAATGCTCGGGATCTTTTCCGACCGCCTCGGACTCTACCCGTTCATCGCCGAGAAGTACGGGCACTGCGACTTCGGGTGGGGAGGGGCGATGGAGCACCAGACGATGACCTCGACCGGCAGCTACGACGAAA
>CAZQSM010000107.1:0-5911 GCA_964596065.1 uncultured Chlorobiaceae bacterium | reverse complement strand
CGGATGCACGAGATCGACGATGAACTCTATTACGCCATCGACGAGAAGGACCACACGATCAACCTGACGGACAAGGGGAGGGCGCTGCTCGCGGGCTCCACCAACGACCCCGACCTCTTCCTCCTTCCCGACGTCGGGAGCGACATCGCCCTGATCGACGCCGACGAGACCCTGTCGGCCGACGAGAAGCAGAGGAAAAAGGACGAGGCCGCCCTCCGGTACGCCGACCGCAGCGACAGGATCCACACGGTGGTCCAGCTCCTGCGCGCCTACTCGCTCTACGAGAAGGACGACGAGTACGTCGTGACCGAGGACGGCAAGGTGATGATCGTCGACGAGTTCACCGGCCGCCTGCTCTCCGGACGGCGCTACTCCGACGGCCTGCACCAGGCGATCGAGGCGAAGGAGGGGGTGCACGTCGAGCGCGACACGCAAACGCTCGCGACGATCACGCTCCAGAACTACTTCCGGCTGTACAAGAAACTCGCGGGCATGACGGGAACGGCCGAAACGGAGGCCTCGGAGTTCATCGACATCTACAAGCTCGACGTCGTCGTGGTCCCCACCAACCGGCCGATGGTCCGCGACGACCAGGACGACCTCGTCTACAAGACGAAGCGGGAAAAATACAACGCCGTCATCGACCAGATCCGCGAGATGCGAAAGCTCAACCGGCCCGTCCTCGTCGGCACGACGAGCGTCGAGGTGTCGGAGACGCTCAGCCGGATGCTCAAGCGCGACGGGCTGCCCCACAACGTCCTGAACGCCAAGCAGCACCAGCGGGAGGCGGAGATCATCGCGCACGCCGGCCTGCCGGGGGCCGTGACCATCGCCACCAACATGGCGGGCCGCGGAACCGACATCAAACTCGGGCCGGGGGTGGCCGCCGCGGGCGGCCTCCACATCATCGGCACCGAGCGGCACGAATCCCGCCGCATCGACCGCCAGCTCAGGGGGCGCGCGGGACGCCAGGGGGACCCCGGTTCCTCGCAGTTCTACCTGTCGCTGGAGGACGACCTGATGCGCCTTTTCGGCAGCGACCGGATCGCCGGCATCATGGAACGCCTCGGGCTGAAGGAAGGCGACGTGATCCAGCACCCGATGATCACGCGCTCCGTCCAGCGGGCGCAGAAGAAGGTCGAGGAGAACAACTTCGCGATCCGGAAGCGCCTGCTCGAATACGACAACGTGATGAACCAGCAGCGGGAGGTGATCTACGGGCGCCGGCGGCACGCCCTGCTGGGCGAGCGGCTCCGGGAAGACATCATGGTGATGCTCGAGGAGTCGGCCGGCAAGCTCGTCGAGAAGCACTACCCCGAGGGGGAACTCGAACCGCTCCGCGACGCCCTCCGGGCGAATTTCCTGGTCGACCTGAAGATGGACCAGGAGCGCTGGCAGGGGATGGGGCTCGACGCCGTGCGCGACGAGGTGATCGCCGCCGCGCGGGAGTTCTACCATCGGAAGGAGGAGCGGATCGGGGTGGAAAACCTCGCGAACCTGGAGAAGATGGTTTCCCTGCAGGTGATCGACGAGAAATGGCGTGACCATCTCCGCGAGATGGACGACCTCAAGGAGGGGATCCACCTCAGGGCGTACGGCCAGAAGGACCCGATCGTCGAATACAAGACGGAATCGTTCAACATGTTCGTGGAGCTGCTCGACCTGGTCGCGGCCGAAACCCTGAGCCTCGTCTTCAAGCTGTTCCCGGCCGAGCCGCAGGAGGAAGTCCAGCGACGACGGCAACAACTGCGGCGCCCGCGGCAGATGACCCTCTCCCACGAGGCTTCGACCGGGATGGGGCTCAGGGCTCCCGCCCCCGAGGTGGGCGAAGGCACGGGAGCGGCGGCCGCGGCGTCCCGCCCGCAGCCGGCGCAGAAGCTCCAGCCGGTCCAGGTCGGCGAAAAGACCGGGCGCAACGACCCATGCCCCTGCGGCAGCGGGAAGAAATTCAAGCAGTGCCATGGGGCGTAACCGCGCCGCGCTCCCGGCAGGGCGGCCCCCCCGATGACCGGGGCCGGGGCGGCGGGGACGGAGGCCGATTTCAGGGCCGGTTACGTCGCGCTCATCGGCAGGCCGAATGCCGGTAAATCGACGTTGCTGAACGCCCTTCTCGGGCAGAAGCTCTCGATCGTCTCGAGCAAACCCCAGACGACGCGCCACCGCATCGTCGGCATCCTCAACGAGCCGGGGCTGCAGGTGGTCTTCCTCGACACCCCGGGGGTGATCGATCCGAAGTACCTTCTGCAGGACGTGATGATGAAAGCGGTCCAGGGCGCGATCAGGGACGCGGACCTCGTGCTCCGGCTGGTCGACGCCGCGGCGGACCCCGAACCCCCCGGGGACACGGTGGAAGACGCGATCGCTGCCCGCCTGACCGCGCCCGTGCTGCTCCTCCTGAACAAATGCGACGTCGCGACGCCCGATCGGAAGAACGCGAACGCCCTGCGCGCCGCGGCCGGCCCCCGGCCGCCCGTGAAGACGTTGGAGGTCTCCGCGCTGAAGCGGACCGGGCTCGAGGAGCTCAAGGCCGAGATCGCCGCCCGCCTCCCGCGCCACCCCGCCTATTATCCGCTCGATTCGCTGAGCGACCAGGATGAACGATTCTTCGTCGCCGAGATCGTCAGGGAGAAGGTGTTCGAATGTTACCGTGAGGAGGTCCCGTATTCCACCACCGTCAGGATCCTGGGCTTCGAGGAGAACCCGGGAAGGAAGGACAGGATCGAGGCGGAGATCTGCGTCGAGCGTGAATCGCAGAAGGGGATCCTCATCGGGGGGAAAGGCGCGGCGCTGAAGAAGGTCGGGCAGATGGCGCGGACGGACATCGAAGAGTTCCTCGGCAGGCCGGTGTTCCTGGAGCTCCGCGTCAAAGTGAGGGAAAAATGGCGGGACGACCGGCTCTGGCTGGGTCGGCTCGGGTACCAGGACACGAAGGAGTAACGCCGGCGATGCCGTCCATCAAGCCCTTTGCCGCGGTGCGATACAACCCGTCGATGGTCGACCCGGCGGTGGTCGTCGCCCCCCCGTACGACGTCATCGACGATCCGCTGCGGGAGGCGCTCTACCGGCGCGACCCGCGGAACATCGTCAGGCTGATCCTCGCGAAGGGGGCCGACCCCTACGCCGACGCCGCGCGCGACCTCGGGAGGTGGATGCGCGACGGCCTTCTGGCGGCCGACGCGGAGCCCGCCCTCTACCTCCTCGAACAGCAGTGGACGTTCCCGGGCGGGGAACCCGGCCGGAGGACCGGGTTCATCGCGGCGTGCCATCTCGAGGATTTCGGCGGCGCCGTGCTGCCGCACGAGAAGACCCACTCCGGGCCGAAGGAAGACCGGCTGCGCCTGATGCAGGCGACCGGGATGATGTTCAGCCAGATCTTTTCCCTCTACGCCGACCCCTCGGGGGAACTCGAGGGACGCTTCGCCGGCGCGCGGTCGGGGAAGCCCGCCGCCGACCTGCTGCACGACGGCGTCGTCAACCGGCTCTGGGTGTGCCGCGACGCCTCCGTACTCCTCGCCGCCGCCGAATTTCTCCGGGAACGGAGGGTCCTGATCGCCGACGGCCACCACCGATACGAAACCGCGCTCGCCTTCAGGAACGCGATGAGGCTGCAGAACCCCTCCCACACGGGGACCGAGCCGTACAACTTCGTCCCGATGTATTTCTCGAACCTCAACGATCCGGCGATGCTGGTGCTGCCCACCCACCGGCTCCTCCATTCGATCCCGGGCTTCAGCGCCGGCGGTCTCCTGCGGGACCTCGGGGAATATTTTACGCTCGATTCGTTCGGCACCCCGGAGGGCCTCGTCGGGCGCCTGGCGTCGGGCGCGGTGGCGGAGCTCGGACTCGGATTTCCGGGAGGGAAGGGGTGGTTCCTGCTGAGGCCGAAGCCCGCTGCGGACCGCCTCCTCGAACAGCTGCCGGTGGTCGTTTCGCGCCTCGACGTAACGCTCCTGCACACGGTCGTCCTCGGCGGCATCCTCGGCCTTTCGGCGGCGTCGCAGGAAAAAAGGGAGAACCTCGTCTACGAGCGCGACCTGCCGGAGATCCTCAGGATGCTCTCCCGCGACGAACGCTTCCAGGCCGTCTTCTTCATGAAGGCGCCCCCCGTCGAACAGGTGATGCGCGCGGCGGAAGCGGGCCAGACCATGCCGCAGAAAACGACATATTTTTACCCGAAACTGCTCTCCGGCCTGGTGAATTATGTCTGCCGGGAGGAACCCGCGTCGTGAAATCGGAGCGGCCGCTCGTCATCGCCGGGTTCGTCACCATCTCCCTCGTCTGGGGTTCGACCTGGCTCGCCATCAAGGTGGGTCTGGAGAGCATTTCCCCGGTCTTCGGGGTCGCGTTCCGTTTCACGCTCGCGGCGCTGGTGCTCGCCGCGATCCTGCGGTTCCGCGGCGAGCGTCTCGCCGTCACCCGGGACACGTTCAGGGTGTTCCTGGTGCTGGGCGTATCGTCGTTCAGCCTCCCGTTCGTCCTGGTCTACTGGGGCGAACAGTACGTCAGTTCGGGCCTGGCCTCGATCCTCTTCGCGACCTACCCCTTCGTGGTCGCGACGTTTTCCCATCTCTTCCTTCCCGGGGAGCGGTTGAACGCCTTCAAGGTCGCCGGGACGCTGCTCGGGTTCGCGGGCATCATCGTCATCTTCTGGACCGACCTCTCCACGGGTTCGAGCGGCTTTCCCGGTATGCTCGCCATCGTCCTCAGCACCGTCCTCCAGGGGCTGTCCCTCGTGGTCGTGAAACGGACGGCGAATCACATTCCCCCCGTGCAGCTGACCCTGGGCGGGATGCTCGTGAGCATCGTGATCCTCTGGGCGATGGCGTTCGGGCTCGAGGACGCGTCGACGCTTCGCTTCGACGCCGCCGGCGTCGGGTCGATCCTTTACCTGGGCACCTTCGGGTCCGTCCTGACGTTCGTGGCGTATTACTGGCTGCTGAAACGGGTGGAGGCGCTCTTCCTCTCGCTCACGGCACTGATCACCCCGATCCTCGCGGTGGTCCTCGGGGCCATTTTTCTCGACGAAATACTCGGCAGCAGGGTCTACGCGGGCGCCTCGATGGTGCTCCTCGGCATCCTCGTGGCGAACGGGCAGGAGTTCCTGGCCAAGGCGGAAGCCCGGCGCCTGCGTTTTTTCGCCGGGCGCGGAACCCGGCCGGAGAAATCCACAACGGAGTGACAATGGAACGAAAACTCGTACACGTCGGCATCGCCGTCCGGAGCCTGGCGGAATCGGTCCCGGTCTATCAAAAGTTGTTCCCCCAGGACGACGTCAGGACCCAGGAGGTGAAGGACCAGCGGGTGAAGGTGGCCTTCTTCCGCACCGGGGCCTGTTCCGTGGAACTCACCGAGGCCACCGATCCGCAATCCCCGATCGGGAAGTTCATCGCCAAACGGGGAGAGGGGGTGCACCACCTCTCGTTTGAGGTCGACGACCTCCGGGCCGAGCTCGACCGCCTCCGCGGCGAAGGCTTCAGGCTGATCGACGAGACTCCGAGGCCCGGGGCCGGCGGGTACCTGATCGCCTTCCTCCACCCGTCGTCGACGAACGGCGTCCTGATCGAACTCTCGGAAAAAGCGGAGAATCGATAGGATGTCCGGGGACGCCCTCCGCGACAAGGTCCGCTCCCTTCCGGAAAAACCGGGCGTCTACCAGTTCCTCTCGGCGACCGGCGAGGTGCTCTACATCGGGAAGGCGGTGAACCTTCGGAACCGCGTCCGCAACTACTTCCAGGCGGGTACCGCGGGCAATCCGCGGCTGCTGGCGATGACCTCGAAGGCGCACGACGTGGAGATCATCGTGACCGATTCCGAGGTGGAGGCGCTCATCCTCGAGACGACGCTCATCCGGGAGCACAAACCCCGCTACAACGTCGACCTGAAGGACGACCGGAGCTACCCCTACATCGTC
>CAZQSM010000106.1:0-5932 GCA_964596065.1 uncultured Chlorobiaceae bacterium | reverse complement strand
TTCTTCCAGATCATCTCCTCCTTCTTCATCAAGGATTACATCGAGGTCCCCCCGGCGCTGCGCGGGAACCTGCTCGGTTTCCACGTTTCGAGCGCCCTGCTCGGGTACGCGGCGATCACCATCTCCGCCGGCTACGGCCTGCTCTACCTGATGCTCTACCACGACATCAAGTCGAACCAGTTCGGCGTGATCTACAAGCGCCTCCCCGACCTGGAGACGCTCGAGCGGATGAGTTTCGCCGCCACGTTCGTCGGCACGGCCCTCCTGACGGTCTCGATCACGCTTGGCATGATCTGGCTCCCCCTGGCGATCGAATCGTTCTCGTACGCCGACCCGAAGCTCTTCAGCGCCATCGCCGTCTGGGTCGTCTACGTCTTCTGCCTCCTCGCCAGGCAGGTCGCCGGGTGGAAGGGGAGGAGGATGATGGTCGCGACCCTGACGGGATTCGTCCTGGCCGTCATCTCGATCGCGGTGACGACCATCCTGCCGTACGGCTTTCATAAATTCGGACGCTGATCGACGTGAAGGCGAATGAACCCGGACTCAACCTCGCCTGCGTCGGCATCAACCACCGGACGGCGGCGCTCCCGGTCCGGGAGGCGATGTGGTTTTCGGAAGGGGAACTGCCGGCCGCGCTCCGCCGCCTGCGGGAAACGAGGGCGAGGGAATGCGTCCTCATCTCGACCTGCAACCGGACCGAACTCTATTACGTCCCCTCCTCCCCCGCCGGGGAGCAGACCCCGATGTGGCAGTTCCTCGCGTCGCTCAAGAATCCCGGCGCCGCCCCCGCTGCCGGCAATTTCTACTCCTTCTCCGGCCTCCAGCCGGTCAAGCACCTCTTCAAGGTCGTTTCCGGCCTCGATTCGATGGTGCTCGGCGACGTCCAGATCACCGCGCAGGTGAAGGACGCGTACGCGGCCGCCTCCGGGCTGGGGACCACCGGGACCATCACGAACAGGCTCGTTTCCGCCGCGCTCCACGTCGGGAAGCGGGTCCGGACCGAAACGCAGATCGGCGACGGCGCCATCTCGGTCAGCTACCTCGCGGCGGAGCTCGCCACGAAGATTTTCGCCGACCTCTCGAAGCGCACTGCCCTGCTCGTCGGCATCGGCGAAACGGGGAAGCTTACCGCCAGGCACCTCGCGTCGAGGAACCTCGGGCAGATGGTCATCGCCAACCGGACCCTCTCGGCCGCCGAGCGGATCGCCCCCCTCTTCGGGGGCCGCGCCGTCCCCCTCGAGGCGATGCCGGCGGAGCTGCCGACGGTGGACATCATCATCACCGCGGTCCAATCGAGCGAACCCATCCTCACCAGGGCCGACATCGCCTCGGCGATGAAGCAGCGCTCGAACCGGCCGCTGATCATCGTCGACCTGGGCGTGCCGCGAAACGTCGACCCGGGGAGCAACAGCATCGACAACGTCTTCCTGCACGACGTCGACGCCCTCAACCGGATCATCGACGTGAACCTCTCGCACCGCCGCGCCGAGGTGCCGAAGGCGCAGCAGATCGTCCTCGAGGAACTGGCCGGGTTCCACCGCTGGACCCGCACCATCCAGCTCGGCCCGACCTTCCAGGACCTCCGGGAGAGCTTCGAGTCGATCCGGGAACAGGAAGTGGAGCGCGTCCGGCACCGGTTCACCGGGACCGAACAGGAGGAGCTGGAGATGGTGACGAAACGGATCGTGAACAAGCTCCTCCACACCCCGATGGCCAACCTCCGGAACGGCCACGGCACCCACGACCACGACGACCAGCACAGGAAGATCTCCCTGATCCGGCATATTTTTGGACTGGACAAACAACGCTGACATGACCACGACGCGCGCCAGCTACGTCATCGGATCGCGGGGGAGCCAGCTCGCGCTCTTCCAGGCGGAATGGGTGAAGCACCGGCTCGCCGAAGCGCACCCCGACGCCGGCTTCACCATCAAGGTGATCTCGACGATCGGGGACGTCATCCTCGACAAGCCGCTCCCCGAGGTCGGGGGCAAGGGGGTCTTCACGAAGGAGATCGAGGACGCCCTCCTCTCGCGCGAGATCGACATCGCCGTCCACAGCCTGAAGGACCTGCCGACGGAACTTCCCCCCGGGCTCTCCATCGCCGCGGTCACACGCCGGGAGGACCCGCGCGACGTGTTCATCCCCCACCCCGCCGCCGCCGCGCGCACCATCGCGGAGCTCCCCCCCGGCGCGGTGATCGCCACCGGCAGCCTCCGGCGGCGCGCGCAGGCGATGAGCTGGTCGAAGGGCCTGGTCATCGTCGACCTCCGCGGCAACCTGGCGACCCGCTTCAGGAAACTCGAGGAATCGGAGTGGGCCGGGATCATCCTCGCGAAGGCCGGCGTCGTCCGGCTCGGCCTGGCGGAGAAGATCGGGGAGACCATCGGCATCGACCGGATGGTGCCCGCCGTCGGCCAGGGAGCGCTCGGCATCGAAATACGCTCCGGCGAGGACGACCTCGTCGAGCTCCTCTCGGTCATCGCCAGCGACGCCACCACCTTCGCCACGAACGCCGAACGGGCGTTCCTGCGGCGGCTCGAGGGCGGCTGCCAGGTCCCGATCGGGGCGCACGGCAGGATCGAGGGGGGCACGCTCCACCTGGAGGGGCTCGTCGCGTCGCTCGACGGGAAGCAGGTCTACCGGGGAAAGGTGAGCGGGCCCCCCCCGGGGGCGGCCGGCCTCGGGCTGCGGCTCGCCGAGACGCTCCTGAAAAGCGGCGCAGGCAGTGCGCTCGAAGGAATCCGGCGTTGAGGCTCGCCGGCATCACCGTCGCCATCACCCGGCCGCCGCACCAGACCGATGAGCTGCGCCGGCTGGTGGAACTCGAAGGGGCCCGCGCGATGCTCTTCCCCACCATCGAGATCCTGCCGCCGGAGGATTGGACCGGCTGCGACGAGGCCATCGGCCGGCTGAGGGAGTTCGACGGCGTGCTGTTCACGAGTTCGAACGGCGTGACGCGGTTCCTGGAGCGGGCGGCGGCGCTGGGCGCCGGGGCGGCGTCGCTGCTCGGGAAAAAAATTTTCGCCGTGGGCGACGCGACGGCGGCGGCGCTGGCGGCGTCGGGCGTCGGCGCCACGGTCGCGCCGGGGCAGGCGACCGCCGCGGCGATGTCGAAAGCGATCGGCAGGGAGAAGATCGCCGGCGCGTCGTTCCTCTTCCCGACGGGAGACCTCACGTCCACGGCGATGGCCGACAGCCTGAAGGGGCTGGGCGCCGCGGTCAGCACCGTGGTCGTTTACCGGACGTGCCCCGCGGCCCCGCGCAACGTCGACGCGTTTTTCGGCGCCGTGCGCGACGGGCAGGTCGACTGGATCACGTTCACCAGCCCGTCGTCGGTCCGGCATTTCGTGAAGCTCTTCGCGGGGGAGCGGCTGCGGGTCATCCGCGGCACCACGCGCGTCGCGGTCATCGGACCGACCACCGCGCAGGCCGCCGAGGAGGCGGGGCTGCCCCCCCTCGCGACGGCGTCACGGGCCGGCGCGAAGGAGCTGGTCGACGCGATCTGCGCCGCCGTGGCGGGCTCCCGCTGACGTGCAGGACACCAGACACCAGATGACATCAAACCCGAACCCGATGAACGATTACCTGATCAGCGCCTGCTACCGGCAACCCACGCCGCGGACCCCCATCTGGATCATGCGGCAGGCGGGCCGCTACCTCCCGGAATACCGGGCGGTGCGCTCGCGGGTCGATTTCCTGACCCTCTGCAAGACACCCGAACTCGCCGCCGAGGTCACCATCCAGCCGGTGGACATCATCGACGTCGACGCGGCGATCATTTTCTCCGACATCCTCGTCGTCCCGGAGGCGATGGGCATGCGGCTCGTCGTCGAGGAGGGGAAGGGCGGCCCGCGGTTTCCGGACCGGATCGCCGGCCGCGCCGACATCGACCGGCTCTCGGAACCTGACCCCAACGTCGGGCTGCGCTACGTGATGGACGCCCTCGCCCTCACCAGGAGGGAGCTGCGGGGGCGGGTGCCGCTCATCGGATTCGCCGGCTCCCCCTGGACGCTCGCCTGCTACATGGTCGAGGGCTCCGGTTCGAAGGAGTTTCCGCGGACACGCGCGATGATGAAGGAGTCGCCGTCCGACCTGCACCGCCTCCTCGGCCGGCTCGCCCGGTCGGTGGGGGCGTACCTCTCCGCCCAGGTCGAGGCGGGCGCCCAGGTGCTCCAGATTTTCGACACGTGGGGCGGGATCCTCGCGCCGGAGGTGTTCAACGAATTTTCGCTCCGGTACATCGAGGAGATCGTCCGGTCGCTCCCGACCGACCGCGTCCCGGTGATCGTCTTCTGCAAGGACTGCGGGCATTCGATCGGGCGGATCGCCGCGACCGGCTGCCAGACTGTGGGACTCGACGCGGGCGTCGACATCGGCGCGGCGCGCACCTCGGTCGGCCCGATGGTGTCGCTCCAGGGGAACCTCGAGCCGACCCTCCTGCGTTCCGACCCCGGGACGATCCGGGCGAAGGCCGGGGAGATCCTGGCCGCCTACGGCGCCGGGAAGGGGCACATCTTCAACCTGGGACACGGCATCCTGCCAGACATCCCGGTCGACCACGTCAGGGAGCTTGTGCGTTTCGTCAAACAGGAAAGCGTCCAATACCATTCACCAACAGCATGAAAGGAACAGCAATGGCCAGCAAGAAAGCGCTCATCGACGGGCTCAACGAAGATCTCGCCAACGAACTCGGGGCTTCGATCCTCTACCTCTACCAGACATCGGTCGCCACCGGGTGGGACGGCGAGGAACTGCGCGAATTCCTCTCCCCCGAAATCACCGGCGAGATGACGCACGCGATTTTCCTCGCGGAAAAGATCGCGGCCCTCGGCGGGACCCCGACCACCGTCCCGAAGCAGCATAAATGCCCGAAGAGCGTCAAGGAGATGCTCAAGTACGACCTCAAGCTCGAACTCGAGGCGATCGAGAACTACCGCGTCCGCGCGATGCAGGCGGAGGAGGCGGGCGAGATCGGCCTGAAGATCAAGCTCGAGGAGCTCCTGCTCGACGAGACGACGCACGCCGAGCAGATGCAGAGAATCCTGAAGGGGATGTGAGCGCGGACCGCGCGGCGGTCGTCCTCTTCCAGCTCGGCGGCCCGGACTCCCCCGAGGCGGTGGAGCCGTTTCTGTACAACCTGTTCTGCGACCCCGACATCATCGACTTTCCCGGGGCGTTCCTGGCCAGGAAGCCGCTGGCGCGGTTCATCGCGCGCCGCAGGGCCCCGAAGGCCGCGGCGCACTACGCCGAGATCGGCGGGAAGTCCCCCATCATCGAGCTGACCAACGCGCAGGCGGCGGCCCTCGGGACGGCGCTCGCCGGCAGGGCCGACGTCCGGATCTTCGTCGCGATGCGGTACTGGAAACCGTTCACCGCCGAGGCGGCCCGGGCCATACGGGAGGGGGGGTTCGGGAAGATCGTCCTCCTCCCGCTCTACCCCCATTACTCGAAGGCGACGACGCTCTCGAGCGTGAAGGAATGGCGGCGCGAGGCGGCGCGCGCCGGCCTCTCCGGCGTCGGGGAGGAAACGGTCTGCTGTTTTTTCAACCACCCGCTCTATATTCGCGCCCTCGTCGGGAACATCGACAGGACGCTCGCCCGGTTCGGGCCGGTCCCGCCGGAGGATATCGACATCGTCTTCAGCGCCCACGGCGTCCCGGTCTCGCTCGTGAAGGCCGGCGACCCGTACAAGCTCCAGATCGAGGAAACGGTGCGCCTCGTACTCGAGGCGGGAGGATGGCGTTCACCCAACAGGCTCTGTTTCCAGAGCAAGGTCGGCCCCGCGGAATGGCTCAAACCGGGCCTCGACGAGACCGTCCGGGCCCTGGCGGCCGCTGGACGGAAGCACCTCCTGGTCGTGCCGGTCTCCTTCGTCACCGACCACATCGAGACGCTGCACGAAATCGACATCGAGGCGCGCGAGGAGGCG
>CAZQSM010000105.1:2183-6042 GCA_964596065.1 uncultured Chlorobiaceae bacterium | reverse complement strand
ATCGTGATGTTGAAATTCGTCTGGGCTCTGAGCGCCGCCGCTCCGGACAGCAGGACGAACGCCACCAGGACCAGTACCACCCTTGGAAAGTTGCTCATGGCCACCTCGCAGATTTATCGTGAATGATGTGGGTTGATTTAAGAGTGGGAGCGCCCCTCCTCGCGAAGTGACGCTCCCCTGATGCCGTCTATTTCAGGAAAGAGACTTTCTGCGTAGCGCTGAATCCGTTCGACGCCGCGGACATCCTGATGAAGTAGACGCCCGAGGGGGCCGCCGCGCCGTTGTCGGAGAGACCGTTCCAGGCCATCAGCGAGGATCCCGCCTCGCGCACGCCGGAGAAGAGCGTGGCGACTTTCTGGCCGAGGACGTTGAAGACCGCGACCTCGATGGGTGAGGCCACCGGGACGTCGACAGTGAAGCGCGTCACCGGGTTGAACGGGTTCGGGTAGGAGCGTCCGAGGGCGAACGCCGCCGGAAGGGTCGATTCACCGGTAAGGCGCAGGCTGATTTTGCCGCCCGCCGCTTCGCTGAGCGTCGCCGAGGCGCCGTTGCCCCGCAGCACCCCGACACTTTCCTCCCCGCGCGCGTTCAGGGCCGCGACCGCGTAGACGCTTCCGGTTTCGTTCCGGTCCACGCTGACCGTGACCGGATATTCGACCGAACTGAGGACCAGGTCGACCGATTTCCGTTCCACGCCGAGGATTTCCACCATCCGCTGGCTCGCGAAGCGGGCGTCGAAACTGCCCGCCGGGGGGACCGGGGGAAGTTCATAAGCGCCCAGATCCGTCCCCGCGTCGAGATCCCCGAAGTAGAGCTTCCGGGACCTGCCCCGCGCGTCGGTGACGGTGACGCTGTTGATCGCGTCGAGGTCGACCGCCGCGACGTCAGCCTTGAGCGGGGCGGTGGCATCCGCGCTCAACGTCAGCGCGCCCGATGCCGTCGTCTTGATCCAGTGGCCGCGTCCCGCCGCGAGGGTGGTCACGGACGTGTACCCGCTTCCCGGGTCGTAGGCGAAGTAGCTGCTCACGACGTTTCCCGGGGGATCCGATTGCACGTTGGCGGTCGGAACGGACTGCCCGAGAGCGCCGATGATGTTCCAGTTCGGCTGGACGGGGATCGTCGCCTCCAGGATCTGGTTCCCCTCCGGCACCACGAACGAGCCGTCGCCGCTGAACTTCAGCCAGTATCCCCTGCCGGCCGAGGCGTGGGTGGCGATGGTATAGCCCACCCCGTATTCGTACGCCGACGAAGCGGCAGCGGGGAAGATCGTCGCGAAGGAGCTGTCGTCGAGGTTTTCGACCGGCACCGAGATCAGGTTCCAGCCGTCCTTCGCCGAGAGGGTGAAGGAGTGGACCACCGGGTTGTAAGTTCCGGGAGAGTAGTTCGCCCACGGGTAATCCCATTGGTACTCGCGCGGGAGCTCCGGGTCGAACGCGCCGACGTACGACGTCGGCGTGAAGAATGGATCGGTGAGCCTCGGGTTGGTGAAGTCCGATCCGCCCGCCGCCGGGGATCCCGGTGCCGGACGCGGATCGAAGGAGACGACGCTGTACGGATCGACCAGCCCGACGCTGTCGAGGAGGATGTAGCTCCGGTTGGCGTAGGCCGGCGTGTGATACCAGGCCTCGGCGTCGAACGCGCCCGCGTCGGTGTCGAGGAACCTGTTGCCTGCGCGCAGGCCGGCCCAGATCGAATTGCGGATCTGGAGGGTGTCCCCGGCGGACGCGGGGACCGTGCCGGCGCCGTCGATGAGAAGGCCGACGGGCCAGCCCATCACGATGCTGTTGTAGATCGAGGTCAGCGTCGAGCGCCTGAGGTGCGCTCCCCTCCTGTAGAGGGCGTTGACGACGTCTCCGGTGTCGGCCTGCGGGCCGATCGACGTCACGTTGGAGAAGAACGGTTGAGTACGGGGCGCGTTGAACGTCCCGGAACCGTCGTTGTCCGACTCGAAACCGTTGCTGCTGCTGATGTCGGCGATGTTCGGGTCGCGGACGGAGAGCGCGAACTGCACTTTTCCACGGAACCCGAAATCGGTGTCGAAATCGTCGTCCCACGCGCCGAGCGCGATGATGTGCGACACGTTCACCGTGCCGCCGAACCATTCGAACGCGTCGTCTCCGGAATAACTCACCTGGACGTGGTCGATGGTCGTGCCGCGGCCCACACCGCCCATCGTCAGCCCGTTGATTTCGTTGTTCGGCAGGAAGGCGATGCCGGGATACTCGATGCGGACGTAGCGGAAGACGCCGCTGTTGTCGTCGTCGTCCGACCCGCCATATTCGGAGCCCACGCCGCCCTCGATCACCGCGACCCCGCCGGGGACGTTGAGCGTCGCGTTGCCGAGGATGATGACGCCGCCCCAGTCGCCGGCCGCCCGCGACCCGATCGGCTCGCAGCTGGTGAAGATGATCGGCGCCGAGGGGGTGCCCTGCGCCATGATCGTCGCGCCCCGCTCGATGATCAGCGTACCCTTGGTGGCCTTGTCTCCGTAGATGATCGTGCCCGGCTCGATCGTGAGGGTCACCAGCGAGTCCACGTAGACGAATCCGCTGAGCAGGTAGCGCTTGTCGCTCGTCAGCGTCGTGTTCGATGCGATGGTCCCGGAGAGCACGACGTAGGGCGACGGAACGTGGTATTTCTGGGGGTTGTATTCAGTCCAGCCCGCGTCCCATTGTTCGTCGCGACCGAGCGCCGGATCGAAGGCCCCGACGTACGATGTCGGCGTGAAGAAGGGATCGGTCAGGCGGGGATTCGTGAAATCGGAGCCCGAGGCCGCCGGCGAGCCGGCCGCGGGTCGCGGATCCGGCGCGGTGCGGTTGAACGGATCGATGAGCCCGACGCTGTCCGCCGGCGTGTAGCTGCGGTTCGCGTACGGACCGCTGTGGTACCATACCTCGGCGTCGAACGCCCCCGCGTCGGTGTCGAGGAAACGGTTGCCCGGGCGGAGGCCGGCCCAGATCGAATTGCGGATCTGCATCGTGTCGCCCGACGCTGACCCGATCGTGCCCGCGCCGTCGAGGAGCAGCCCGACGGGCCAGCCCATCACGATGCTGTTGTAAATGGACGTTTGGCTCGATCGCCGGATGTGGGCCCCGCGGCGGTAGAGCGGGTTGTGACTCGAACCCGTATCGGGCTGCGGGCCGACCGACGTGACGTTCGAGAAATACGGCCGGGTCCTGGGCGTGTTGAAGGTCCCGGTGGCGTCGTTGTCCGATTCGAACCCGTTGCTGCTGCTGATGTCGGCGACGTTCGGGTCGCGCTGGCTGAAGGCGAACTGGATTTTTCCGCGGTACCCGAAATCGGTGTCGAAATCGTCGTCGACCCCGTTGATGGCGACGATGTTGCGGAGGTTGACCGTTCCGCCGAACATCTCGAAGGAGTCGTCGCCGCTGTTGCTGACCTGGACGTGGTCGACCACCGTACGGCTCCCCACGCCGCCGAGCGTGAGGCCGTTGATTTCGTTGTTCGGCAGGAAGGCGATGCCCGGGAACTCGATGCGGACGTAGCTGAAGACCCCGCTGGAATCGGCATCGTCCGCTCCGCCGTATTCCGATCCGACCCCGCCCTCGATGACGGCCACGCCGCCCGGAACGTTGATGTTCGCCTTCCCGAGGATGATGACCCCGCCCCAGTCGCCGGCGGCCCGGAGCCCGGGCGGGTTCTGGCTCGTGAAAATGATCGGTTTGGTGGGCGTGCCCTGCGCGAGGATCTTAGCGCCGCGCTGAACGATCAGCGACCCCTTGGTGGACTGTTCCCCGATGATGACCGTACCCGGTTCGATGGTCATCGTCACGAGGGAATCGACGTAGACGAAACCGCTCAGGACGTAGAGTTTTGACGCGATGAGCGTCGTGTCGGT
>CAZQSM010000105.1:0-2083 GCA_964596065.1 uncultured Chlorobiaceae bacterium | reverse complement strand
CTGTTCCGCCTCGCCACCTTGTCCCCCTGCATGAACATCTGGGGTTCGCGGAGAATGTCCCTCGCGGACACCTTGACGTCCACGACATTGCCGAAGTTCTGGCTGATCACGACGTCCACCACGTTTCGTCCCATCTCGAGGATGTCCGGTTCAAGGGAGGTCGATACGTCGGAGATCCTGTCACCGAACCGGTTGAAGAGGAGCGTCGCGGAGGTGCCGAGGTCCGGCTCGGTGAACGTGAGCCCGGCGTTGATCACGTAATCGGACTGGCCCTGGAGGGGGCGGGTCCTCGCGTCGACTCCGCGCACGGTCTCGAATTCGACCTTCGACCGGATCCAGGAGTAGTTCACGTTCACGGCGAAGTTCCCGAAGTAGGCCCCGAGGAAACCCAGCGACTGGCGGGCCTCGAGCTCGAAGCCGTAGTTCTTCGCCTTTTTGGCGTTCATGAACGTCCGCTCGGACCCGAGCGCCGCCGAGGGGGTGATGACCTGTTCGATGGCGTCGGTGAGCGCCTTGAAGAACACGCTCAGGGACACAACCTCCCCGATCCCGGGGAACATTTCCGCTCGGAAGTCGTAGTTGCGGATCACGGTCCGGCCGAGCTCCGGGTTGCCCGTGACGCTGAACTGGGTGGCGAAATCATAGTACGAGAACGGGGCGAGCTCCCGGAGCTCCGGACGGTTGATCGTTTGGCTGTACGCGAGCCGGAAGTTTGCCACGGACGAGGGCGAGTAGACGAGGTTGGCGGAGGGGAGGATGTCCGCATACCCCTTCTCCACGCCGATAGGTTTCGTGTTAGTCAGATCGCGCGTGCGTATGGTCTGCGTGCTCTTCTCGAACCTGGCGCCGAGGATGATCCTCAGGTCCAAGGGGGCGACCTGGTGATCCGCCATCGCGTACCCCGCCCGGACGGTCTGGCCGGCGAAATAGGCGTTGGTGCCGTTCTGGTACTCATCGATCGAGAAGCCGTTCCGGCGGAAGTTTTGCGGGGCGAAGATCGAATCGATCGGCAGGTAGAGGAGGGAGAAATCGGTGAACCCGTTACCTGGCGCGTTGGCCAGCATTCCCACCAGCCGGGAGGAAAAATCGCGCCGCTTCTGCTCGAAGAGCGCGCCCGCCTTCACCCTGACCCCCGCCACCGGCGTGCCGATGTCGAATCCGCCGCCACGTACGTCGTCATTGAGGTCCGAGAAGTACCTTCCCCCGTTTTTCAGGTTGACCTGCGACCCGAGGACCGCGAAGAACGGGTCGTCAGGCGCGCCGGCGTCGCGCGCGTAATAGACCCTCCGGTAGTCGGGTTCGTTCCGGAGCGAGAGCGAACGGAACACGCGCCATTCGGCGTCGATGCCCGAAAACGCCGGGATGCTGTGTTCCCCGATCAGCTGGGTCGAGAGCACTTCCCGGCTCACGTAGCGCAGGGCGGTCTGGCGCTGGTAGAATCCGGCGTCGTTGTCGGGGCCCTCCATCACGATGGTTTCGTCGTCGGCGGAACGGGTGAACGTGTTCTTGAGGCTGAGCTTGTGCCGGCCGAGGAGCTTCAGCCCGAGGTTCGCGACGCCCCCCTCCATCACCGAGAATTTCGACTGCGTCCCGGCGAAGCTGAACCTTGTGTCGCCCGTCGATTCGTAGCTGTTCCGGACGATGTCCGCGTGGTCGTACGACGTGCGGCGGAGGGCCGACGCCACGACCCCGACCGTCTGCCCCAGGATTTCGAACTGGTCCCCGACCCCGATCGAATAGTTGGCGTTGTAGGGGGCCTTCCCCGACCGCGGCGCCCAGATGTTCACGAGCGTCTTCGCTGCCTCGAGCTTCTGCGGACCGGTGAGTCCGCTGACCGAGGCGGGGAATCCTGCCGGGAGGTTCCTGATACCGGCGTCCGAGCCGAACGTGTTCTCCCCGTTGGAGTAGGAGAGGAACGGCGCGTTGGTCGTGGTGGTATTGTAGGACCTGCCCGCCGCCAGGTTGAGCGTGAAGCGCGTAGGGAAATCGACGGTGTTGATCTTCAGCAGCCCTCCGGAAAAATCTCCGGGAAGGTCGGGCGTGAACGATTTCGTGAGCACCGTGTTCTCGATCAGGTTCGACG
>CAZQSM010000104.1:1909-6157 GCA_964596065.1 uncultured Chlorobiaceae bacterium | reverse complement strand
ACAGGCATGGCCGAGTTCATCCATCTCCATAACCATTCCCACTACAGCCTGCTCGACGGGGCCGCGACCATCGACGGCCTGATCGGCGCGGCGAAACGCGACGGGATGCCGGCGCTCGCGCTGACCGACCACGGCGTGATGTTCGGGGCGGTCGAGTTTTCCAAGGCCGCGCGCAAGGCCGGCATCAAACCGATCCTCGGCTGCGAGGTCTACATCGTCACGAAGGGCTCCCGCTTCGACAAGGAAGTGGACGCCCGGAGCCTCCGGGAGGGGCGCGGCCGCAACGTCTACCACCACCTCGTCCTGCTCGCGAAAAATCCCGCCGGCTACAGGAACCTGATGACCCTCTGCACGCTGGGACACACCGAGGGGTTCTACTACAAGCCCAGGATCGACATGGAGCTGCTCCGGCGGCATTCGGCCGGGCTCGTCGCGCTCTCCGCCTGCCCGTCGGGCGTGGTGGCGGCCCACCTGGTGGCGGGCGACTACGACGAGGCCCGGTCGGTCGCGGCCACCTTCCGGGAGATCTTCGGCCCCGACTTCTACCTCGAGATCCAGGACCACTCCCTGGAGAAGGAGAAGCCGATCCTCGAGGCGATGCCGCGGCTCGCGACGGAACTCGACATCAGGCTTATCGCCACCAACGACGTCCACTACATCGAGCGGGACCACGCGGTCGCGCACAACGTGATGCTCCTGATCCCCGACGCGGGAGGGGCGGGCACCGCCGACTACCGTCAGCTCCGCTACCAGACGGACCAGATCTACTTCAAGACCGCGGCCCAGATGTGCGAGCTCTTCCGCGAATTCCCCGAGGCGATCCGGTCGACGCTCGAGGTGGCCGACAAGATCGAGGATTTTGACATCAGGCCGAAGCAGGCGTTCATGCCCCACTTCCCGCTCCCGGCCGGCTTCTCGTCGCTCGAGGAATACCTGAAGGCGCAGACGACGGCGGGCCTCGCGAAACGGTACGCCGACCCCTCGCCCGAGGTGAGGGCCCGCGCGGACTTCGAACTCGGCGTCATCAACAGCATGGGGTACGCCGGGTATTTTTTGATCACCCACGATTTCATCCGCGCGGCGCGCGAGCTCGGCGTCATGGTCGGACCGGGCCGCGGCAGCGCCGCCGGGAGCATCGTTTCGTACGCCCTCGGCATCACCAACGTGGACCCGCTCCGCCACGGCCTCCTGTTCGAACGGTTCCTCAACCCGGACCGCGTCAGCATGCCCGACATCGACATCGATTTTTCCGACGCCCGTCGCGAGGAAGTGATCGGCTACGTCAAGGAAAAATACGGCGCCGAATCGGTCTCCCAGATCATCACCTTCGGCACGCTCTCGTCGCGGGCGGTCCTCAAGGACGTCGGGAGGGTGCTCGGCATCCCCCTGGGCACCACCGAGTCGATCACCAAGCAGATCCCGGTGATCCAGGGGACGGTCACCCCCCTCGCCGAGGCGATCGAGAAGATCCCCGACCTGAAATGGGTGGCGGAATCGAAGGACGAGAAAATCCAGGAACTGATCAGGATCTCGCTGGTCCTCGAGGGGATGAACAGGAATTCGTCGACCCACGCCGCGGGCGTCGTCATCGCGCCGGGGCCGCTGAGCGATTACGTCCCCCTCTACAAGACCCCGCAGACGGCCCTGATGACCCAGTACAACATGCTGGACCTCGAGGAGGCGGGGCTCCTCAAGATGGACTTCCTCGGCCTGCGGACGCTGACCATCATCGAGGACGCCCTGCGGCTCATCCGGGAGCACCGCGGCGTCACGCTCGACCCCGACGCGCTGCCGTTCGACGACGCGGAGACGTTCGCGCTCTTCAGCCGCGGCCACACGGTGGGGATCTTCCAGTTCGAGTCGGTCGGGATGCAGGACTGGCTCCGGAAGCTCAAACCGACCGTATTTTCGGACCTCGTGGCGATGAACGCCCTCTATCGTCCCGGCCCGATGGACATGATCGGCGATTTCATCAAGCGCAAGCAGGGGCAGCAGAAGATGGATTACCTGCACCCCGACCTCGCCCCGATCCTCCGGGAGACCTACGGCGTCATCGTGTACCAGGAACAGGTGATCCGGATCGCCAGCGAGATCGCCGGCTTCTCCCTGGCGAAGGCGGACCTGATGCGCCGCGCGATGGGGAAGAAGGACAAGGAACTGATGGCCAGGCAGAAGATCGAGTTCATCGACGGCGCTGTCAGGAAGGGGCACACGAGGAAGGTCTCGGGCGAGATCTTCGACATGATCGAAAAGTTCGCGTCGTACGGCTTCAACAAGTCGCACAGCGTCGCCTACTCGGTCGTCGCCTACCAGACGGCGTACCTCAAGGCCCATTTCCCCGCGGAGTACATGGCGGCGGCCATCTCGGCAGAGATCGGGGACACGGACTACGTCGTCAAGCTCATCGACGAGTGCCGGAAGATGAAACTCACGGTCCTGCCGCCCGACGTGAACGAGAGCGGCGTGCAGTTCATGGTCATCCCGTCGGGGCTGCGGTTCGGCCTGAGCGCGATCAAGAACGTCGGCGTGAGCGCGGTGCAGGGGATCATCGCCCGGAGGGAGGAAGGCGGCCGGTTCACGAGCCTCTTCGATTTCTGCTCCCGCGTCGACCTGCGGCTCGTCAACAAGAAGACCATCGAGGCGCTCGTCCAGGCCGGCGCCTTCGACAGCGTGACGCCCGACCGGCCCACGCTGTTCGCGGCGGTCGAGAAGGCGATCCAGTTCGGGCAGGGGGTGAAGACGCAGAGCGCGCACGGCCAGTCGTCGCTGTTCGAATCGTCCCGCGGGGCAGGGGCGGTCCTCGCCCATCCCCGGCTCCCGAAGGCCGAGCCCTGGACCGACCTGCAGCGCCTCACCCACGAGAAGGCGGTCCTCGGTTTCTACATCACCGGCCACCCGATGCGGAAGTTCGAGCGGGAGGTGGAATCGGTGTCGAACGCGCGCTTCGGCAACGCCGCGTCGGTGAAGTCCGGCGTCACGGTGAGGGTCTGCGGCATCATCACCGAGGTGAAGAAGAAGATCGACAAGCGCGGGAACCAGATGGCGTTCCTCTCCCTGGCGGACTTCACCGGGAAGGGGGAATGCATCGTCTTCGCCGACGCGTACAAGCAGTTCCAGTCGTTCCTCGCCCCCGAATCGATGGTGATGGTCTCCGGGAAGGCGGATCCGAACGGGGACCTGCTCAGGGTGATCGCCTCCGAGATCGTCCCCGTCGAGCGGCTGCGGGATCTCTACGTCAGGAAGGTCGTCTTCCAGCTGAGGCCGGGGGAGACCGACGAGGCCACGGTGTCGGAGCTCAGGAAGATCTGCGACCGGCACCGCGGGAAGCTCCCCTGCCTGTTCGACGTCCGCGAGGCGGGCGCCCCGGAGCCCGTCCGTTACCGCGCCACCACCGTGAGCATCTCGCTCAGCGACGAGTTCCTTGACGACGTCACCAGCCTCATCGGGGCCGAGTGCGTCCGCCTCTCCCAATGATAATTATTTCGTATATTCAACACGCATAATCATTCCGAGGAAACCAATCATGCAGCCGATTCAAGTCTCAGATCAGAATTTCAAGGCGGAAGTCCTCGACTCCGCGACACCCGTCCTCGTCGATTTCTGGGCCATCTGGTGCGGTCCCTGCAAAATGATCGCCCCGATCGTGGAGGAGCTCGCGAGGGAATACGACGGGAAGCTCAAGGTCGCCAAGATGGACGTCGACGCCAACCCGAAGACCTCGATGGATTTCGGCATCCGGAGCATCCCCACGCTCCTGGTGTTCAAGGGCGGTTCGGTGGTGGAACAGATCGTGGGCGCGGTTCCCAAACGGCACCTGGTCGACAAGCTCGCGGCGCATCTCAACTGACCCCCCGCCTCCGGACCGATGAGATACAATAAACGGACCGCGACCTGCGGGGAGCTCCGGCCCTCCGACGAGGGGCGCGAGGTCACCCTCACCGGCTGGGTGGACACCCGGCGCGACCTGGGCGGCGTGGTGTTCGTCGACCTCCGTGACCGGTACGGCAAGATCCAGGTCGTCTTCAGCCACGAATCGGGCGACGCGGTGTACCGCCTCGCGGGGGAACTGCGGAGCGAATTCGTCGTCTCCGTCACCGGGACCGTCCGGCGGCGGCCCGACGGCTCCGTGAACGCCTCGATGCCGACCGGCGGCGTCGACGTGTACGCGAAGGAGCTCACGCTGCTCAACCGCGCCGACACCCCGCCGTTTCCGATCGCCGACGACGTCGACGCGAGCGAGGAACTCCG
>CAZQSM010000104.1:0-1809 GCA_964596065.1 uncultured Chlorobiaceae bacterium | reverse complement strand
CCGACACCCCGCCGTTTCCGATCGCCGACGACGTCGACGCGAGCGAGGAACTCCGGCTGCAGTACCGCTACCTCGACCTGCGCCGGGGCGCGATGCAGCGGAACCTGCTCACCCGGCACGCGATGTACCAGATCACCCGCCGCTATTTCGACGCGCTGAAGTTCGTCGAGATCGAAACACCGGTCCTGATGAAGAGCACCCCCGAGGGGGCGCGTGATTACCTCGTGCCGAGCAGGGTACATCCCGGGAAATTCTACGCGCTTCCCCAGTCCCCGCAGACGTACAAGCAGATACTGATGGTGGCGGGGATGGACCGGTACTTCCAGGTCGTCAAGTGTTTCCGGGACGAAGACCTGCGCGCCGACCGCCAGCCCGAATTCACGCAGATCGACGTCGAAATGTCGTTCGTCGACGAGTCCGACGTGATGGCGGTCGTGGAAGGCCTGATGGTGGAATTCTTCCGCGGAATCCGCGGCATCGACATACCGGCCCCGTTCAGGAGGATGACACACCGGGAGGCGATGGAAACGTACGGGAGCGACAAACCGGACCTCCGGTTCGACCTTCCGATCGTCACGGTCACCGCGGCAGTCGGGAAATCGGGCTTCAGGGTGTTCAGCGACGCCGTGAAGGCCGGCGGCGTGGCGGCGGGGCTCCTGGTCCGCGGCGGAGGCTCCTCCACGCGGGGCCAGCTCGACGCGCTCACCGAGGTCGCGAAGAAGGCCGGGGCGGCGGGGCTGGTCTGGCTCAAGGTCGCGGAGTCCGGCCTCGACGGTCCGACGGCGAAGCATATCGAAAGGGAGACCGGCGACGCCCTCCTGGCGGCGACGGGCGCGAAGCCCGGCGACCTGCTCCTGCTGGTCTGCGACCCGGCGGCGAAAGCGTATCCCGCGCTCGGGACGCTGCGCCTGGAGATCGGCCGGAGGTTCAACCTCGTCGACGAATCGCGGAACGAACTCCTCTGGGTCACCGAATTCCCGATGTTCGAATTCGACGCGGCCGAGGGAAGGTACGTTGCGGTCCACCACCCGTTCACCTCGCCGCTCGACGACGACGCCGCGTTCCTCGATTCCGACCCGTCGAAGGCGCGGGCGAGGGCCTACGACCTGGTCCTCAACGGGAGCGAAATCGCCGGCGGCAGCATCCGGATCCACGACCGCTCCCTCCAGAGCAGGGTCTTCTCCCTGCTCGGCATCGCCGAGGAGGAGGCGAAAAAGAAATTCGGCTTCATCCTGGACGCATTCCGGTACGGCGCGCCGCCCCACGGCGGCATCGCGTTCGGTTTCGACAGGATCTGCATGCTCCTGACCGGCGGCACGTCGATCCGCGACGTGATCGCGTTCCCGAAGACCACCAGCGCCTCCTCCCTGATGGACGACTGTCCCTCGGAGGTCTCCCCGGCGCAGCTCCGGGAACTGCACATCCGGGTCGACGGTGGAGGAGGGGGCCGATGAAGGAGATGATCAGGGTGGCGAGCGGCCAGGGTTTCTGGGGCGACCTCCTCACGGCGCCGGTCGACCAGGTCATGAAGGGCCCCGTCGATTACCTGATGATGGACTACCTGGCGGAAGTCACCATGTCGATCCTCCAGAAGCAGAAACTGAAGGACCCGGCACTCGGGTACGCCCGCGACCTGGTGCCGCTGCTGGAAACGATCCTCCCGGTCATCGCCGCGAAGAAGATCAGGGTCGTGACCAACGGCGGGGGCGTGAACCCCTCCGGCTGCGCCGGCGCGATCGTCGCCGCGGCGAGGAAACTCGGCATCCGCGGGCTCAAAATCGGGATCGTCCACGGCGACGACATCCTCGG
>CAZQSM010000103.1:4941-6223 GCA_964596065.1 uncultured Chlorobiaceae bacterium | reverse complement strand
GGGTCGGGCTACAACGTGGGCGTCTACACGAAGCCGACGAGGATCAGCGGGCACATGACGCCGGAGAACGAGGAGTTCATCGGCGGGACGCCGTTCCTCGTCCACGAAACGCTCGGCGCCGGCAACATCGTCCTGTTCGCCGATGACCCCAACTTCCGCCTCTTCTGGGACTCTCTCAACAAGGTCTTCCTGAACAGCGTCCTCCTGATGCCGAGCATCAGGTCGGTCGGCCTCTCGGCGACGGAGGGTGAGCGATGAGCGTACCGCGGGCCGCGAAACGGACGATCACCGCCCCGCGCGGCAGCGCCCTCAGCTGCAGGGGGTGGGTGCAGGAGGCCGCGCTCAGGATGCTGATGAACAACCTCGATCCCGAGGTCGCCGAACGACCCGACGAGCTGATCGTCTACGGCGGCACCGGCAAGGCGGCGCGCAACTGGGAGTGCTACGACGCGATCGTCCGGACCCTCCGGGGGCTCGGCAACGACGAAACGATGCTCGTGCAGTCGGGGAAGCCGGTGGGCGTCTTCACGACGCACGCCGACGCCCCCCGGGTCCTGATCTCGAACGCGATGCTGGTCCCGAACTGGGCGGGCTGGGACGAGTTCCGGCGGCTCGAGGCGCTCGGCCTCACGATGTACGGCCAGATGACCGCCGGGAGCTGGATCTACATCGGGACGCAGGGTATCCTGCAGGGCACCTACGAAACCTTCGCCGCGGTCGCCGACAGGTACTTCGGCGGGTCGCTCGCGGGCAGGCTGCTGGTCACCGCCGGCCTCGGCGGGATGGGCGGGGCCCAGCCGCTCGCCGCCACGATGAACGGCGCCGCCTGCCTCGCGATCGAGGCGGACCGCGACAGGATCGAGAAGCGCCTGAAGACGAAATACGTCGACACGATGGCGACCTCGCTCGACGAGGCGCTCTCGGTGCTCCAGACCGCGAAGGAGCTGAAGGAGGCGCGGTCGGTCGCGCTGCACGCGAACGCGGCCGAGATCCTCCCGGAGCTCCTCGCCAGGAACATCAGGGTCGACGTGCTCACCGACCAGACGTCGGCCCACGACACCCTCAACGGGTACGTGCCGGCGCACATCCCCTATGCGGACGCGATAAAACTCCGCGTTTCCGACCCGGGGAAATATTCCGCGCTCGCGAAGGCGTCGATCGCCGAACACGTCCGGGCGATGCTCGGGCTGATGAAAAAAGGCGCCGTCACGTTCGACTACGGGAACAACATCCGCGGCGAGGCGCTCGCCTCGGGCGTCGCCGACGCCTTCGACATCCCGGG
>CAZQSM010000103.1:0-4841 GCA_964596065.1 uncultured Chlorobiaceae bacterium | reverse complement strand
GTGTCGGCCCCGATCGTGATCGGGCGCGACCACCTCGACTGCGGCTCCGTCGCGTCGCCCAACCGGGAGACCGAGCGGATGAAGGACGGAAGCGACGCCATCGCCGACTGGCCGATCCTGAACGCCCTCCTCAACGCGACGGGCGGGGCGAGCTGGGTAAGCGTCCATCACGGCGGCGGCGTCGGGATGGGGCTGTCGATCCACGCCGGGATGGTGGTGGTGGCCGACGGCACGCCGGAAGCGGAACGCCGGCTCGAACGGGTACTCACCTACGACCCGGGGATGGGCATCATCCGGCACGCGGACGCCGGTTACGACCGCGCGATCGACAACGCCCGCCAACAGGGCGTCACGATACCGATGCGGCCGGGAACGCAATGATGAACGATCGACCGGCGGCGGTCCTCCTCCTCTCCGCCCTTCACGCACTCGTCCTCGCCGCGCTCACGGCCCTCCTCCCGGGCGCTGCCGCCCGCGCGCAGTCGAACCCCGCCTTCAACGTCAACCTCTCGATCGATTACTCCCCGGCCGAACGGACGCTCGAGCTGCTCCGCGGCGGGTACCCCGGCACGCGGCAGCTCGCTGCCCTGCGTGGGAACCGGATCGCCGCGGCCACGTCGGAGCTCATCGCGGGGCGGCCGGATTCCCCGGCCCTGCTCGCCTCCTGCCTCGATTCCCTCCAGGCCGGCCAGATCATCCGCGACGACATCTACGGCCTCGAGGAGGCAAGGCGTAACGCCGGGGCCATCGCAGCACTCCTCGACGAGCTCCAGCGGCGCAATTTCAACCGGAGGGTCGTCGCCACGGTCGAACAGCTCTTCCCGGAGGACATCCCGGTCAGCGCCATGGTCCCGGTCTACGTCGTGGCGTTCGGACACGAAAACGCCGACGCGTACGTCCGGAGGATCACCTGGGACGGGGACGCGCCGGCGTTCGTCGGCGACGGCGAGGGGGAACTGACGATCATCATCAACCTCGCGGCGGCGGCGCGCTACCCGGTGCGGCCGGAGGCGCGGCTTTCCTCCATCCTGGTCACCGTCGCCCACGAACTCTTCCACGCCGCGTTCGGTCTCTACAAGGACGCTTCTCCGGCCTGGAAACGCCACAGGGCCGTCCACACCACTCCCGTCGATTATCTTCTCGACCTCGTCCAGAACGAGGGGATCGCGTATTACGTATCGATGGAACAGCGGATCGGAGACCGCCTCCCGGACGACTGGTCCCGGCGGATGGACGAGTCGTTCGCGACCTTCAACCGGAACGCCGAACGGCTCCTTTCGGGGAAGGCCGCCGGCGGGGAGGTCGCGGAGATCCTCCACT
Source organism: uncultured Chlorobiaceae bacterium (assembly GCA_964596065.1). Taxonomy (GTDB): domain Bacteria; phylum Bacteroidota; class Ignavibacteria; order UBA10030; family SZUA-254; genus SZUA-254. The sequence goes on along the minus strand of CAZQSM010000103.1, from coordinate 3,521 downwards.
CGGCCAACCTGAGCGGGTACTGGGAGAGTTACGGTTCGATGACGGGGATGGCGATGGCGCGGGAAGTCGACAGGAGCCTCGGACGACAGGCCCTCATCGAGACACTCAAACTCGGGCCCACCGACCTCCTGGGGAAATACATCGACCTGACCGGACAGAACTCCGGATTGCCTAAAATTTCCAGCCGACTCGCCCGCCATTACGGCCTGGAATAGGGCTTTTTCCTTCAAATTTCAACGATTTTAATCCTCCCCGCAGAATTGCCGTTTTTCAGTGGTTTCCACTGGACTTCGTCCGTTTTTTTTGTATATTCCGACACTATTGTAACTTACGCTCCCATATAGCGTAAATCCGTGCTGTCTAAAGCGGTACAATAACTCGCTAGTGGAACTATCAGGTCCCCGGGTGATCCAGTTTCAGATCCTGAAATCGGGAAAGGAAAAATTACGCGAGGGCGCCGAGGGGCTCTACCCCACCGTGCTCATCGAGAATACCAAATCGAAGTCGGAGATCCGCCACGGCGTCGATGAGGCCCTGACGCGCCCCTGGGTCCGACATTATTTCCTCCAGCAGGCCTTCAACGCTTCGGGTGAACCCGATGACCAGGTCGGCTTCAGCCGTAACCTGATCGCGGTCTTCAGGACCACCATCCCGCTCCCCGATAATTCATTCATCGAGAGCCGCTTCAGCGCCTGGAGGATGTTCCTCGACAGCGCGTTCCGGGACGCCGACACCCCCTGGTACCACGGCACGAGGAAACTCCTCGTCAAGGAACGCTTCTACACGGCCATCGAGCAGCTCGAACTCGAGGTCCCCGAATCGAACCCGCAGCGGCAGCACCAGTTCCGCGACCACCATAACGCGCTCCGCCGCCTTCCGCGGGTCCCGATCAAGCTCTTCTTCGCCCTTCCGGGGAACGAACGGGAAACCGTCTGCGGCATCCTGCGGGAAGCCCTGATCGCGAACCCGCACAACATCGACATCGCGCTCCTCACCTACGCCTTCTTCACGGCGTGGGAGCGGTCCACCGACTTCCTGGCGATCGCCCAGCAGGAAAACCGCGAAGACCTGCAGGAGTGGTACCACTGGGTGAACAACGACATGAAGAGCATCGGGGCGATGAAGCGCTCCTCGGGCGACTACCTCTCGTTGTTCTTTTTATATGACCGCGCGGGCTTCGGCGCCTCCGAATACCGCGACATCGCGGACTGGTTCCTGAGGGAATCGGAGTTCAAGTTCTCCTACCACTTCTATTACAAGGCGAAGGAATTCGAGACGGCGCTCGAGATCCTCCAGAACATCAGCCCGCGCGAATTTTCCGAGCTCCTCAACCTCCGGAAGGCGTCGGCCGGGGAGCGCCCGATCGACCTCGCCCACGACGCCACCCGGCTGGAGCTGATGTACCAGGAGGAAATCGAGACCCTCCGCGGCTTCGCCCGGATCCGCGCCGCCGAGACCTACAAGCAGGTGGCCGTGAAGGCCCGGCAGCATTTCGACCGCGAGACGATCGAAACGAAATATGCCTTCGGCGAGCTCACCGAGGACGAATACAACCGCCTGATCCGCCAACTCCAGGAAAGGATGCAGTGACCGACACCTTCTCCGCCAAGCTGGGGATGGAGCGGTGCCTCGGCTGCGACCATCGCTGGATCGATTACGAAAAGGCCAGGAGCTCCTGCTACCTCTGCGGCTCCAACACCATCTCCGAATGCGTGTCGCTGCGCGACATCCGCGACGCGATCGCCGCCCTCCGGAAAGAGGACAAGAAATACCTCGACAAGCACGCGAAGCGCACGATGATCCTGAAGCAGCGCTACCGGGAGATCGCCGAACTCTCGCTCCAGCGCGCGCAGGAGATCTTCGCCAAGGTGAAGGAGCACTACGAGGCCGGCGACCTCACCGACAAGGTGCTCGACCAGCTGGTCATCGCCTTCCGCCTCTTCTCCGACCTGGGCGTCCATAAATCGGCGTCCGCCATCGCCTATATGGCGGCGATGGGGTACGCGCAGCGGGGCGTGTCGTGCGAAGTGCGCACCGCCGACGACCTCGACGACCTGGTGGCGGCCCGCCAGTGGTTTCTCCGGCTCGGATCGAAGGAATGGGAGGCGGCGATGAACATCCACATCGGCCAGAAGGCGATGTCGGCAATGGGCACCGACCCCGCCCACCTCCAGCTGATGACGCAGGTCTCGCTCTGGCATTTTTACAAGGCGAGGGACTACTACCACGAGCGCCGTGACGCCCAGATGGTGGAACGCCTCCGGTTCGACATCGAGCGCTCGACCCAGCTCCTGACCACCTACAGCCAGGGCTTCTCCCAGATGGAGGCGGCCCGGATCCAGGCGCAATCCACGCTGCGTCACGGCGAGAACGTCAGGAAGGGGCTCGAATCGCTCGGCCGGTCGGTCCAGTACGGCCTCACGGCGCTCGGCGAGCACGTCGAAATGGCCGGCGGGCAGCTCGGGAGGGCGATGCAATCCTCCTCCGCCGCCCTCACGGCCAACATCACCAACGCGATGTACACCCTCGCGTCGTCGTCGAAGACCAAAGGCCGCTCTCTCGACAGGCGGATGTCGGAGGTCGGACAGCTCATCTCCACGAGCGTCCGGGAGGTCCCGGACGAATTCTTCCGGCCGGTGAGGGAACTCGGCGCGAAGTTCGCGATCGGCGCCGTGAACCAGGCCGCCATCGCCGACATCACCAGCGATCCGTCGGTCATCAGGCTCGCCGAAACCGTCCAGCCCGAGGCGAAACAGTCGGAGGAGACGCTGCGACAGATGGACGAGCCGACCGTGAGGATCAGCGGGACGCTGCTCGACACGCTCGTGTCGAAGGGCCTCACCCGGGTGATCGAACAGCTCGAATCCTCCGGGGCCACGAAACAGGACGCCCCGCCCCGCCAGGAATAACCCTTCCCGTTCCCCGCGATGCCCGACCCGGCGCTTCCCGAAGGAACCGGACTCTGCGGGTCGTGCGTCAACGCCCGGCGCACCGGCAACCGCAGCGGCTCCGGATTCATCCTCTGCCTTCTCTCGGCGAGCGACCCCTTCTACCCGCGCTACCCGCGGCTCCCCGTGCTGACCTGTGGCGGGCACCGGCCCGCCCCGGAGGCTCCCCCGGCGACGGGATGACCAGCCGGTTGAAGATACGGCGCGCCACGAAACGGGACGGCCCTTCGCTGCTCCGGCTCCTCGACGCCCTCGCGGATTATGAACGCCTTCCCCGGCCGAAACCCGCCGCGAAACGGCGCCTGCTGGGCGACGCGTTCGGGCAGGACCGTCGGTTCGACACACTCCTCGCCGTGAGCGGTAAGGCGGCGGTCGGTTACGCAATCGTCTTCGAAACATATTCCACCTTCCTCGGCCTGCCCACACTCCATCTTGAAGACCTGTTCGTGCTCCCCGACCGCAGGGGGGAGGGGATCGGCAAACGGCTGTTCCGGTCGGTGGTCTCGGAGGGCCGCCGCCGCGGCTGCGGGAGGGTGGAATGGGTGGTCCTCGATTGGAACAGGGACGCCATCG
>CAZQSM010000102.1:0-6268 GCA_964596065.1 uncultured Chlorobiaceae bacterium | reverse complement strand
GCGAAGACTTCCTTCGCGATCTTCGAGGAGATGGTCCCGTCCCTGATCAGCCCGATCATCGCCGCCAGGTGTCCCGGGGCGACGGGGAACGAGGCGATCTGCGCCTTCCCCTCGCCGACGGCGCGGAGCACCTCGGTCATCACCCAGTTCCCGGCGCTCTTGGCGGCCTCGGGGCCGGAGGGCAGCGTCCGGAGTACGGCGTCGAAATAATCGGCCGTTTCCTTCTCGGCGCTGAGCACGTCGGCGTCGTAGCGCGGAAGGCTGAGTTCGCGCTCGTAGCGGTCGCGCCGCGCCACGGGGAGTTCCGGGAGCGCGTCGCGGATCTCCCGGACCATCGCCGCGGGGATCACCACCGGCACAAGGTCGGGCTCGGGGAAGTAGCGGTAGTCGTGGGCCTCCTCCTTGCTCCGCATCGGGATCGCTGCCCCCTGGCCGGCGTCCCAGAAGAGCGTTTCCTGGACCACCCGCCCGCCCTCGTCGAGGAGCGCGATCTGCCGTCGGATCTCGAACTCGAGCGCGCGCTCCACGTTCCTGAACGAATTCATGTTTTTCACCTCGGTCTTCGTCCCGAAGGCGGTCTCACCGCGTTTTCGCACCGAGACGTTCGCGTCGCACCGGAGGCTCCCCTCCTCCATGTTCCCGTCGCAGATGCCGAGGTATGTGACCAGCTGCCGGATCCGTGAGAGGTACAGGTACGCTTCGCGGGGCGAGCGCAGGTCCGGTTCGCTGACGATCTCGATCAGCGGGACGCCGCAGCGGTTCAGGTCGACGAGCGTGTCGACGTCCATATCGTGGATCGATTTTCCGGCGTCCTCCTCCATGTGGATGCGGGTGATGCCGATCGTCTTCGGGACGCCGTCGCCGGCGTCGATTTCGATGGCGCCGCCGCTGCAGACCGGATCCTCGAACTGGGAGACCTGGAACCCCTTCGGCAGGTCGGGGTAAAAGTAGTGTTTCCTCGCCATGACCGAACGCTCCGCGATCGTGCAGCCGGTGGCGACCCCGAGCCGGACGATGAACTCCACCAGTTTCCGGTTGAGCACCGGGAGGACACCGGGCAGTCCGAGGCAGACGGGACAGACGTTCGAGTTGGGTTCGCGGCCGAACTCCGTGGAGCACCCGCAAAACGCCTTCGACCGTGTCAGGAGCTGGGCGTGGACCTCAAGGCCGATGACCGGCTCGTATCGTTCGTCGGGTTTCACGGGTCCTTATCGCCGGGTGATCCCGGCGCGGATGGCCCTGATCTGGCGCAGGTGGTTCAGGTCGTGCCCCGCGAGGAGGTGGATGACCCGTTCGACGGTTTCCTTCCCCCGCTCCTCGTGGACGCCGAACTTTTTCAGGTCGCGCGCGGAGGCAAATCGAAGCAGCTCCAGGTGGGAGGCGCGGAGCGACGAGTAAAGCGCCACGCTCGCCGCCACGCTCCGGCGGTCGTAGTGCAGTCCCGCCGCCCACTGGTCCTGGTCGAACGCCTGGAACCGGACCCCGCTCGCCGAAAGGGCCAGCCGGATGCGAAACCCGAGTCCCACTTCCGTGTCGCAGATATGGTGGACGAGGTACGAGATGGGCCACTTCCCGGGGGCGGGACGGCGACGCATCTGAGCGGCGCTCAGCCCGCGGATGGCCTTTCGCAATTCCGCCGGTCCGGAGGCGAAGATCCGGTGGGCATCCTTCCCCTCCAGGTTCGTGAGGATCCGCCTGACGTAGGGATGGCGGACCTTCCCGGCCCCTTTGACCCGTGCGACGCGCATCGTGACTCCTAGTTGTTCCGTATGGCGGATGTGACCTTCGAGGCCGCGTCCTGCAGGCTCGTCGCCACGGCGAAGTTGAGCCCCGACTCCGCGAGGAGTTCGCGCGCCTGGACGGCGTTGGTCCCTTCGAGGCGCACGACCACCGGCAGTTCCACGTGGACCCGGCGCGCCGCCTCGACCACCCCGAGCGCCACCCTGTCGCAGCGGACGATGCCGCCGAAGATGTTGATCAGCACGGCCTTCACGTTCGGGTCGGAGAGGATGATCCGGAAGCCGTTCGACACGGTTTCCGCGTTCGCGCCGCCGCCGACGTCGAGGAAATTCGCCGGTTCGGCGCCCGCGAGCTTGATGATGTCCATCGTGGCCATCGCCAGGCCGGCCCCGTTGACCATGCAGCCCACGTTGCCGTCGAGCTTGATGTAGTTGAGGTTCGATTTCGCGGCCTCGATCTCCAGCGGCTCCTCCTCGTCGGTGTCGCGCAGCGCCTGGAACTCCTTGTGCCGGTCGAGGGCGTTGTCGTCGAAGTTGACCTTGGCGTCGAGCGCGAGGACCCGGCCGTCGGTCGTGATCACCAGGGGGTTGATCTCGGCGAGCGAGGCGTCGGTCTCCTGGTACGCCCTGGCGAGCGCGCCGAGGAACTTCACCAGGTTCTTGAACGCGTCCCCGGTGACGCCGAGCCCGAAGGCCAGCCGGCGCGCCTGGAAATCGCGGAACCCGATCGCGGGGTCGATGGCCTCCTTCAGGATCAGGTGGGGTGTCTCCTCCGCCACCTTCTCGATCTCGACGCCGCCTTCCGTTGACGCCATCACGACGTTTTTCGATTGCGCCCGGTCGAGCGTAATGCCGACGTAGAGTTCCCTGGCGATCGGGATCCCCTCCTCGATGAGGAGGCGACGGACCACCCGGCCCTCGGGCCCGGTCTGGTGCGTCACGAGCGTCATCCCGAGGATCTTCGCGGCCCAGTCGCGCACTTCGTCGATCGAACGGGCGACCTTGACTCCGCCCCCCTTCCCCCGCCCGCCGGCGTGGATCTGCGCCTTCACCACCCAGACGCTGCCGCCGAGCTCGCCGGCCGCGGACACCGCCTCGGCCACCGTGAACGCGACCCGGCCGTTGGGAACGGGAACGCCGAACTTCCTGAGGATCTCCTTTGCCTGGTATTCGTGGATTTTCATCTTCTCACCCTGATTTTTTCTTCGTTGCGATCGATTTGGCCTGCAGGAAGAGGCCGAGATAGTCCTGGCCGCCGGCCTTGGAATCGGTCCCGCTCATGTTGAAGCCGCCGAACGGGTGCGCTCCCACCATCGCGCCGGTGCATTTCCGGTTGAGGTAGAGGTTGCCGCAGTGGAATTCCGCGTGGGCCCTCGCCAGCTTCTTCCTGTTGCGCGTGTAGACGGCGCCGGTGAGCCCGAACTCGGTGTTGTTGGCGATCTGCAGGGCGTGGTCGAAATCCCGCGCCCTGATCACGGCGAGCACCGGACCGAAGATCTCCTCCTGGGCGATGGTACCCATCGGGTCGACGTCGGCGATGACCGTGGGCTGGATGAAATATCCGTCGCCCGCGGCGGGCTTCCCGCCGGTGATGAGGCGGCCCCCCTCCTTCACCGCGGTTTCGACATAGGCCAGGATCTTCTCCATCGAACCCTTGTTGACGACCGGCCCCATGAAGTTCGACAGGTCCTTCGCCTCCCCGACGGTCATCGACTCCACCCGCTTCTTCAGCAGGTCCACGAAGCGGTCATACACTTTGTCGTCCACGATCGCGCGGGAACAGGCCGAGCATTTCTGTCCCTGGAACCCGAACGCCGCGACCGCCACCCCCGCCACCGCCTCGTCGAGGTTGGTCTCGCGGTCGACGATGATCGAGTCTTTCCCCCCCATCTCGGCGACGACGCGCTTGAGCCAGATCTGGCCGGGCCGGACCTTCGCGCCCTCCTCGTAGATGTGGATGCCCACCTCCTTCGAGCCGGTGAAGGAGATGAAGCGGATCTTCGGATGGCAGACCAGGGTGTCGCCGACGGCGCTCCCCGGACCGCTCACGAAATTGATCACCCCGGGCGGAAGTCCGACCTCCTCCATGATCTCCATGAAGGCGAAGCCGGTCCGCGGGGAATCGCTCGAGGGCTTCAGGACGACCGTGTTGCCCGTGACGACCGCCGCGCTCGCCATCCCGGCGAGGATCGCCAGCGGAAAATTCCAGGGAGGGATGACGACGCCGACGCCAAGCGGAATATACACCAGCTCGTTTTTTTCCCCCGGGAGCTGGATGGCGGTCTTCATCTGCGAGTAGCGGAGCATCTCGCGGCCGTAGAATTCCAGGAAGTCGATCGCCTCGGCCACGTCGCCGTCCGCCTCGATCCACGTTTTTCCGACCTCGAGGATCTCGATGGCGTTCAGCTCGAAGCGCTTCCGGCGCATCACCCGGGCCGCCTTGAAGAGGAGGGCCGCCCGTTTCGCCGGGGCGACGAGCTTCCACTTCTCGAACGCGGTGAGGCCGGCATCGAGCGCCTTCAGGGCGTCGTCGACGCTCCCTTTCTGAAAATAGCCCACCACCTGGGAGGGGTCGGAGGGGTTGTGCGAGGCGATGGTCTCGCCGCCGGTGATCCGCCTGCCGCCGATGATGTTCGGGTAGTGCGTCCCGAACCCTGCTTCGACGTCGCGCAGGGCCTTCTCCTGTTTGAGGCGGTTGGATTTTTTTGAAAAATCGGTGAGGGGTTCGTTCTTGAATTTGGGGATTTTCATTGTCGGGTCCTGGGTCTGGTTATGGTCCTTGCCGCCGGCTCCCGGGTGGCGGAGCAACGGTGCAACCTGAAGCGGATGTTGAGGTTACCGGGATCCGAGCGCCCGCATCACCGCATCGTGAATCGCCGGCCTGGCGGACCTGATTTTCTGGTTGTTTCGCGTCGGATACACACGATTCGTCAGCAATATAATAAAAATTTTCTTTCCGGGATCGGCCCACACCGACGTGCCGGTGAAACCGAGATGGCCGAAGGAGGCGTTGGAAAAGAACGCGCCGGAACTCCGGTATCCCGACGTCGAGACGAAGTCCCAGCCCAGCCCCCGCTCCAGGGTGGTGTCGTTCCTCCCGGTGAAGAGCGCCACCGTCTGTGACCGCAGGTAGCGGACGCCCCCGTACGTGCCGCCGTTCATCAGCATCTGCGTGAACACCGCCAGGTCGGCGGCGGTCGAAAAGAGGCCCGCGTGGCCCGCGACGCCGCCGAGCGCGTAGGCGTTCTCGTCGTGGACGATCCCCCTCACGAGCTGCCTCCGGTAGACCGAGTCATATTCCGTCGGCGCCGCGCTGTCCCGGAGCTCCGCCGGGGGGAGGAACATCGTGCGCGTCATCCCGAGCGGCGCGTAATACACCGAGTCGACGTAGCGGTCGAGCCGGGAGCCGGTGAGAGCCTCGACGATCTTCCCGAGGATGATGAACCCGAGGTCGCTGTAGATGGTCGTGTCGCCCGGCCTCGCGACGAGCGGCGTCAGCAGGACGGAATCGAGCGCCTGGGCGGGGCCGGCCGTGGTGAGGAAATAATTCCTGAACGGCGGCAGGCCCGCCCGGTGCCTGAGGAGCTGTTCGACGGTGATGGCCGATTTCACGCCGGAGTCGAAGGCGGGGATGAAGCGGCCGGCGCGGTCGTCGAGGCTGAGTTTTCCCTCGTCGAAGAGCTTCATCACGGCCGCGGTCGTGGCGACCGCCTTCGTCACCGACGCGATGTCGAAGAGGGTTTCATTCGACACGGCCGGGGCGTCGGCGCCGTAGGTCAGCCGGCCGTATGCCCTGTCGATCACGATGCCGTTGTCGCGCACCGCCACGAGCTGGGCGGCGGGGAATGTCGAGTCCGCGATCGCCGCGTTGAGGACCGAATCGACGCGATCGAGCGACCCGGGGTCGACACCCGCCTCGGGGGGGGTGTCGTGGCGCAGCGTCAGCTGGTTCGTCACGATTCCGGCGCCGTAGTCGAACGTTCCGGGGATCGTCACCGGGAGGCGTCCCACGGCGGGGCTCTCCCCGAACAGGACCTCCGCGGTCGCCTCGACGGACGCCTCGGCGTCGGAGTAGGCGCAGAGATAGGCGGAGGCCCCGGGGAGCGCGGCGAGCACGTAGGGGCTTCCGAGCGACACGATCACGCTCCGCGGGTTGGCGGCGACGATCTTACCGATCCCGTCGATGAGCGGCTGCTGCAGTCCCGCCTTGCCGCCCGACGAACGCGCTTTCGAAAAGACGGAGAGGAGCACGACACCCGCCGACGCGGAACGCCGGGCGAACGAATCGATCACGGCCCTGGAAGTCGACGGATCGATGCGGAGCGTCTGCGTATTCTTCCAGCGCGCCCGGATGAGGCCGGAGTAATACTCACCCACCCGTTCGTTCGGCCAGTAGGCGTCAGGGCGGTTGATTTCGGTCCGGTATTCCTCGACGTCACTCACCACGATATGCAGGATCCTCCCCTTTCCCCGGCCGAGCGGCAGGGTCCCGCCGTTTTTCAGGAGCGTCACCGAGGCGCGGGCGATGC
>CAZQSM010000101.1:3021-6339 GCA_964596065.1 uncultured Chlorobiaceae bacterium | reverse complement strand
GCGGCCTGCTCCTTGAAGTCCCAGCTCCGCCAGAGGATGCTCGAGCACGACTCCGGCGAGATGACGCTGTACCAGGTGTTCTCCAGCATCAGGACCCTGTCGCCGATGCCGAGGCCGAGCGCCCCGCCCGACGCCCCCTCGCCGATGATCACCACGATGATCGGCACGGGGAGGCGCGACATCTCGAAGAGGTTCTGGGCGATGGCCTGGGCCTGGCCCCGCTCTTCGGCCTCGAGCCCCGGATAGGCGCCCGGCGTGTCGAGGAGCGTGATCACGGGCCGCCCGAACTTCGCCGCCAGCCGCATCAGCCGGAGGGCCTTGCGGTACCCCTCCGGGTTGGGCATCCCGAAATTCCGGTAGACGTTGGACTTCGTGTCCCGCCCCTTCTGGTGCCCGATGATCATCACCGGGTGGTCGCCGAGGTGCGCGAACCCGCCGACGATCGCCTTGTCGTCGCTGAAGGCCCTGTCCCCGTGCAACTCCACGAAGTCGGTGGTCATCATCGCGATGTAATCGAGCGTGTAGGGGCGGTCAGGATGGCGCGCGAGCTGGACCTTTTGCCACCGGGTGAGGTTGCTGAAGACGCTCTTCCTCAGCGACTGGATTTTTTCCTCCAGCGTGCGGATCTCGTCGGCGATGTCGAGGGAATCGGCGTACTTCCGCATCTCCTCGACCTTCTGTTCGAGCTCGACGATCGGCTTTTCGAATTCGAGTACGGATCTGGCCATCGGCTGCCGCTACCTCCCGGTACGGAACGATTTGACGAGGATTTCGAGGTCGAGGAGGAACGACTGGTTCTTGGCGTAATACACGTCGTACCGCTCCCGCTCCTCCGCGGTGATCTCCGCCTTCGTGTTGAGGTCTGCGAGGCTCGTCAGGCCGGGCTTTCCCAGGTATCCGGCAGGCCGGCGGTCGGCGATGCCGGTCGGACCGACGAGGCTCATCGTCCCGGCGAGGACCTTCGGAAGGAGCGCGAAACGGTTCACGGGGCCGGCGCCGGCGGATCCGTTCCCTTTCCGGACGAACGGATAGACCGTCACATAGAGCAGCGATCCGCCGGCGAGGTCGAGCAATCGCTTGAAGAACCTGTTCGAGAACTGGTGGAGCCTGTATTCGATCTGGACGAAGGGAAGGTCGTTCAGCCGGTCGATGTGGGTCTTGCCGATGATCACCTCGAGGCTTGTCGGCACAAGGCGGAAATTCACCCAGCGGCTCCCGGTCCTGGCGATCACGGACAGAATGTCCTGATACGACAGCGCTTCCGTCGAAAATATCACTTCCGAGACCTTTTCCTGTTGGATGATTTTTCCAATATTGTCAATACTACCGAGAATTTCAACCCCGTCCACCCGCTCCCCGATGCGCCGGCTCGTGGTGTCGATGAAGCCCACCACGTCGTACCCGCCCTCGGGATTCGACCGGAGGCGCCTCGCCACCTCCCTGCCCGAGGCGTCGGAACCGACGATGAGCGAAGGACGGCCAAAGGTCCCCCCCTTCCCCCCCGGTGAGGAGCGGAGGAGCCGGAACGCCAGGAGCCTCCATCCCGTGAGGAGGAATATATTGAGCGTCCCGGAGATCAACACCACCATCCGGCTGAACGCGTAGTCCCGCAGGAAAAAGGTCGCCGCGGAAAGGAGCACGTACCCCGTGACCACCGATCCGGCGACCACCGGCAGGGAATATTTCCTCGACGTGTAGCCGCCCATCCTGTGGAGCACCCCCGCGACGACCGCCCACGGGACCAGGAGCATGATCGGGTACGCGTAGGCGGGGAACCGGAAGATCTCCCCGAGCCATAAGTATTCAGCGGCCAGCCAGGCGGCCGCCATCAGCACGAGGTCGAGCGCGGACGCGCGCATCGGACGGACGGCCCGCATCAGGAAGGCGATCCATTGCCGAATCGTGATCCCCCCCCGGAGGATCACCCCGTTGAGGGGGTTGCCGCCGTGGTGTTTCGCGACGAAGACGCGCATCGCGTCGTAAAAGGTGCGCACCTCGTCGAGGCCGCTGCGCCGGACGCTCTCCCCCTTGTAGTGGATGATCCGCGTCCCGCTGACGTAGTAGACCTTCCATCCCGCCTGCTTGATCTTGAAGCACCAGTCGAGGTCCTCGCCGTACATGAAGTATTCCTCGTCGAGCCCGCCCACCTTCTCGTACGCCTCGCGGCGCACCGCCATGAACGACCCGCTGATCGCGTCGACCTCGTATGTCGCGTCGGGATCGAGGTAGCCGAGGTTGTACCTGCCGAAGATCCTGGAGCGCGGGTAGAGGGCGCTCAAGCCGGAGATCTTCGTGAAGGCCACCCACGGGGTGGGGAAGCTCCGCCGGCAGGCGGGCTGCAGGGTGCCGTCAGGATTGAGGATCCTGCAGCCGGCGAGCCCCGCGTCGGGGTGCTCGTCGAGGAAGCGGACGATCGTCCGGAAGGTGTCCTCCTGCACCACCGTGTCGGGGTTCAGGAGCAGCAGGTGGCGTCCCTTCGCCTGCCGAAGCGCCACGTTGTTCGCCGCCGCGAAGCCGATGTTCGTTTCGCCGGCGATCACCTTCACGGAGGGGAACCTGGCCCGAACCATCTCGACGCTCCCGTCGTCGGAGGCGTTATCCACGACGATCACCTCGCCCTCCATCCCCCTGAGCGCCTGCCCGACGGAAGTCAGCGCGTTCCCGAGGAAGTCGCGGACGTTGTAGTTGACGATGATGACCGAGAGGTCCATTGCCGCGGCGTCAGAGGGACCCGGTGATCTTCCGGAATTTCAGCTTCCACACCATGAAGACCGCCTCGTAGACGATCTTCCGCGACATTTTCGACTCGCCGGAGTGCCGGTCGACGAAGATGATCGGGTGCTCGCGGAGCCTGAAGCCCTTGCACCACGCCTTGAAGTTCATCTCGATCTGGAAGGCGTAGCCGTTCGACCGGACCCGGTCGAGGTCGATCGCCTCGAGCACCTTCCGGCGGAAGCACTTGAAGCCGCCGGTGGCGTCCTTCACCGGCATCCCGGTCACCACCCTGGTGTAGACGTTCGCCGCGTAGCTCAGGATGAGCCGCCGGATCGGCCAGTTCACCACACGAACCCCGTTGGTGTAGCGCGATCCGATGACGAGGTCGTGGTCTCGGACCTTCTCCAGGAACTTCGGTATCTCCTCGGGGTTGTGCGAAAAATCGGCGTCCATCTCGAAGACGAAATCGTACCCCTCCCTGATGGCGTACCGGAATCCGTCCACGTAGGCGGTGCCGAGCCCCATCTTGCCGGGGCGCTTCAGGATGTGGATCCGCTTCTCGCGTTCCATCATCCGCTCCACGATGGCGGCGGTCCCGTCGGG
>CAZQSM010000101.1:0-2921 GCA_964596065.1 uncultured Chlorobiaceae bacterium | reverse complement strand
CGATCGCGTTTCCGTGAGGAGGCCGGCGAGGAATCTTGCCGCGTCGGGGTCGCCGGCGCGATGGCCGGCGAGCGCGTCGCCGCCGACGTTGAGCGTGACGACGCCGTCCTCCACCACGTTCGCCCCGTGGCGGGTTTTCCTGAAGCCCACCGATCCGCGGAGCGCGGAGGAAGGCCTCGCGACCACGCGGACGAGCCATTCGTCGGAATTCGGTTCCAGCCGGTGCCCGAGGCCGAACTCCCCGTTCGTATACGCGTTGCCGGGGAGGCGGTTCGAATAGACGTACGGCTCGATCCTCGTGTATTCGGCGTGGAGGTCGACGTTGTCGATGCCGGCGGCGTTCGCGAGGTACGCCCCCCCCTGCCACCCGAACTGGTTGCCCCACCAACCGGTGCCGAGTTTCGAGAAGTCGACGTCGTCGACCAGGAGCGCCCCGAAGAGCTTGTACCCGGCCGCCGGGAAGAGCTCGATGTCGAACGCCATCAGCGTGTTGTCCCTGTCCCTGAGCGAATGTTCCGCCGATTTTAGGAAGATCAGGGGGTTGAGGTAGGCGAACTCCATCGCCGTGCGGTGGTAGATCACCGCCTCCGAGAATGCCGCGTTCACGACTCCGAACAGCGACGCTTCCACCCTGTGGATGGCGACATATTTGTTCACCATCCGGGCCGGATCGCCCGCCGGGAGCCCGGCGAACCACTCCGGCTCGAGCAGCACGGAGCCGTGGAGGAACGTGTACCGCACGGACCCGTAGGAAGCGTCGAGCCTGACCAGGTCGAGCGCAGGCGCGTTGTCGCTCAGGATCAGCCGGTCGGAGTAGCCGGTGCCGAGTTTCAGGAACTCCCGGCCGAATTCGAGGTTGAACCAGGAGAGGTCCGCGCGCAGGTAGGCCTCCGCGAAATCGAAGTACGGCGAGTTCAGTTCGTTGAACTTCACGTTCGTGCGCAGGCGGGGGTCCGAGAGCGCGAAATTCCTGTCGCCGTAGAGCGTGCCGTTGGTCACCTGCGCGAAGTATCCGAGCTTCCCCCTGACGGTTCCCCTCGCCCTGAAGCCGTGCGTTTCGAACGATGCGTGCGTGTTGTCGAATGCATCCCCGCCGGCCCTCCGGTGCCCGAGCGAACCGATGAATTCGAGGTAGAGCGTCGCCGACGAATCGGCGTAATGGTAGAGGTATTTCTCACGGTCGGAGAAGAGTTCAGCCGCGGTCGCGCCGTTGAAGAGTCCCGCGGACGCACTGTCGCCGCCAGGTTCGCTCGCGAACTCCCGCCGGAATTTGTCGAGGTAGTCTGCTTCCGCCGGGGAGAGATCGGCGCGCTTCGCCTCCGCCCGCCAGAGCAGTCCCGCGACCGCGGCGCGCGACATCGGGATCATCGTCGCGCTCGCGAGCGGCACGATTCCCCTGACGCCGAGCCTGTCGAGAAATTCATAGACCTGGTTCTGGACCGGGACGTTCTCCACCTGGGCGCGGGCAACCGTCGTCCCGAGGACGACCGGCATGATGAGGGCGACGAGGAGGTTGCGCGCCGGCATCAGTGCCCCTTCCCGAGGAGGACGACCGCGATCGTGTTCAGGAAAATCTTGAAGTCCATCCGTAGCGACATGTTTTCGATATAATAGAGGTCGTATTCGACCTTTTTCCTGACGTCCTCGACGTTTTCGTCGTATTTGTGTTTCACCTGCGCCCAGCCCGTGATCCCGGGGCGCACCTTGAGCCGCCGCTTGTACAACGGAATCTCCTTCGAAAGCTGTTCCACGAAAAACGGCCGTTCCGGTCGCGGACCGATGAGGCTCATGTCGCCGTCGAGCACGTTGATGAACTGGGGCACCTCGTCGATCCTGAGCCGCCGGAGGATCCTCCCCACACGCGTGATGCGCGGGTCCTCTTTGTTCGCCCATACCGGGCCGGAACTTTTTTCCGCCTCCCGGTACATCGACCGGAACTTGATCACCTTGAACGGTTTCTCGTCCCTGCCGACCCTCACCTGGGTGTAGAAGGCCGGGCCCTTTGAATCGAGCTTGATCGCGAGGACCACCATCAGCCACACGGGCAGCCCCAGCGCCAGGATGAGGAAGGAGAGGGTGATGTCCATCGTACGTTTGACGAGCCGCTCCCACGGCTGCATCAGCTGCGGCGATATTTCGATGAGCGGGAAGCCGTAGATCTGGTTGGTGCGGGCCTGGCCGCTGATGATGTCGTAGAGGTCGGGGATGATCTTCATCGACACGGCCTTCCCGTCGCACGCCGCGATCACCGAGAGGAGGCGGTCGTGGTCGGCGGAGTCGAGCGCGATGATCACGTCCCGGACCTCCATCGTCCCGATCACCTCCGGGAGCCGGTCGACCGTCCCGACGACCGGGATGCCCCGGTACGATTCGGCGGGCTGGTCCGGACCGACCGGGACGAACCCGACGATCCGGTGCCCCAGCCCGGGGTACTGCAGGAGCGAATCGACCAGCGCGCGGGCCTTCTCCTGCCATCCCACGATGAGCGTGTTCCTGAGTCCGATGCCGGCGATGAGCAGCCGCCGGAAGAGCGTATGCAGGAGCAGGCGCCCCCCACCCACGAGCCCGAGCATCAGCAGCCAGTAGACGAGGATGAGCAGCCGGGTATAGACCGGCCCGCCGACGCCCTGGTCGTCGATGAAAATGATGAAGAAGAGGAGGAGCACGCCGAAGAGCGTCGCGCGGAAGACGGCCGCCAGCTCGTCGAACCGGGACTTCCCGTACCAGGGGCGGTAGAGGCCGAAAAGGAAAAAGACGACCGTCCAGTAGGCCCAGACCGAGAACATCGGCACGAGGAAGTCGGGCTCGATGGCGTTCGGGAAGATTCCGGCCCGGACGCGGGTCAGGTAATAGACCGTCCACGCGAGGTTGACGGTCACGAAATCGATGGCGAGGGAGCGGAGGCGTTCGTTCATCATCGC
>CAZQSM010000100.1:0-6389 GCA_964596065.1 uncultured Chlorobiaceae bacterium | reverse complement strand
TGTTGTGCTTCGTCGGCAGGACCACCTTCTGTCGCTTCATGATCGGCTTCCCCTTGACATCGAAGTCGAGGCCGCGCGGTATGCTGTCGTGCCTGACGCTCCTGTAGTTGAGGGTCTTGAACACGTTGGCCTGCTTCCCGGGCAGGAGGTACGGCAGCATCTTCCCGGCGGAATTGAATTCGTCGGGAACGCCGACCACGATCGCGAAGCCCTGCTTCAGGATCTCGTCGATCACGTTCGCCGTGTTCGGCAGCGTGAGCGGCTTGTTGGGTTTCGACCGCCTGACCACCTTTTTCTGGTCGTCGCCGGCGAGCTGGGCCGCCGTGAACGTCCTGAAGGAGACCGTCGTATCGGGCTCGTAGGTGTTCAGGAACAGGAGTGACACCCCCTTCGACGAATCCGGCAGGTTGATGATCGCCGCGTTCGTCGAGCCGTCCGAAATCAGCGTGTCGTTCAGGTAGATCCTGTCCGGCCGGTAATTGGCGATCATGTGACGGGTGATGCGGTACATCCCGGGCAGGAAGCCCGGGATGACGTCGGAGTTATCCGTCACCACACCCTCGAAGACCGTCGACCAGTCCGCGCCGTCGTTCGTGGAACGTTCCACCGTGTACGGCCACGGGTGGCAGACCGGGTACGCGTGCTCGCCCGGCAGGATGAACTCGTTGGGCGCGATGCCCACCGTGTCCTTGGTCGACCAGAGCTTGATCTTCTTCCACTTGTTGCCGAAGTCGAAGCCCATGTAGGTTCCGGTGTCGCCCACCGTGATCGTGTAATACGGCGGGTTCACGGGCCAGGTCTGCTGCCATCCCGGCTTGTTGTGCTCGACGATCACGTAGCACCCGGCGCAGATATTCTCGAAGCAGTAGAACCCGAGGGAATCGGTGGTCGTGCACGCCACGGTGTCCTTGGTCGGACGCCCGTACTCGTCGCACTTCACCAGGCAGATCTTCCAGTTCGGGATCCCCGTTTCGGTGCCGTAGTTGAATTTGTGGTCGCCGTTCTTGTCCCACCATTTCCGGCCGCAGATCTTCGTCGTGCAGAGTGAATCGCACGGGTCGATCGTGACGTTGTAGTTCCCCGAGGTGTCCTTGCAGAACGTCGGCCCGGGGCCGGTCAGGATGAGCGAGTAGATCCCGCTGGTGGTGGCCAGCAGCTGCTGGTTGGTGCCGTTCGCCGGCGCGATGTTCACGCCGTTGAGCTGCCACTGGTACGTGTAGTACCCGAGGAACGGCCCGATCGGCCCGGGGATCCACGCGGAGTCGCAGAGCGTGTCGCACCCGAACGGGAAGAGGCTGAAGTCGGCGATGGACATCGTCACCGAGATGGTCGCGCTCGAGGGGCATCCGTTCGCGTCGATGACCGTCACCGTGTACGTCCCCCCCGTCTTGACCGTGATGCTCTGCGTCGTCGCGCCGGTGTTCCAGAGGTTCCCGGTGGCGGCCGAGCTGGTCAGCGTGACCGAGTCCCCCTTGCAGAGGATGGTGCTGCCCGAGGGAGTGATGAACGGCGGCGCGGGCGTCGGGTGGAGGATGATGGACACCGTCGCGCTGTCCGCGCAGCCATACCCGTCGATGACCAGCACCTGGAAGGTGTACGTCCCCGGCACCGTGAGATTGACGTAGGCCGGCGTCCCTCCGGCGTTGGTGATCGGCTCGGGAGGTCCGGCCACCTGTGTCCAGGAATAGATGTACGTGGCGTCGAAATACGTCGTCAGCGTGACGAACGCCGGGCCGCAGAGGACCGGTCCGGGGTTCGCCTGGGGCGTGACCACCGGCGGCGGGTTGACCGTCACGATCACCACGTCGGTCGTGCAGGGGCAGCCGTTGGCGTCATAGACGATCGCCGAGTAGCTCCCCGTCGCGCTGGCGTAGTAGGTCGGGAGCGTCGCCCCCCCGATCGGATTGCCGTTGAGCAGCCACTGGTACGCCGTCCCGGCGGAGGCGGTCAGGAGGACCGAATCGCCCTGGCAGATCGGCGCCGTCGCGGGCGGCGTGATCGTGCAGGTGGTGTCGGGCGGATAGATCGTCACGGTGTCCGTGAAGACCCCGACGCAGTTGTCGGCGTTGGTCACCGTCAGCGTCACGATGAAGGTCCCGCCGGTCGCCCAGGTGTGCGACGTGTTCTGGACCGCCGAGGTGCTGGCGTCCCCGAAGTCCCACGCCCAGCCGGTGATCCCCGCGCCCACCCCGTTGAGCGGGATGTTGATGCCGGCGCAGGCCGTCGGCGGGAGGGTGAATGTGCCCGACGGCGGAGGGTTGGTCGTGACGTTTTTCGTGATCGACGCGATGCACGACCCGTCGGAGACGGTGAGTGTCACGGAGTGCGTTCCCGGGGTCGCATAATAGACCGTGGGCGGCACCTGGAGCGACGACGAGGAGGGCGAACCGCCCGGGAAGCTCCAGCTGTAGGAGGTGATCGTGTTGGCCGGGAGGTTCGTCGCCAGCTCGGTGAACGTCACCGAGTCGCAGTCGACGAGCGTGTCGAAGTCGGCCGCGATCGGTATCGCCACCGTGATGGTTGTACACACCGGGCAGGTGCCCGACGGGACGGCCGGAACGTCTCCGCAGAGCGTGACGGTGTAGTACCCGGCAGTCGTGTAGAGGTGCGACGTGTTCACGAGGTTACCCGCGGTCCCGCCGTCGCCGAACGTCCAGGAGAAATTGCTCACGTTCGAGCTGACCGCCCCGAAATTGATGAGGTTGCAGTTCGGCGTCTGCACGGTGTCCGCGATGGCCAGCGAATACGCCTGGGGCGTACAGCCTCCGCCGCCGCCCGGGCAGTTCACCGCCGTGACGGTGATGCTGTTGGACGTCGCCGTGCACCCGTTGGGTGATGTCACCACGACGTAGTAGGTTCCCGTGCCGGGGACCGAGTAGGTCGGGCCGCCGACGATCGCCCCCGGGTACCAGGTGTAGGTGTTACCGGTCCCCACCAGCGCGTGGAGGGTCGTGCTGATCGACGCGGGCAGGCAGTAGCTGATCGGATCGGGTGTCGAGATGCTCGCCACCGGGGCCGGGGCCGCCGGGACGTTGATCGTCGCCGTCGCGCTGCAGCCGGCGGCGGTCACGACCGTGACGCTGTACGGACCGGACGCCGTGATGATGGAGGTCGCGGTGGTGTCGCCGTTCGACCACAAATACGAGGCGTAGCTGCCCGTCACCGAGAGGACGGCCGATCCGCCCCCGCCGGCGCAGACTGTGCCCGCCACCAGTATCGTCGGGGTCGGTTTCGGCAGTATGACCACGGGATGGGTCAGGGTGCCGCCGCACACCTTGAGGACCACGACGGCGCTGCCGCCCGGGCCGTGCCAGAGGACGTTGATCGAGTTGGTCCCCTGGCCGGAGGTGATGCTCCCGGCCGACGAGGGGTTGCCGAATCCGTCCTCGATCGACCACTGGTAGTCGATGAAGGGGTTGGGACCGCCGGCCGTGAAGACCGACGACTGGTCCATGCAGACGGTGTCGGGGCCGGCGATCACCGCCACGGAGAAGAGCGTCACGCCCATCGATATCGGGGCCGACGGACATTGCGGCGCCGCGATCTGTACCTGCTGGACCGAGATGGTCCCGGGGCCGCTCCACTGCACGGTCACCGGGTTCGCGGTCGGGGATCCGATGATGGTCCCGCCGCCGGTCACGCTCCAGAGCATCGTGTACCCCGCGCCCGAGGGGGTCGCGGAGTACTGGTAGGCCGTGCTCGCGCAGGCGCTGGCCGGCCCGATGATCGCGAGGGGCGGGGGCACCAGGACCACCGTCGCCACGATGCTGTCGACCGGGTTGCAGACCGCGCCCGGGGTAAGCGACGTCGCCGTCACCGTATGGATGCCAGGGTTGGTCCAGTACACCGTGATGGCGTTCGTCCCGTTACCGGTGAAGGCGTTGCCGCCGCCGACCGTCCAGTTCGCGTTGGTGCTGGCGACGTAAAAGCTGCTGTCGCCGAGACAGAACGGACCGGATGGGCCGTTGATGAAGAATTCCGGCCGCAGCTTGACGATGATGGAGTCGAACCCGGAACAGCCGAGCGTGGTGTCGTTCCAGTAGCAGGAGAGGACGTAGTTGCCGGGCGTCGATCCCCACTGGATCGTGACCGCCTGCGTGTTCAGGCCGCCGATGATCGTGCCGCCGCCCGACAGGTTCCAGTTATAATACGTACCCGGCCAGGTCGGAAGCGTATACGTGCCGATCGCCCCGATGCAGACCGGGGACGGGCCGGCGATGGTGGCCGTCGGGCTCACGATCGGAATGTTGACCGTGGTGGTGTCGGGGCAGAGGCCGCCGCACCCGGTGATGACGAGTGAGACGGTGCCCACCGGCCCGGCGCCCCACTGGACGCAGAGGTTGGGCGTGTTGGTGGGCCCGATCGGCGTGCCGCCGGTGACGATCCAGCTGTAAACCGCGGTGGGACATCCACTCGGGGTGGAGTAGCATTCCTGGTCGAAGGCGCAGACCGTCGCGGGGCATTCGATGACCGGCCCGGCGTCCGAACCGACGGTAATCACCTGTGAAGTCGAATCGGCGCAGCCGCACTGGTTGTAGGCGACGAGGGTGACCGTGTAGGATCCCGGCGTGTTGTAGGAGTGCGTGGGACTGAACAGGTTCGAGGTGGTGTTGTCGCCGAAATTCCAGGAGTACGTGACCGCTCCGGTGGAGGTGTTCAGGAAACTGACCGGGCTGTTGAGGCAGACGTTCGTGTTTGCCGTGAACGCCGCAACCGGCGAGGCGATGATCTTGACGCAGGCGGTGTCGGCGCCGATGCACGAATCGTTGGCCGCCTCGGTGACGCTGATCGAACCGGTTCCGGCGGGTCCCCAGAGCACGGTGACGCAATTCGTGCCGGCGCCCGAGGTGATGACGCCCCCGGAAACATTCCAGGTGTAACTGTTGCCGACGTTCAGCGGCGTGCAGAAGGTCGAGTATTGCATCTCGCAGGCGTAGAGGCAGTCCCGGGGATGGTCGGGGCCTCCGGCGCCGCCGCCCGGCTGATCCTTATCGACGCAACTCGTGTCGGGCGCAAAGCTCCCGATGATGGTGGGATTCGGGACGTCCGCCGGGGGGCAGGGACCGAAGACGCTGCTCGACAGTGTCGGCGGACCGTCATGAGCCGGGGCCGGAGAAAACGCGGTGAGGCTCAGCAGGATCATCGCCGTGGCGACAAACCAGAACGAACGATTCATACAATACTCCTGATGGGTGGATGAGGTGATGGAAAGAAGTCCTGATATCGATCGACGGGCCGCGAAGAAAGCTAATGGCGCGGCGGTAAAAAAAATACCGGCGTCAGCCGGTCAGTGTTGGTCCACGATGGATGGATTCAACGGCCCAGTGGTGTGGCACGGCCTGATCATGGCGGGTAATGAACGACACTGAACGCATGATGACGATGCTCCGCTGATGGTGCATTCTGAAGTCCGGAATCAGGGCTAATATAGAGTATTCCGGAAATGTCCGCAAGAGGGGAAAAAAATATTTCCCTCCGGCGGGAGGGGTGCGATGGCAGTTGGGGTGATTTTCGACACCCCCCCCGGCGGCGGACCTGGAGATTCCGCAGGCCCTACTGTAACCGGGCCATTTTCACAATCCTGACCTCCTTACCCGCCTTCAATTGGACGAAATAGACCCCGCTCGCGATGGCCGGCGCGTCGAAAACGACCGAATGGATGCCGGCCCCGCGCCGTCCCTCGGCCAGGCGCGCAACCTCCTCCCCCAGAGCATTATAGACCGTTAAAACCAGATCCGCTCCCTCCGGGAGCTCAAATTGGATCGTCGTTGAGGGGTTGAAGGGGTTGGGATAATTCTGGCGAAGCGCCAATCGGGCGGGAATGGGCGGCCCGTCCGCCGCCCCCGTGGCGGTCTGCTTCTCCATCGAGAGAACGCCGTTCGCCGTCCCGCCGCCAAACGCGAAGTAGACGATATAGGTCAGGTTGATGATGTCTTCCGTGTATTTCCCGAGCAGGGTCACGCTGTCGATCCCGGGATTGGGGAGGTTGACCGCCCGACCGCCCATCACGTTGTTGGTGTCGCCCGCGAGCGTCAGATCGCCGTACGGGGCCTGGGACCCGGAGACTGAAAACCCGGCCGCGTCGTATGTTCCGGTCAGTGTAATCGGCGCCGGATCGGAACCCCCGAAGACGGGCCCGTCGAGGTCGAGGACCGCCTCGAGGGTTCCCAGCAGCGTGTCGGCGGTGACCGTGAGCGATGCCGAATCCTTGCTGCCGAACGTGAGGTTTTCCCACCTTCCCTGCCAGTCACCGGTGAAGTCGAGCGGGTTGACGCCCTGGGCAATCGACGCCGCCGGCGAAATAACGAGCGCGATGGCCGCGAAAAGAACAATGTGACGATTCATGATGGCTCCTGATTGTTGGAATGATGACCCGTAATGCGCTATCG
>CAZQSM010000099.1:0-6487 GCA_964596065.1 uncultured Chlorobiaceae bacterium | reverse complement strand
ATCGCGGGCCGGCTGGTCCGGAAGCGGTATCCGCCCCCCCGCGGGGCGGCGCGCGACCCGGCCGGCGTCGGCGAGCGTTCGATGCGTCAGGAGGGGCCCGTCCACCGGGCCCCTTTTTTTTGACATCCACCCGGAAAAAGAGTATTTTAACGGTCAGGACATCATCTCCCCGGTCCAGCCCGCGGCCGGGACCGCCCGGCACCAACGCACGTACCGACAACCACCACGGAGACCATCATGGCGAACACCAGGCAGAAAAAGAGAAAACTCACCACCGCATCCGGCAAACCGTACGCCGAGCACGAAAACAGCCAGACCGTCGGTCCGCGCGGCCCGATCCTGCTGCAGGACTTCATCCTGCACGAGAAGATGGCGCAGTTCAACCGCGAGCGGATCCCCGAACGGGTGGTGCACGCGAAGGGCACCGGGGCGTTCGGCACCTTCACCGTGACGCACGACATCACGAAATACACCAAGGCGAAGCTGTTCAGCGAAATCGGCAACACCTGCCGCGTCTTCGTCCGGTTCTCGACGGTAGGCGGCGAGAAGGGGAGCGCCGACGCGGAACGCGACCCGCGCGGATTCGCGGTGAAGCTCTACACCGAGGACGGCAACTGGGACCTGGTCGGCAACAACACCCCGGTCTTTTTCATCAAGGACCCGAAAAAGTTCAGCGATTTCATCCACACACAGAAGCGGGACCCCAGGACGAACTGCAAGAGCCCGACGATGATGTGGGATTTCTGGAGCCTGAACCCGGAATCGCTCCACCAGGTGCTCATCCTGATGAGCGACCGCGGAACGCCGGCGTCGTACCGCAACATGAACGGCTACGGATCCCACACCTTCAGCTTCATCAACGAGGCGGACGAAAAGGTGTGGGTGAAGTTCCACTTCAAGACGGCGCAGGGCATCAGGAACTTTACCGACGCCGAGGCCGCCGCGATGAAGTCGAAGGACCCCGACCACGCCCAGCGCGACCTGGTGAGCGCCATCGAAAAGGGGGACTTCCCCCGGTGGAACCTGAAGATCCAGGTGATGACCGACGCCCAGTCAAAAAAATTTCCCTGGAACCCCTTCGACCTCACGAAGGTCTGGCCTCACGCCGACTACCCCCTGATCGACGTCGGGGTGATGGAACTGAACGAGGTCCCGGAGAATTATTTCGCCGACGTCGAACAGTCGGCGTTCGCGCCCGCGCACGTCGTCGACGGGGTCGGCTATTCCCCCGACAAAATGCTCCAGGGGCGGCTGCTCTCGTATCCCGACGCGCACCGCTACCGGCTGGGCGTGAACTACGAGCAGATCCCGGTGAACAAGTGCCCCTACCATGTGGCCAATTACGAGCGCGACGGATTCATGCGGGTCGACGGCAACGGAGGGAGCGACCCAAACTACCGCCCGAACAGCTTCGACGACATCCACGAGGACCCGTCGTACAAGGAACCGCCGATGAAGCTCGATTCGATGGTGGCGGACTGGTACGACAGAAACGAGAACGACGCGGACCACTTCACGCAGCCGGGCAACCTCTTCCGGAAGGCGATGAGCGCGCAGGACCGGAAGAACACCATCGCGAACATTGTCGGGGCGATGGGCGGAATCGCCGGGCCGAAACGCAACGAGATCATCGCGCGCCAGGTCGCGCTCTGGAAAAAGGTGGACCGGACGCTCGGGGAGGGCGTCGCGGCGGGGCTTGGATTGAAGAAAACCGTCCGTACGTTGAAATATGCTGAAACAGGAAGGCGGGGAAAGCCGAAAGCCTCCAGGCCCGCTTCGAAGGGAAGGAAGAAGGCCCGCCGGTAGGCGTTCCCACCCCCCTGAAAAACAGAAAACCCCGGCCGGGACACCGGTCGGGGTTTTTCGTCCCGGAGGCGGCCGCCGACGGGAGGAGGCCGGCGTGAGGACCGGACCGGGCCGCGGACCCGGCCGGCCCGGGGGCTGGACTTATCTCCCCGCGTCCTCCTTCTCCCAGGCGTCGCGCGGGAGGAGGGTGACCGGTTCCATCTGTTTCGAGGCCAGCGTCTCGTTGATGCCGGGAAGCTCCCGCTCGGTCCACGCCATGAATTCCTTCCCGACGTCGGCCATTTCGCGGTCGAGCGCGTCCGCCCGCTCGACCTGCGCCCGGGTGGGGCGCCCCTCGTAATTGTTGACGTTGCCGTAGAGGTCGGCCACGTACTCGCGGAGCCGTTCCTCGCCGGTGATCATCCCGCCCTCCTTCGTCGCGACGATCTTCCTGCGTAATTCGTCGACCTGCGCCGACGCCGCCCGGAGGCGTTTCGCGAGCGACCCGTCCGTTCCGGCGGCGGACGCGCGCTGTTCGAGCGCTGAACGGACGCCGTTCATCCTGTCGACCGTGAACGTCATCTCGCCGAGGAGCCCGTAAATTTTCATCGCGAGATCGTACTGCGCCCGGCGGTCCTCCGGCGTGTGTTTCACCCTGGGATCGGGGACCACCTTGAGCGTCGTGCTGTAGACCGCTTTGTCCTTGGTCATCCGCACCGTGTAAGTCCCCGGCAGCACGCGGGGCCCGGTGGCGGCGCCGAACGCGGCCGTGGCCGCTGTCGGCACGCGGGGCGCCTTCATCCGCATTCCCCAGGTGGCGCGGTTGAGGCCGCGGCGTTTGCCGCTCGGAATCGTCCCGATCACCTTCCCCGCCTCGTCGAGGATTTCGATCTTCAGGTCGCCGAAGATATGACGTTTCTTCTGGTAGTAGGTGATGACGGCGTCCTCCGGGGGGTTCGGGCCGTTGAAGACCGCGTCCCCCTCGGCCCAGCCGCCGAAGGCGTTGATTTCCTGCACCGTCGGTCGCGCCGGCACGAAGGTTGCCTCGCTCGCGAGCGTTTCCGGCGTAAGCCCCCGGAGGGGCGTGACGTCGTCGATGATCCAGATCCCGCGCCCGTGGGTGGCGACCACCAGGTCGTGGTCCCGGGGGTGCACCACGATGTCGTGGACGGCCACCGCCGGGAATTCGCCACCCTTGTAGGGAGCCCACTGCTTCCCGCCGTCAAGCGACATCCAGAGCCCGAACTCGGTCCCCAGGTAGAGTAGGGTGCCGCTCACGAGGTCTTCCTTGACAACGTGGGCGTAGCCGCGCACGCCCGAGCCCTTGCCCGTGAGCGGCTCCCAGCTCCGGCCGAAATCGGTCGTCCGGTAGACGTACGGATTCATGTCACCGTTGCGGTGCATGTCGAAGGAGGCGTACGCCGTCCCCTCGCTGAAATGCCCGGCGTCCACCGACGACACCCAGGCGTTCTTCGGCAGGCCCTTGATGTTCACGGCGGTGTTCGTCCAGGTTTTCCCCCCGTCGCGCGTCAGCTGGAGGTTCCCGTCGTCGGTCCCCGCCCAGATGACCTGCGGATTGAGCGGCGATTCGCTGATGTAGTAGATGGTCGTGTGCATCTCGGCGGCCGAATTATCGACGGTCACGCCTCCCGACTGCTCCTGCTGCTGTTTGGCCGGGTCGTTCGTGGTGAGATCGGGGGAGATCCGGTCCCAGGTATGCCCGGCATCGGTCGAGCGGAAGAGGAACTGCGCGCCGACGTAGATCGTCCCCCTGCGGGTGGGGCTGAGATGGATCGGAGTGTTCCAGTGGAACCGCAGTTTCCCCTCCTTGTATCCGGGGAGCGGTTTGATGCTCCTGACTTCGTGCGTCTTCCGGTTGACGCGGCCGATCTCGCCACCCTGCGCCTCGGCGTAGAGGTAATCGGGGTCGGTCGGGTCGGCGAACATCCAGAATCCGTCGCCGCCGTACATGTTCTCCCACCGGCTGTTGCCGATCCCGCCGGGGTAGCGTGAATCGCCCACCCAGGAGCTGTTGTCCTGCAGCCCGCCATAGACGTGATACGGCGTGTCCATGTCGACGCTGACGTGGTAGAACTGCGAGATGGGGAGGTTCATGCACATCCACCACTTGTTCCCGGCGTCGTGGGAGATGTAGAGGCCGCCGTCGGTGGCGGTGATGATGTGGTCGGTGTTCTGCGGGTTCACCCAGAGGTCGTGGAAATCCCCGTGGGCGGAGCCGCCGATGCCGCTGAACGTCTTTCCGCCGTCGGTGCTCACGATGAGCCCGCCGTCCGGTTTATAGACCTTGTTCTCGTCCTTCGGATCCACGATCAGGTGCGCGAAGTAGAACGGCCGCCAGACCATGTTCTGGCTCCTGTCGAGCGCCCGCCACGTTTTCCCCCCGTCGTCGGAGCGGTACAGGCCGTTCTTCGGCGGTTCCGCCTCGATGAACGCGTAGACGACCAGGGAGTTCGACGGCGCGACCGCGACGGCCACGCGCCCCCACGGCTTCGCGGGAAGGCCGACGGCCGTTTTCCCGTCCAGTTCGGTCCAGGTGAGGCCCCCGTCGGTGGTCTTGTGGAGGCCGCTGCCGCTGAACGCGGTGGGGCCCTCGCCGCCGGAGCGGAAGGTCCATCCCTTTCGCCGGAAGTCCCACATCCCGGCGTAGAGCGTTTTCGGATTTTTGACGTCCATCGAGATCATCGAGCTGCCGGTGGAGGGGTTCACGCCCCTGAGGACCTTCTTCCAGCTCGCCCCGCCGTCGGTGGTCTTGTAGACACCCCGGTCATCGCTGTCGCTCCAGAGCTTTCCGGGGACCGCGGCGTAGACCGTGTTCGGGTCGGTCGGGTCGACGAGGATCCTGGCGATCCGTTCCGACTCCCGGAGCCCGGTGTTGGTCCAGTTCTCGCCGCCGTCGGTCGATTTGTAGATGCCGTCGCCGACCGAGACGCTGTTGCGGACCCACGGCTCGCCGGTTCCCGCCCAGATCGTCTTCGGGTTGGTGGGATCGATGGTGATGGCGCCCACGGACTGCACCGGCTGCTTGTCGAACACCGGCTTGAACGTGGTGCCGCCGTTGACCGATTTCCAGACGCCGCCGCTCGCGGCCGCGACATAGACGCTGAGGCGGTTCCCCTCGTGCACCGCGTCGATGGCCGAGATCCGGCCGCTCATCGCCGCCGAGCCGATGTTCCGGGCGCCGAGGCCCGAGATGGTTTCCGCGTCGATCTTCACGGGCGTCGCCGCGGGTTTGGGCTGCGAAAGCGCGCCCGACGCGCTGAACGCCGCGAGCGCGACGACAAGGATGTGGTGGACGATCTTCGTTTTCATCGTGTCCGGTCCTTTGCTCATTTGGGGGTTGACGGTGCGACGACCGGTTTCGTGAACCGGGCGTCCTCAATCGCGACATTCGCCTCGATCGTCTCGTAGGCGACCTTCGAGCGGAACTGGCTTCCCTTCGAACCGGTCTCGTACGAAAAGGGGAGGTACCAGCCCCGGACTTCCTTGTAGTCTCCGAGGATCGTCTCGAATTCGCGCTCAGCCCCGCGCACCATCCGTTTCGTCTCAATCTTGATCGGGACGTAGTAGTCGGTGTCCAGGTAATAATGGTAGACGTCGCCGTTGGGCACGCTCACCTTCAGCTTGATCGCGTCGGTGCCCTCGACCGGTTCCATCCCGAGGTATTCAATCGTGTTCCCCTTCTCGCGGTAGTTGACGAGCGGGCCGTCGAAATCCGATTCCTCGATCATCGACTTCATCTCGTCCTCGCCGAGCTCTTCGGGGTCTTTCTTGCCGCCCCACGGCTCGATCTTCCAGCCGTTCTTGCCGTCGTACGCGTTCACGCCGGTCAGGCCCTGGATGACGAACTCCTGTCTCACCATGTTGGGACGTTTGTTTTCCTGGAGGAGCGGGGCTTCGAAACCGCCGCCGCCGATGAACTTGCCGGCGCGCTTCAGGCTGGTGACCGACCGTATTGCTTCGGCCCCCCCCACGGTCTGGACGTATTTGCCGATGATCTCATCGACCGTCTGGGCCTGTAACCCGAGCGAGATCAACGATAACGCGACGATCTGCCACAATCTGCCTTGCATGGTCTTCTCCTGGAGGTGAATGCTGATGGATATCCGTTCGATGGGCTCATAATGTGCGACACGGCGGTGAGAATGTCAAGCCGGCCCAACGCGCTGATTGACACGGGGTGATACGAATCGGTGGCGGGAAAGATGCAGGCCCGGGCGGGCAAAAAAAAAGGCCGGGGAGGTCATCCCCGGCCCATCGACGCCGTCCGGCGTGCGCCTTACCTCCGGAACCGGCCCCGGCGCTGGCCGCCGCCGCCCGACCTCGACGCGGGCCTCTCCCCCCGCGCGGGGGCGGGGATCGTCGGCAGGTCGGCCGCATCAACGCTCTTGAGGACGATCTTCCCGCTGTAGTTGAAGAGGATCTGTTTGAAGAACTTCTTGTCGTCTTCGGTCGCGACGAGCGAAATCGCTTCGCCCCGCTTGCCGGCGCGCGCGGTCCTGCCGACCCGGTGCGTGAACGAATCGACGTCCTTGGGGATCTCGTAGTTGTAAACGTGCGTGATGTCGTCGATGTGGAGGCCGCGGGCCGCGACGTCGGTGGCCACGAGAACGTTGAACTTCTTCTTCTTGAAGTCCTCCGTGGCGCGCTCCCGCTGGTTCTGCGACATGTCGCCCTGGAGCGC
>CAZQSM010000098.1:0-6907 GCA_964596065.1 uncultured Chlorobiaceae bacterium | reverse complement strand
CTCCACCCGTTCATGCCCTTCCTCACGGAGGAGCTCTGGCAGAAGCTCCGCGCGAGGCCGGCCGGCGAATCGATCATGGTGTCCGAATTCCCGGCGGGCGACCGCTCCAGGATCGACGACGACGCCGAACGGGAGATGGCCTTCGTCCAGGAGTGCATCAACAGCATCCGGAACATCAGGGGCGAGCTGACCGTCCCCCCGTCGAAGGAAATTTCCCTCCTCGTGCGGTTCGACGATCCGGCCTCCGCCGCCATCCTGATCAAATACGAGGGTTACTTCCGCCGGCTGGCCCGGGTCACGGAGATCCGCGAACAGGCCGCGGGTGTGAAGCCCCCCCGGTCGGCGGGCGCCGTCGTCGGGGGGGGCGAGCTCTTCATCCCGCTCGAAGGGCTCATCGACCTCCCGGCGGAGCGGAGCCGGATCGAGAAGGAACTGCTGCACGTGACGGGGATGTTCAACAGCACACAGCAAAAACTCCAGAACGCGAGCTTCGTGGAAAAGGCGCCGGCGAAGATCGTCGAACAGGAACGGGCGAAACTGGCGTCGTTCAAACAAACGATGGATAAACTCAGGGTGAGCCTCGATGCTCTTTGATGCCGGGATGGCGGATCGGCCTGGCGGCCGCCGGTGGTGCACCCGCATCCCCGGCGTCCTCGTCATCGTCGCGTTCCTCTCACTCCTGCATTCCACTTCGCACGCCCAGGCCGGCGCGTTCACCGACTCGACAATCCTCCGTCGCCTGGCCCTCTTCGCCCCGGCGACGCTGTCCGCCGACACGACGCGTCTCGACGCGTCCGAGCGCCGGGCGCTCCCCCGGCTCATCGCGGCGGCGAAGCTGGCGGAACGGATCTACCTCCTGCAGGCGTGGGCCGGCAACCCTGACCTGATCGATTCCCTCTCACGTGTCTCCGGAGAGTCGGGGACGCTGCTCCGTCGCTATTTCATGATCAACATGTCCCCCTGGTCGGCGGCGGACAGGTCGGGCGCGTTCCTTGGCGGTGTCCCGGAACGAAGGCCCCCGCAGGCCAACCTTTACCCCCCCGGGATGCGCAGGAGCGAATGGGGACCCTGGTTCATCAGGCTCGATGCCCGCCGCCAGGCCGAGGCGCTCGGTCCCTACCACGTGATCAGGAGGGATACGGCGGGCGTCTTGAAGAGCGTCCCCTATTCGGTGGAATACCGCGACCTGCTGAGCGAGGCCGGTTCGCATCTGAAAGCCGCGGCGACGCTGACCGGAAATGCCGGCACCCGGGAATATCTGGCGGCCCTGACCGACGCGTTCGGGAACGACGATTATCCCGCGGGGAACCGGGCGGCGCTCGCGGCAGACGGCCCCGTCAGCGTCGTCATCGGACCGACGAACGGCACGCTC
This sequence comes from uncultured Chlorobiaceae bacterium, assembly GCA_964596065.1. Taxonomy (GTDB): domain Bacteria; phylum Bacteroidota; class Ignavibacteria; order UBA10030; family SZUA-254; genus SZUA-254. The sequence goes on along the minus strand of CAZQSM010000098.1, from coordinate 5,535 downwards.
GACGGCATCTTCAACTACAAGAGGGCGTTCGAGGCGGTGATCGGGATCAGGAACGACACGGCGACGCGTCAGCTCCGGCTGATGGAGAACGACCTCGCGAAGACGGCCCAATCCCCCGCCGAACCCGCGGCGACGTCCGCAGCCAGGCCCACGAAGGCGCTGGCGATCCGGGTGGACGACGCGGTATTCATCGGCGGCGGAGCCCGCGCGGGCGCCGTGGCTTCGATGGTACGGCTGCCGGGGGATTCGTCGGCGGGCCCTGCCGCGGACGGCAAAACGATGCTGCTGCGCAACGTCCACGAACGGAAGTTCGCGCTGATCCAGGCGCCGATCGCCTCGGCCGCGTTCGATTCCGGCGTCCCGGACGATGTCACCTTCGAGGCTTTTTTCCTTACGCTGATGATGCACGAACTCCGCCACCGCTACGATCAGCGTCCGCCGGAGGCCCCCGCGGAGGAAGCCGGCGCCGGGAACAACCTCATCGACCCCAGGCCCGCCCTGCTGGAAATCGCGGCCGACCTCGGCGCCCTCGACGCGCTCGACCGGATGCTCTCCCGAGGCCATTTCAGCGGGACCACGCCGCGCGCACTCCGCATCACGCACGTATCAACGCTGCTCCGGGCCCTCCGTTTCTGGGACACCGACCCGGTCACGGCGGGTTCGGCGATGCAATTCAACTACCTGGTGGAACATGGCGCGCTCGGATACGACGCGACCAGGGGCATCGTGCGGATCGACGTGAATAAAATGAACGACGGCCTGGGACGGTTGTCGACGCTCGTCGGCGCGGCGCTCTCGGATGGAAACGGCCGGACGGCGCAGGCATTCTACGCGAAGTACGCCCGGCAGCCGATCGAACTCACCCGCCTCCGTGAACGTCTGGCGGAGATTCCATACGACCTCGAGCCGGAGTTCCCTCTCTCCGAGTGAACGCCGGGCGGGTTCCTCGCCGATTTTGCCCGGGATCACCCGGAGCTCCTCTGCCGACGAACAGCCATCCTCCCGGGGAATGACCGTTCCGACTCATCCGATCGGGGGTATTACCCCACGCCACCCCCCTTGAATTCCAAAATTCCACACCCTACCTTTTTCTCGTTAAATATTTTCGATAACGAGTTTTACACGCCTCCCGATTCACGATTCCAGTAACCCCGTCCGACGTAACTCCCCCGGGACTCGCCGGACATTCATCGGGAGGTCACAATGGTCCAGCCATCACCGCGCTCATTCCGGCTCGCGTTGGCGACGTCGGTCTTTCTCCTTCTCAATTTCGTCCCCCAAACACTCCGCGCCCACAAGGAATACGTCCACCAGTACCTGGCGGTCGAAGCGTACAAACTCCTCCTGCTCCGTTATCCCGGGCTCGCGTCGTCCGGGCTGGCGACCCACATCGGCTCGCAGGGCGGGGGGTGCGACGGTTTCCAATTCACGGCGGGAACCGTCACCGCCGGCGCCTACCGCGAGGATTGCGAGGACCCCGTCTTCCATTACGGAGACGTCGCCGGGCCGCTCGACAATGCCTATTTCAGCGCGTCCCATTTCTGGAACGCCGATGCCGGCGACCTGTCGACCATCGAAATCTGCGATGTCGGCTGCGGACACTACCAGAACGCGTATCAGAAAACGCTTCGATACCTGCTGCCGGGCGTCCACGGACGGTGGACCGCCAAACTCGCCTGGCCCGCGGGCCTCTCCCATTTCTACCTCCAGGCGGGCGGGACCGGGTCAATTTTCCATTACGGCATGATCGGATTCGAATACGACAGCCTTGTCCAATTCTACAGGGACGGCCGGTGCACCATCAGCGGTTACCTCGACGGCAACGGGGAATGGGTGACCGCGGCCGCGCGGCCCGACATCCTTCCGCTGAGGATCGTCGCGCCGAACAACGTGAGGGACAGGATCGCCTGGGAGGTGATCGGGCGGATCACGCACCTGCTCGGCGACATGGGCGTCCCGGCGCACGCCCACAACGACATCCATCCACCGTTCTGGTGGAACAACGAGCCGGCGGACATCTTCGAAGAGGAGATGGGCAGGGCGTATACCGGCTGGGACCACACCGATGCCGCCGAACAGGGCGACTACCTGGACGCGCTCGAGGCCGCGGGCGCCGGCGTCGAGCGGGCGGCGCACTATCTCCTGTATACCACCAACCAGGTGGCCGACCGGTTCCCGTCGAATGACGTGAACGGCGACGGCCTGTACGAGACGCAATGGGGGGGGGTCGATTATTCGGTCCTGAACATCATCGATGAGATCGGGACCGACCCCTCCGCGCGGAACGTTTTCCACCGGGAGGCGGGCGACTATGCGTTCGTCTTCTCGATCCGCGCCATCGCCGGCCTCTTCCACTGGTTCGCCTCCGGGACCGGGATCCTGGGCACGATGACCGTCGGGGCGGATTTCGACGGCGCGACGATCCTGCTCGACGACAAACCCCGGAGCGCGCCGTTCGAGTTCACGCTGGCGGCCGGGGCGACATTCACGCTCGACGCCGCAGACCAGGTGACCGTCGATCAGGCGACGAAAGCGCAGACGACGATGCGATTCAAGTCGTGGACCAGGACACTCCCCTCCGGCGACGAAACGCGGTTCACCTCGCGCCGCATCGCCGGGACCGCCGTCGACGGCGCCCGCTACCGCGCATGGTTCGACCGCGAAGTCACCCTCACGCTCGACGCCCCCGTCCATCTCGACGGAGGGGCAGGCGGCCGATATGCCGTGGACGGGACCGACGTCGGCACCTCGTGGAGCTCCGTGGTGCGCCAGGCGGCCGTCCCGACGCTGCTGATCGGGATGACACCCCCCGCGGGGTCGGTCTTCCTCCGGTGGAGCGACGGCGAGCGATCGAACCCCCGCGAATTCCTCCCGCCGGGTTCCGTGTCGCTCCACGCCGTGTGCAAGAAACACCTGACGACGAGCGTCGATCCCTCCGGGCGCCCCTCCAACCAGCGGCGGATCGCCCGCACCGGCGGCACGGCAGCGGGTGCGGCCGCGCTGGTCATGGCGTACGAGTCCGCGGGCAACATCTTTTTTTCGGAGTCGGTCGACGGTGTCACGTGGAGCGACGAGGAACTCGTGAACGACGGCCTCGGGAACGCCCGCGATCCTTCGGTGGAATATTTCCTCCACCCGTCGGACGGGGAATCGGGCGCGTTCGTGATCTGGGAGGAACCGGCCGGAGGCGGCTCCGGTTACCGGATCCTCCTCCGCTCCAGGGGTCCCGGCGGGGAGGGCTGGACCGGAATCCGCGTCATCCATATCGATCCCGCGGCGCGGCCGTCCCGGGCGACCCCGGTCATCTCGGCCGATCTCGCGGCCTGGAAGGGACCCTACGGCATCCTCGTGAGGGAATTGGGGGGCACCGGATCACACACTGTCCCCGGCACGGACGCGGCGTCGGAGGGCCCGGCCCTCGACTACTACTCCGGGGCGGAGGGAAAATTCGCGTTGTCGTGGATCCAACCCGCCACCGGGCTTCAGTGGCGCCGCGGGACGTTTCCGGGACCGGCCTGGTCCCCGCTCCGGAGCGCGGCCCCCTCCCCACCGTCGGAACCGGTATCCGGCGCGGAGATCGTCCTGAACGCGACCGGGTCGGGATGCGTCGCCTGGACTGTCCCCGAACCGGGGGGCTGGAGCGTCCGGTACCGGTTCATCGATCAATCGGACTCGATGCAGGCAGTCTCGAGGCTTTCGCCGTGCCCCATACCCGGCACCGGTCCTCCGGTCGCGATGCTCGAGCACCACAGGCTCGACCCCGGCGCTACGAGGGACATCGGGCTTCACGCCTGGGAACAGTCATCCGGGACGATGCTCTCGCTCCTCCTGCGGTCGGGCACCCGGCTCGGCCCGACGTCGACCCCTGTCGCTCCCGGGCATCCCGAGCTCACCCGTTCGGCGATCCCGGGTCCAGGGGGGACCCCCGTGCTCTCCACCGGCCAACCCGCCGGCTTCTACCGGCAGCTTTCAACATCGCACGTGCCGTTGACGCCGGCCGCCCCGGACGCGCCGGCGCCGCTCTCTCCGGCTTCCGGATCGACGAACATCGGGGCCTCGCCGCAGCTATCCTGGAAATGTTCCTTCGATGCCGAGTCGTACTCGGTGCAGGTGAGCCGCAATCCGTCGTTCTCACTCCCGCTGGTCATGGACCAGGGAGGGATCGGCGGGAGGTCGATCGTCGCCTCGGGACTGGCGTCCGGATCGACCTATTACTGGAGGGTTCGGGGACAGAACACCATCGGCGGCGGGGTCTACTCGCAATCCTCATCGTTCACGACCGCGCCCGCGGCCACAGCGCCGGCGCTCTCCGGGACAACCGTGACGTTCGGATCCGCGAAATATCCGCGCCTCTCCTGGTCCACCCCGGTCGGCGCGACGTCATTCCGGCTTTACCGTTACCTCTGCAACGAAGGTGAGTCGTGCGCCGCGGCTGCAACGCGACCGGCGCTCATCTATGAGGGCACCGCCGCCTCATATACCGACGCCAACACCGTCGTCAGCACCAAATCGGCCACGGGGCGCGCGTATTTTTATGTCAAAGCCCTGGTGAACGGTTTTTCGACGCCGTCATCGAACGTGGTTTCGTTCGGCACGCAGTCAAGCGTCGTCTGGGGCAACCCGGCGGAGCACCCCGACGCTCCGACGACGACCGGCCTGGACGCGAACTACCCCAATCCATTCAACCCGTCCACCACGATCCCCTACCGGCTCGCGGCGCCGGGAGTCATCACGCTTTCAGTCTATAATATCCTTGGACAGCCCGTTGTCATCCTCTCCGAGGGGTATCGGGAGGCGGGTTTTCACCGGATTGTCTGGAACGCTTCGGGGATGCCGGCGGGAGTGTATTTCGTCACGCTACAGGCCACCGACGCGCGATCGGGGGAAATGCTCCGGGAACGCCGTAAACTCATCCTCCTGAAGTAGTCGTTCCGGCCGTTCGAGAGGACTCCCGTGAACGAGCCCGGGCGGGCCGGGTTGCGGGCCTCCCGCGCCCCGCCCGCCTTCGCGCAGTGCTGGAATCCGTTCTTGCATCGTCGTGACCGAAAGAGTATATTTCCCACCGAAACCGATCACCCGCACCCTCACCAACTCCAGACCGACGATGAAACATCGATCCGCCCCCCTCCTGGTCATCCTCGCCGCGTTCAATCTCTCGCTGTTCGCGTCGACGTCACCCGCGCAACATGCCCCGCCGAAAGGGCATGGTGACATCGAATCGTTCCATTTGAAGCCGTTCAACGCCCGGAGCATCGGCCCCGCGGTCATGGGAGGGCGGGTGTCGTCGATCGCGTACGATCCGGAGGACCCCTCCGCATACTACATCGGCCTGGGCACGGGCGGCGTGATGAAAACCGCGGACAACGGGATGACATTCTCCGGCGTATTCGAGAAGGAGGCCGTCGCCGCCGTCGGGGCGGTCGCGGTCTCGCCGACGAACGCGCGCCACGTCTGGGTCGGGACCGGGGAAGCCAACGACCGGAACAGCTCGAGCTGGGGTGACGGGGTCTACCACTCGACCGACGGCGGAGGAAC
>CAZQSM010000097.1:0-6950 GCA_964596065.1 uncultured Chlorobiaceae bacterium | reverse complement strand
GGCATGATCCGTATCGCGGCCCGCTCAGGCTGCCTGATCGTCGCGGCTCCCGACCCGTCCAACGCGTCCAGAGTGAACCGGCCGTCCTGGATGATTTCGAGCGCGAGCCATCCCGGAAACTGATCGGAGCCGTTTACTTCCCAGCGGATCGTCACGGGTGGGGCGGCGCTCCGGATGACGATCGCCCTGCCCGATGAATCGGACGGATCATCGACGGTCAACAGTTCAAGCATCGAACCGCTTTCGAACCGGGCGTCGAAGAGCCCGCCGGGAGGGGCCGGAGGCAGCTCGAACATCGCGTACGATCCCGGCGGGACGGACCCGCCGGAAACATACAACGACTGGCGCCGTCCGAGACCGTCGGTGATCGAGAGGACCGCCAACCGATCCATTCCCTCCAGCCCCGATGCCGCAGCCATCGCATCCCCCACTTCCGATCCGGTCAGGGACGACGCCTTCGGGACCGCAACCGACGACTGTAGATGGAGCGTCCCGGCCCCGTCCATCTTCACCCAGTACCCCTTCCCGGGTTCGAGCGTGGATGTGTGTTCGTAGCCGGTCTCGCCGAACGCGAAAAATCGAGACGCGATGCTCCCCCCGGCCGGGATGATCGAGCCGGTCGGCACGAAGCCGGACGTTCCGCCGATGAGATTCCATTTGTCCCGGACCGGGACCGTCACGCTGTCGAAGAAGACGCCCGGCGCGCCGTCGACGCCGGCCTGGAGTTTCTTCATCCAGTAGCCGCGCCCCGGCCGGAGCGATTCGCCGACATGGGCGTAGTCGAAGACATATTCGTAGACGGGTCCTCCCGGAAAGAGGTTCACTGCCGAGTAATCGCCGTTGTCGGGCATGACCGGAATCGAGACGATGTTCCAACCATCCCGTTCGGGTTCCGGGTTTCTCGGAGAGAACCTGAGGCACCAGCCGTCGCGCGGCCGGGTTTCTGGCGGATCTCCCATCCGGTTGACGAACACATTGCGGGTATACCCGGCTGTGGCGAAGGGCTCGGCCTGCATCCCGACGCCTGAGGTCGGATGAATGTAAAATCCGGACGCACTCTCGTATTGAAATTCCACCGTGCCGAGGCACCGGTTCAACATGACGCGAAACACCGGAAAGTCGTGCTGCTGGCCGGGAAGATGGAGTCCGATTGAATCCCACTGGACGACGAACAGGCAAGTATCGCCGGCGTTCCCGTATCTGACAATGCCATATTTACTCGCCGAGTCTCCGACCTCGAAGTCTCCCCACATCGGGGCGATGACCGGATAATCGATGCCCGTGGAGGATACGGGCCCGGCCGGATTCAGGAAATTTCCGAACATGGCGGCGCGGACGATTTTCACCGTGTCGGTGAGAGTCTCGCCCAACCCGATCGCGCCGTCGGCGGACACCCAGGCATAGCGGTATTGTTCGCCGAAGAGCGTCATCGTGCCGCCCAGCTCGAACGGTCCCGCGATCCCGTCATCCTTGTCGCCCGCTCCGGGGTAGAGGGGATCGAAAAATTCCGATGTATCGATCTCCGTGCCCGTGGCCGAGATGTCGCGTTCGACGCAGGAAAGCGCCGTGTCGATGCCGTACCAGCGTTTCCCGAACGCGACGACCGACAGCGAGTAACTTCGCGACGTCGTCACGGCTCCCTCGGGATCGACCGCCCTGATCCTGTAGATCACCGAAGCGGGCCCGGGCGGGGGGGAGTATTCCACCTCCCAGGTGTCGGCGCCGAGATAGGTCATCGGAATGTCCGGCTGCGGCACGCCGTCGATCTCGTGGATCAAGGTGACGCTCTCGACCCCGGCGTTCGACGGGTTCGCGGGATCACAGTCTGTGACGAGCGCGTTGATGTAGATCAGGCGATCGGCGAGGGCCGTCCTCGCGACCGGCCACGGATGTTCGATCACCGGCGCGACGTTCGAGATGACCGTCATGCTGTACCAGAGGTTGAAGAGGGCGACGTCCAGCGTGTCGTGACTTAACCCCCAGCGCGCGTACCAGCCGGGCGGCGATACGTCAGCGGCGCAATAGCTCGATGGACGCGATTGAATGTCGTGATAGAATTTCCACATCCTCGACGGGTAATCCTCATCCACGCCCGCCACCTGGAACCCCACCGCCCCGAATTCCGTCCTGACGGCCGGATCCACCCCCGAGCAGGCGGCTGAATCGCCATCGCATCCGGCAACTTCTATCGAGAAGAAGAGGTTATCCCCGGCTGACACGCTCAAGGTGTCTCCGGTCGCCGACATCGCGACGTGGTTGATCGCCTGCGGGGTAACGACTTTCGGAAACCCTCCGTGGCCCCATCGCTCCCGGCCGATCGGAGGAGTCGAGGGGATGAGTGAATGCTCGGTCGTCGATACCCACGCCGTGTCGGTGGCATCGCCGGGAAACGCGGCGATGCCGACTTCAGGGTCGTTCGAGTTGATCCAGTAACCCCACGACTGGCATCCCGGCTGGAACGGTCCGGGACGGACACCGGGCCCGTACTCCCGGCCCACGAGGGACTCATGAACACGTACGTAGACGAGCGAGTCATACGCCCCGATCCAATTCCATTGCATCCAGAAAATGGAATCGATCGTCCCGGATGCCTTCGCCGTCAACCACTGCCCGATGACGTCCCGGTGGTCGGCTCCAAAATTCGAATTGGTCGGATAGATATCCGGATGAGGTCCGAATGTGAATTTATCGGAGCAGATTACGGTCGCGGCCGGTCGGTCCATCCATTTTTCGATCAGTCCGCGAGAATCCTCCCCCGGTGCGATCGGCAGAACTTCGCCCGTCGGAGAAACAAGATAGCGTTGCTGAGGCTGGGCCGCGCATATACCGGCGAGGCAGGCGAGGCAGACGAGGCTGGCAGGGATGGAGAGGAGCGGGGAGCTTGTCACGATGACCTCCCTCCGTTGGGTGACGGCCGGTGGCTGCGGGCGATCCGTGTCCGACGGTTTAAGTGGAATATACAAAGGAGTCATAACCCGGGCAATCGCTTCCGCGCCACCCCCGCCGGGCCATCTCCTCAGGGGGAGTCCGGTGAGGGCATTTCCCGAGGTACCCCCGGCTCCGGTTGCCCATTTTCTCCCCATACTTCCCCATAAAAAACCCACCTATTTCTCACATTTCGAGGCTTATCAATTTATCGCCAAATTTGAGCTATTTTAGAGACTTGGTAAATAGGATTCCTAGCCAAAAAACAGCTCAAATTGGCCAATTTAATGGTTGGATCCTGGGACAGGGAGCGCCCCACCAAAATCTTTAAAAACGGCCAAAATAACTTGACTTTCAAGTATAAAAGCCTAAATTTGAAGGTCACGGTGGGGAAAAGTGGAGAATTGTGGAGTGAAATTCTGTTGAATTTCAACGGGTGAAAAATCTCCTCCGCTAAAAAAATTATTTATGTCGTCGTTCAAAGGAACATATACTCACTCGGTCGATGAGAAGGGGAGACTCAACCTTCCGGCGAAACTGCGGAAGTACGTCTCTCCCGAGAACAACGACACATACGTGGTCACGCGCGGCTTCGAACAGTGCCTCTTCGTCTATCCCCTCGACGAATGGGCGAAGGTGGAGGCGAAACTGCGCGAGCTGAACAACTACAATTCCGAGCATCGAAAATTTTTACGCGCCGTCCTCGCGATGGCCAACGAAGTGCAGCTCGATTCCCAGGCGCGCCTCTCGATCCCTCAGGATCTCCGCGACTACGCGAAAATCCGCGGAGAGGTGCGCATTATCGGCACGCTCGACAAGATCGAGCTCTGGGATCCGGCGCTCTACCAGAAGTACGAGGCGTCGCTCACCGAGTCGTACGAAGAGATCGCGGAAAAAGTCATGAAGTAGTCCCCGCGCGAACGCGGGGTAAATCCGATTCCTCCGGATGAAATGGATCAGGCATATCACACCCCGGTACTGCTCGACGAGGTCCTCTCGTTCCTTCGACCGAAGGAGGGGGGAACATACGTCGACTGCACACTCGGCGGCGGGGGGCACGCCGAAGCCATTCTTAAAGCGATATCAGGACAGGGAATGCTCGTGGGGTTCGACCGCGACCCCGACGCCATCCGCGCGGCGGGCGAACGCCTCGCGCGGTTCGGCTCCTCGGTCGCGCTGGTGCCCCGGAATTTCGACGCGGTCCGGAACCGGCTTCGGCAGCTGAACATCAATGAAGTCGACGGATTTCTCCTGGATCTGGGGGTCTCGTCCCATCAGCTCGACGATCCGGGACGGGGATTTTCGTTCCAGCAGGAAGGCTCCATCGACATGCGGATGGACCCGGAGGCGACGGTAAGCGGACTCAGGATCGTCAACACCTACCCGGAGGAGGAGTTGAAGCGGATTTTCAGGGAATACGGCGAGGAAAGGATGTCGAGCCGCATCGCGTGGAGGATCGCGCGGCACAGGGAGGAGCGGCCGCTCGAGACGACGGCGGACCTGGCGAGCGCCGTCCGGAGGGCCGTCGGGGGGCGGTTCATCCTGAAGTCGCTGGCGAGGGTCTTCCAGGCGATCAGGATCGAGGTCAACGACGAACTCGAAAACCTCCGCCGTTTCCTCGGCGAGGCGATTCCGCTGATGGCGGTCGGGGGGAGGATCGTGGTGATCTCCTACAATTCCCTCGAGGACAGGATCGTGAAGACCTGGATGCGCGAGGAGGGCCGCGTCAACGACCGGCTGACGCTGCTCACGAAAAAACCGGTCGTGCCGTCCGAAGAGGAATTATCGGTCAATAAACGGTCGCGGAGCGCGAAGCTCCGGGCGGCCGAGAGGAAATCGTGATGAGCAGAGCGCACGCCCCGGAAACCGAAGCCCCGGAAATCCCCGGGACGACCGACCAGAAACAGCGCCGGTTCGTCTACAGCGGCGAGCCCGGCGGCGGCCAGTCGGAATTCCTGACGCGGGGCAACAAGCCGCTCAAGCGGCGGAGGAAGTCGCCGTTCAAGATCGTCAGCCTGGTCACGGTGATCTCGCTCCTGATCATCTTCTACGTGTGGACCAAGATCACCGTGAACCGCCTCGCCGACGAGGTCGACGCCCTCGGCGCGAAGCTGGGGAAGATCGAGAACGTCAACAAGGAATACCGGGCGGAGATCGGGAAAAAATCCAACCTCGACGCGATCACGAAAATCGCCAAGGACAAGCTCGGCATGGTCGAGGCCCCCGACCAGAAAATCTATTTCGAGGTCGAAAATTACGAACCCGGTCCCGACGAGTCCAACCGGTGAAGACCCGCGAGACCATACAGGCGAAAGCCACCGACCGGCCGAACCCGGGGGACGCCGGTCCCCCGCACCTGCCGCGGCCCGAGGCGGTCCCGGAGGATCCGAAGGCGTTCCGCAGGTGGAGGCGCCGCCTCCGGGTCCTCCAGATCGGCCTGCTGGCGTTCTTCGCGCTCGTCTGCCTGAGGCTGGCCCAGGTGCAGATCGTGCAGTCGGAGCGCTTCTCCGACGCCGCCGACAACCAGTACAAGCGTCCCGTGACGCTTCCGGCGCTCAGGGGGGCGTTGCTCGACCGGAACGGCAGCCCCATCGCCTCGAGCACGATGTTCGTCACGGTCGAGGCGGACCCGAGAAACGTGGGCGAGGATGCCGCGGCTCTCTCCCGCGCGCTCTCGCGGATCACCGGCAAACCGGCGTCGCACTACCGGGCCCTCCTGAAAAAGGGGTGGAAGGGAAAATACGCGCTGCTCGAGCGAGGGCTCAAGACGCAGACGGTCCAGGAATTCCGGCTCGACACGCTCAGGGGCGTGACGTTCAGGGACAGGTCGACGCGGGTCTACCACAGCGGCATCGTCGCGGGCCAGCTGCTCGGGATGACGAACGAGGCCGACAGCGGGATCGCCGGGATCGAGAAGGGCTTCAACGAGATGCTGAAGGGAACGGACGGCCGGATGGTGTACCAGGCCGTCGGCCGGACGTCGCGCGCCGTCTCCGTCGATTACGAACACGTCGACCCGAGGGCGGGCAACGCCGTCGTCCTGACGATCGACCTCCTCCTCCAGCAGATCGCCGAGAGCGAGCTTGAACGGGGAGTGAAGGAGAACGAGGCCGAGGGCGGGATCGTGGTGATGCTCGAGCCGCACACCGGGGAGATCCTGGCGCTCGCGCAGTACCCGAGGTTGAACCCGGCGAACTTCGGGAAGGCGTCGAGGGAAAACCAGAAGCTCCGCGCCGTCACCGACATGGTGGAACCGGGGAGCGTGTTCAAGATCGTGACCGCCGCCGCCGCGCTGGAAAACGAACTCGTGACGCCCGAACGGAAGTTCTTCGCCGAGAACGGCGTGTACAACGTCTACATGAAGGGGGTGCGGAAGCCGCGGGTGATCAGGGACGTGCACAAGTACGGCACGCTGACCTTCCGCGAGGCGATGGAGCACTCAAGCAACATCGTGATGGCGAAGGCGAGCGACATCATCGGCAATGAGAGGCTCTACACGATGGCCCGGGATTTCGGCTTCGGCACGAAAACCGGGACGGACATCCCCGCCGAGATCGGCGGGCGGCTCTTCAAGCCGATGCAATGGAGCGCCCCGACGCGCCACAGCATGTCGTACGGATACGAGGTCGGCGTCACGCCGATCCAGATCGCGGCCGCCTACGCGGCCATCGCGAACGGGGGCGTGCTGACGAGGCCCTTCATCCTGAAAAAGGAGATCGACCCGCAGAACAACGTGCTGCGGGAGACCGAGCCGGCGCCGGTGCGCAGGGTCGTCTCGGAACAGACCGCCGCCACCCTCACCTCGTTCCTCGAAGGGGTGGTCGAACGCGGGACCGCCACGTCGGCGAAGATCCCGGGCATCAGGATCGCCGGCAAGACCGGGACGTCCAAGCGCCTGATCAACGGGAAATACGAGGGGAGCGAATATACGGCGTCGTTCGTCGGGTTCTTCCCCGCGGACGCCCCGAAGGTGGTCTGCCTGGTGATGCTCGACAAGCCGAGGGGGATCAATTACTACGGCGGCA
>CAZQSM010000096.1:0-6955 GCA_964596065.1 uncultured Chlorobiaceae bacterium | reverse complement strand
CGAGACCGGCGGCGTGGTGCGCCGGATGACCGGGCCGGTCGGGAAGGGATTTTCGAGGGTGGCGTGGAACCTGCGCTATCCGTCCCTCGGGCCGGCCTCGACGTCGGGCTCCGGCGGATCCGGCGGCGGCGGCGGGGACGACGACTCTCCGCGCGAAGGCCCGTCGGGACACCTCGCCCTGCCGGGAAAATACACCGTCACGCTGGCGAAGCGCGTGGGTGGAGTGGAGACCACGATCGCGGGACCGGAATCGTTTACCGCCGTACCGCTCAACAACGCGACGCTCCCCGCCGCGGACAAGGGCGCGCTCATAGCGTTCCAGAAACAGGTGGCCGAGCTTCAGCGCGCCGCGCTCGGCGCGGCAAAGGTGGTGGATGACGTAAAGACCCGGCTCGCGCTCATCAAAACCGCCCTGCACGACGCCCCGGCCGCGCCCGCGCAGCTTCGGAGCGACGTGCTCGCCGTCGAGGCAAAGATGAAGGAAATCGAGCGCGCCTTCCGGGGTGACAGGACGCTCAGCAGCCGCTTCGAGGCCACGCCGCCGTCGATCCTCGACCGGATCAACGACGTCGTCGGGGAGCTCTGGACCACAACATCGGCGCCGACAAAAACCTTTCTCCGTGGGTATGAGATCGCGGGGGAGGAGTTCGCTCCCGTCCTTGCCAGCCTGAAAACTTTGGTGAACGTCGACCTGAAGAAAATCGAAGACTCGATGGAGGCCGTCGGGGCGCCGTGGACGCCGGGGAGGGTGCCGCAGTGGAAGAAGCCGTAGGGGGCTGGGCACTAGACTAAACATCGGAGAGTCTGGAGGGAAAGGATCTAACGAATTATCCGACAGTATCATCCCGGTGCGCTGCCAGCCCTGACACGGCGACAAGGGGAAAGGGGCGCCTCCCACGAATGTGAGGCTCGCGAGGGAGGAAGATCTCACCGACCTCATCGCGTATGCGATGTCATAGTAAAAATACATCGTTCGAACCATCGAATATGAAAATCGACACCGACGACTTCCGCGTCCCCGACGGTTCCTCCGTCAACCTGAAAAAATGGCCGACACTTGTCGATCCGGTCTACGAATCCAAAGACGAGTACGGGGAAATCCTGGCGAAACAGATCTCGAAACTGAGCAAGCTCCAGAACATCCTCTACGCGGACGACCGGTACTCGCTCCTGGTGATCTTCCAGGCGATGGACGCGGCGGGGAAGGACGGGGCGATCAAGCACGTGATGAGCGGGCTCAACCCGCAGGGGTGCCAGGTGTTCAGTTTCAAGCATCCGAGCGCCACCGATCTCGACCACGATTTTCTCTGGCGCACCACCGCCTGCCTGCCGGAGCGCGGCCGGATCGGGATCTTCAACAGGTCGTACTACGAGGAGGTGCTCATCGTGCGGGTCCACCCGGAGATTCTCGAAAAGCAAAGGATCCCCGGCCTGCCGGACGATCCCGACAAGATCTGGAAATCGAGGTACCGGTCCATCGCGGACCTGGAACATCATCTGTATCACAACGGCACGCGGATCGTGAAGTTCTTCCTCCATCTCTCGAAGGAGGAACAGCGCAACCGGTTCATCGACAGGATCGACGATCCGGACAAGAACTGGAAGTTCAGCGCCGCCGACGTCGAAGAACGGAAATTCTGGAAGGAATATCGGAAGGCGTACGAGGAATGCCTGTCGGCGACCAGCACTGAGGAGGCGCCCTGGTACGTGGTGCCCGCCGACGACAAGGAGAACGCGCGGCTGATCATTTCGGAAGTGTTGCTGAAAACCCTCAAAGGCCTCGACCTGAACTATCCCGAAGTGAGCGAGGAAAAGAAGGCGGAGCTTCTGGAAATCCGGAAGGGCCTCGAGGGGGAAGCGGGCTGACGGCGGACCGCCGCCTATGGCATTTCTCCCGATTTTTTGTACGTTTCGGGATCGGGTCAACCACAGTCACTTATCATGGAGGATCATATGCGAACACTGTTCTCTGCGGCGCTGGCGGCGCTCGTCGCTCTTCTGGCGATGCCGGTCGAACCCGCCTTCGGCCAGGTGCCGAAGCAGCTTTCCTACCAGGGGGTGCTCACCGATACGCTGGGCAACCCGTTGCCGGACAACACGTACGTGATGGTCTTCCGGCTCTACACCGTCTCGAGCGCCGGTGCTGCGTTCTGGACGGAGGTGAAAAATGTCGCCGTGAAGGATGGCATTTTTTCGACTTACCTTGGCGACACCACCCCGTTTTCGGACACCGTGACCTGGGCCTCGCCGTACTGGCTCGGCATCCAGGTCGGGGGCGACCCGGAACTCTCGCCTCGCATCAAGCTGGCGTCGAGCGCCTACAGCCTCAATCCGGGCGGGGCCAACTCCCACTGGGTGCTCGATTCCGCGAGCAGCATCCTGCGCTACGACGGCGGCGTTGTGCTGATCGGGCGCAATTTCCGCATCTCGGGCAACGAGAAATTCGGCGTCCGTTATACCGGCGGTCCCGGTGTTTACGGCGGGATGTACATCGAAACTGAAAACGACAGCGGCTGGCCGTTTTACGGCTACGCGACCGGCGGTTCGTTCAGGGCCTGGACCTACTACAACGGCCAGGACGGGGATTGGCGGCTCTATAACGCGGGCGTACGACTGAGGGTGCCGAACGAGGGTGGGCTCCGGATCGGCCCCTCGGCGGATTACAGCCTTGTCATCGAAAATACGGCAGGGTCCGACGGTATCCGTGTCCTCGCGACCGGCGACGATGCGATCCAACTGGGGAGTTCTCCCGATGTTCAGAATTACGGTGTATACATCCCCTCGCCGGGCGTCACAACGTACGGGCTCTGGCCCAACACACAGAACGCGTCGGGCGAATGGGCGCTCTACACGGTCGACAACATCCAGGCGGGCAATGTCTTCTCCGCGTCGTATACGCTGATCGCGAAAGTCGCGGGTACCGACGCGCTCACCGAGGGCGATGTCGTTTCGGCGGTCGGCGTATCGGCGCCGGTCCCCGGTTCGGGACCTTCGCTCTCGATGGTCCGTCCCGCGGACGAATCGCAGTTCACCGGGCTGATCGGCGTGGTGAAGAGCCGGATGGTCTACGCGGTCGCCCCGGGCAAGGAGGAGGAGGGGGAGATGTCGATGCACAGCGAAGCGGGACCAGCGCAACCGGGCGACTACGTCTCGCTCGTGATCGCGGGTGTCGCCAACGTGAAAGTGGCGGAGGGGGTCTCGGTCTCCCCGGGCCAGCGCCTCACCGTGGGAGCGTCGGGCGCGGTGCGGGCGCTCAAGAGCAGCGTGATCAACGGGATGACCGTCACCGAGGGCGCCCCGGTCATCGGCATCGCCCTCGAATCGTCCCCGGGCGGCGGCGTCATCCCCGTCCATGTCACGTTACGCTGACGGAAAGGAGAGAACCACCATGAACAGGTCATTGCTTTGGGCCTGCGCAGGCCTGGCCCTCCTCTGCGGCACGGGTGACATCCGGGGCCAGTCGTCCGCGGTGCCGCTCTCGTCGTTCAGCGCGGGGTTCGGCGACCAGGCGGCGGGATCCACGAGAGTGATCGCCGAAGTGGGGATGATGGCGTTGGGTCGCGCGTCGGGCTCGGGAAAGGTCATCACCTCGGGGTTCATCCCGGGTATGGACCGTTTCCGCCGGGGTCCCGGGTCCCTCCATTTTTACGGCGTGCAGGACAAATGGAACATGGTTTCGGTGCCGCTCACGCTGGGCGATTACACCAAGACCTCGGTCTACCCGAATGCCGTCTCGAACGCCTTCTACTTCGACAACCTCTACCAGCCGGCGCCGGTGCTGGCCAACGGGGTCGGCTATTGGGCGAAATTCGACGGGGCGCAGAGCGTGGCCCTCACGGGGAGCGCGCGCGACCTGGACAGTTTCACCGTGTCTCAGGGTTGGAACATGGTCGGGTCGATCAGTTCGCCGGTGGACGTCACGGAGATCACGTCGGATCCCCCGGGGATCGTGACGTCGAACTTCTTCCGGTTCGACGCGCTCTACGTGGCGGCCGCGACCATAGAACCCGGACGCGCGTACTGGGTGAAGACCACGTCGGCCGGGAAGCTGATCCTGAACGCCGCCGGGCCGCCGCCGGGGGCCGGGAGGATCCGGATCGAGGACACCGGGGAGATGCCGCCCCCGCCGCCGGAGGACGGGATGAACACCGTCCGCGCCGTGCCGGCGGAATTCGCCCTCGGTCAGAATTACCCCAATCCGTTCAATCCCACGACGACGATCCGGTATGCTCTCCCCGAGGCGGTCCGTGTCACGCTCCGCGTGTACGACGTGCTTGGCCGTGAGGTCGCGGGGCTCGTCGACGCGGTGCAGGAGCCGGGGTATTATGCCGTCGAACTCGACGCGCGGTCGCTTTCGAGCGGGACGTATTTTTACCGGCTGGCAGCAGGGAAATACGCGAGGACGATGAAAGTGCAATTGATGAGGTAGGCGCGGGAGATCACGGTCGTTGAAACCGGACGGGAAGGTCGGCCTTCCCGTCCGGTTTTTCTTTTCCCCAAAAAATCGCCATGTTGGGAGATATCGTTCCCACCCGAATTCAAGAGAAAACCGATGACCATCACGCTTTCAAGTGACCAGTACCGTTCGCTTGCGAGGCTCCTTCTCCTCGGGAGCTGGATGTCGAACGCCTTCAAGGACGAGATGCTCCCGGGCGCGGACGACGCCGAACAGACGTTCCTCTCCCGCGCGCCCGCGTTCGGTTCTGACGACATCGTGGTGTATGACGTGAAACGGAAGAAATGGGGGCCGGGCCGGGCGTTCGCCGAGGAACTGAACAAACTGATCGACGACTACAACATCGACACGATGTACGACGAACTGGCGCACGGCCTCGCGCACCGGGACCTGATCGCGAAGCTGGGCGAGGAACGCGCGCAGGCGATGACCGACGAGGAGTTCGGAGAGGCCGAGCGGCCGATCATGGAACAATACGAGGACGAATTCGACGAATACGGGATCGACCGGTTGAGGGTGGATGCCGGACCCGCCGGCGAGGCGGGGTGAGGAGGCCGCACGGGGGTTTGAACCGGCCTTCCTGAGGGGCGTCAGGGGGATGTTCGTCTCTTCATCAATACGTAAGCGACGACCTCCAGCATCCCGCCGATCCACGCCCGGACCCGATTTCCGTCCTGCCGCCGTTCGGAGGCATCCCGACCGGGAACGCGAAAATTTTCGTGGTCCCTGATGGCGTGAACAGGCACGCGATGACGTTGCGGAGGAGGCTCTGCAATTGGGACGACCAGCGCCGCCAGCGGGCTATCTGGATTTGTCCATGTATCGCGGGTTTCCCTCGCCTCACTTCCCCTTCACAATCGCCACCAATAACTCGAGAGCACTGGGGTCCTCGCTCTGGCCGAGCCAGAAGATGGCGTCTCTCCGGATCTTCGGGTTGGGGTGGGTCCTGGCGATCCTGATCAGCTCGTCGACGCCCCCGCCATCGTCGAGCTGGGTGAGCGCGAACATCGCGCTGCGCTGGACTTCGGTTTCCTCGTCCCTGAAGGCGATATCCTTCAGCGCGCCCACCGCTTTTCCGGACGCTTTCTGGCCGAGCCAGAACGCCGCTTTTTTGCGCGTCTCTAAATTCTTGTGGCCTTTCGCGAGCGCGATCATGTCGTCGATGACCGCTTCGCCGTCCATCTGGCTCATCGAGAATATGGCTTTTTCCCTCACATCATCCGAACGGTCCTTCCACGCAGTCTCGAGTAATATTTTCCGGGCATCGTCGGTCTGCGTCTGTCCGAGCCAGAAGGCCGCGTCCTCGCGGAGCTCATCCTCGCCGGAGCCGAGGAGGACTTCCTTCAGAAAGCCGATGGCCCGCGGTGACTCGCTGTGAAGGCCGATCGCCATCAGGAGGTCTCCCCGCAGGTCGGGTGATTTCGATTGTTTGAATGCGGCCTCCAGGAACGAAACGCTCTCCTCGAGCCCGCCGCTTCCGAGCCAGATCAGCGGGTCCCCCTCGAAGTCGACGTTCAGGGATAAATTGCTCACGCTCAGGTCGCTGATCGCGTCCGAACCATTCCCGGCGATATGGAAGAGGAGCCCGACTTCCTTCCTGACCCTCCGTTCCGGCTCGTCCTTCCCGCCCATCGTGCCCATCCCGCTCCACGAGCGGGAGTGTCTGCCCGGGGCGGGGGCCTGTTCGTCCACCCGCATACCGGTGACGATCTCGCCCAGGGTCGGCCGATTGCGGCGTTCATCGGAATAGAAGCTCCCGATGAACGTCCGTTCTCCCATCATCCGGTCGATCGAATAGCCGATCCAGCAGCCGCCGGTCATCTTTTGACGGCCGGCCTCCGGGATCGCCCACTTCCAGCGGTCGGCGAGGGAGGCGGCGGCGGTGCCCGGGTTGTCGGAGTATCGCACGACCGCGGGCCTCCGGTCCGAATTCTGAACGCGTGGTTCCCCCGGGATCACGGGTGGAGCGAGGGTCCCGGGCGCGGTCGGGGTGGACGGTGTTGGCGGGATCGCGGGTGCCGGCGCTCCCGGCGGGCTGACGGCCGGAACGCCGATCAACGCCGCCAGCAGCAAACCTCCGCCGAGGATCGTCATCTGTGTCATCTCATCACTCCTTCGATTTGACGCCGAGGATCTCGAGAAGCGCCGCCTTGGCCTTCTCGGTGCCGATCTGGCCGAGCCCGTTCACCGCCGCGCTCCGCACCCGCTTGCTGAGGCCGGATTTCGCGAACTCCTTCAATACCGGCACCGCCTCGTCGCTCTCGGTCTGTCCGAGCGCGTGGATGGCGATCATCTGGATCTCCGGGTCCTTCGTGTCCTTCGCGATCGTGACGAGCGTCGCGACGGCCTCGGGGTCGTCGGACTGGTTGGCGATCTGGAAGAGCGCCTGCTTCCTGACCTCCGCGCTCTTCGCGTTCCGCGCGATGTCGAGCATCTGCTTCGAGCCGTGGCCCTCGGAGGCGTTCGCGAGCGCGAAGAGGGCGGTCCGGGCGATCCGGT
>CAZQSM010000095.1:0-7105 GCA_964596065.1 uncultured Chlorobiaceae bacterium | reverse complement strand
TTGTCGGATTGCCGAACGTCGGCAAATCCACGCTGTTCAACGCCATCACCGCGGCAGGCGCGGCTGCCGAAAACTATCCGTTCTGCACCATCGATCCGAACGTCGGGATCGTTTCCGTGCCCGACAAACGGATCGACCGCCTCGTCCCGATCTACAGGCCGGAAAAGGTCACGCCGACGGCGATCGAATTCGTCGACATCGCGGGTCTGGTGAAGGGCGCGAGCCGGGGGGAGGGGCTCGGCAACCAGTTCCTTTCGCACATCCGCGAGGTGGACGCCATCTGCCACGTGGTCCGCTGCTTCGAGGACGAGAACGTGGTCCACGTCGACGGGGACGTCAACCCGGGGAGGGACATCGAAATCGTGGAGGCCGAGCTGATCCTCAAGGACCTCGAGACCGTGGAGCGGAAGATTTCCGAGGCCGACAAACGGTCGAAGAGCGGCGACAAGAAGCTGCGGGCGGAAGGGGATTACTACCGGCGCGTCAGGGAACACCTCCTCGGGGGGAGGCTGGCCGTCTACGAACGCCCGGAGGGCCCCGACGAGGAGGCCTGGCTCCGGGGTCTCCACCTGTTGACCGGAAAACCGGTCCTCTACATCGCCAACGTGGACGAAAAGCACCTCACCGCGGAGGACGGGTACGTCACCCGGGTGCGGGAGATCGCGAAGAAGGAGAACGCCAAGGTCGTCGTCGCCTGCACGAAACTCGAGGCGGAAATCGCCGCGATGCCGTACGACGAACGGGAGCATTTCCTGCGGGAGCTCGGCGTGAAGGAATCGGGGCTCGACCAGGTGATCCACGAAGGGTACGCCCTGCTCGACCTGATCACGTTCTTCACCTGCGGCCCGAAGGAGATCCGCGCCTGGACCGTGGGCCGGGACACCCCGGCGCCCAGGGCGGCGGGGGAGATCCATACCGACATCGAACGCGGCTTCATCCGTGCGGAAGTGATGAAGTACGACGACCTCGTCCGCCTGGGCGGAGAGCAGGCGGTGAGGGAGCAGGGGCTGCTCGCCGCGGAGGGGAAGGAATACCCTATCGCCGACGGCGACATCGTGTTTTTCCGGTTCGCGGTCTGACGCCCGCCGGCGCCGCGGGGAACGGTGACAACCGGGCCCGGCCGGTCGGCACGTTCAGAACAACTCCCCCTGCGACGATTCCCTCCCGGCGAACCGGGACGTGTCGAACGCCATCATTCCGCCCGCAAGTCCCAATTTCTTCGCCGTGATCCTGAAGAGCGTGTGGATCGCTCCGGCGATCTCGCCGCCTCCCTTCATCCTGCTCCCCCACCGGGGGTCGCTCAACTTCCCTCCGCGCACGGACCTGATCCGGCCCTCCACCTTCGCCGCCGCGTCGGGGTGTTCGCGCCTCAACCATTCAAGGAAAAGCGGCTCGACCGGTCCCGGGAGCCGGAGGATGGTGTGGGAGGCGTGCGTGGCGCCGCGGGACGCCGCTTCAGCGAGGATCGCCGGTATTTCGTGATCGTTGAGCCCGGGGATGACCGGGGCGACGATGACGGCGGTCGGGACGCCGGCCGCCGCGAGCCGTTCGATGGCGTCGAGCCTCCTGGCCGGCGTGGAAGTGCGCGGTTCGAGCGTCCGCACCAGCTCCTCACGCAGGCTCGTGATGCTGATCGTGACGCCCGCGAGATCCATCGAGGCGAGTTCGGCGAGGAGGCCGAGGTCGCGGAGCACCAGGGCGTTTTTGGTGATGACCCCGACCGGGTTTCGCGCCGCCAGGAACACCTCCAGGCAGCGGCGCGTCAGGCCGAGGCGGCGCTCGACGGGCTGATACGGATCGGTGTTCCCGCAGAGCGCCACCATTTGCGGCGCCCACGATCGTTTCCCGAGTTCCTTCCGCAGCAGTTCGGGCGCGTCTTCCTTCACCATGATCTTCGTCTCGAAGTCGAGGCCGGCGGAGAACCCGAGGTATTCATGGCTCGGGCGGGCGTAGCAGTAGACGCAGCCGTGTTCGCAGCCACGGTAGGGATTCAGACTGTACGTGAAGGGGATGTCGGGGCTGTCGTTCCGGGAGAGGACGCTGCGGGACGCGTCGCGGTAGAAGGCGGTCGGCACGGCGCGAGCGTCGGTCGCGTCCGGGTCCCCTTCGCCCTCCTCGCCGGGAGGGGGCGGCCCGATGGAGAGGGTCTCGAACCGGTTCGGGGGATTGGACGCGGCGCCACGGCCCCGTGCAGGGCCCCGCCCCGGTACGCCGCCACCGGTCCGGTCCGCGCCGGCGGGCTGGTCGGCGGTCACGATTCCCCCCTCCGGCCGCTACTTGTTCATCACGAACCGGCCCTGGGCGCTCACTCCGCTGAGCGTCACCCACTGCCATTTCCCGGAGATGCGGCCGCGTTTCAATTCGCCCGAAAGGATGACGTTGTCGTCGGCGACGCGGGGGTTCAGGTTGATCGTCACCTTGTCGCCGGCCGATCCCGCGAGCGATCCGTGGCCTGTCTGGGGTCCGATGCCGACGGGCTCCCCGATCTTGAACAGGTCCCACGTGCCGGTGAGGGAGGTGGAGTCGGTTGCGCGGAGGAAGATGATGCCGCTGACGATGTCGGTCCCCGCGGAGTCGTACGCGCGGTACGTATAGCGCCCGTCGACCACCTCCTCCCCGGAGAGGAAGTTCGTCTCGCAGGAGGCGAACGCCAGGAGGCACGCCGCCGCCGCGGCGACGGCGATCAGCGACATCCCCTTCACGGGGGCCCTCATCGGGTCCGGCTCCCGCGCCGCATCAGCTCATTCCCAGTTTCTTCTTCGCCGCGTCGCTCATCATCGAGGGGTTCCAGGGGGGTTCCCAGACGATCCGCACGTCCGCTTCGCCGACGCCCGCAAGGGTCAGCACGCGTTCGCGGACCATGGTGGCGATCGCCTGTCCCATGCCGCAGCCGGGAGTGGTCAGCGTCATCCGGACACCGACCCAGTCGTCGATGATCTTGACGTCGTAGACGAGGCCGAGGTCGACGATGCTCACCGGGATCTCGGGATCG
Source organism: uncultured Chlorobiaceae bacterium (assembly GCA_964596065.1). Lineage (GTDB taxonomy): Bacteria > Bacteroidota > Ignavibacteria > UBA10030 > SZUA-254 > SZUA-254. The sequence continues at coordinate 4,113 of CAZQSM010000095.1, read as the reverse complement.
TACACTTCCCTGAGCGCTTCGTAGACCTGCGGTTCGGTGACGGCCGATTGGGGTTGTTTCGTTGCCTGGTGGTCTGTCATTGTCGTGTTCTCCTCCCGGAAGATACGGTAATTCGGGGACGGGGGCAACTAGGCCTGCACGTCCTCGAAATATTCGGCGGAGCCCCGGCCCTCTCCCGGTCCGACGGCGAAGACGGAGATCCTCCCGGCCTCTCCGGGCGGGGGGGCGGCGAGACGCACTCCGCCGGCGAAGAAGCCGGTGGAGAGGGCGTCCGCGGCGGCGGAGGAATCGGCCATGACGCTGACGCTCAGGTACGCGGCGGCCGATCGTCCGGTGAGCGGGTCCAGGATATGCCCGATCGGCCCCCGGTCGGTGGAGATGAAATTTTCGTAATTGCCGGAGGTCGAGACCGCGCGGTCCCTGAGGAGGAACGAGGCGATCGTCCCGCGCGGATCGGCCGGGTCCTGGATGCCGACCGTCCAGCCGTCGCGGCCCGGGGGCGCCCCGACGGCCACGATGTCCCCGCTGTGGTTGAGGAGCGCCGATTCAACGCCGCGGTGACGCAGAGCGAGCGCCGCCCGGTCGAGGGCGCGGCCGACCCCGATGCCGCCGAGGTCGAGCCTTGCCCGGGGATGGGTGAGGCCGACCGTCGACCGTGACGGGTCGAGGACGATGTTCCCGTCGCCGACCGCCGCGAGCGCGTCGGCGATGGCGCGGTCGTCGGGATAGCTCCCCGACTCCGCTCCCCTGAAGAAGCCGTAGAGATCCAGGAGCGGACCGAGGGTGGGGTCGAAGGCCCCGCCGGTTGCCGCGTGGTAGCTGCGCGCCGCCACGACGACGCCGAGGAGCTCCTCCGGCACGCGGGTCTCGTCCCGGCCGGCCGAGCGGTTCACGGCGCTCAGCGCGCTGGCGGCGTCGAACGACGACATCAGGGCGTCGGTCAGGGCCATTTCGGCGAACGCGGCGGCGATCGCCTCCTCGCAGAGCCGGGCGTCGGTTCCGTAGGCGGAGATCGAGGCGACCGCCCCCATCGTCCACCGGTATCGTTCGACCAGGACCGTGCCCCCCTCGTCCGGCGACGGTGCAAGTCCCGCGGCGCGCAGCACCGGGAGCGCCGGCAGCAGGGGGGCGGTCAGGATGATCGCTCCGGCGCGCCGCAGGAACGCGCGCCGCCGGTGGCCGCGGCGGTATGCGGGGTTCCGCCCCGTCATCGCCGGAACCAGAGTTCCTTCAGCGCCAGGAGGACCATGGCGGCGTAGCATCCGAGCATCGATGTCCCCGAGACGATCACGAGCCAGGAAAAACCGGGGGAGACGAACCGTGTCAGCCAGATGCCGCCGAACGTGGTGACGATGGCGATGAACGGCTCGACGAGGAGGAACGCCTTCAGCCCGCGGCCGACCGATGAGAAATAAAAGACGCCCCCCACGCAGAAGAAGACGATGCTGAGCGAGAACACATGGTTGTGGAGGAATGTGTAGATCTCCCGGGGGCTTTTCCCGAATTTCAGTTCGGCCTGGTCCGTGTCCCCCTCGTTCCCGCGGAACTCCGCGGCGAGCCCGTCCGGGGTCCCGGATGTCGTGTGGTCGACGAAGAGGACCCCGACGGAATAGCCGGCCGTCAGGACCAGGAGGAATGCCGTGATGAAGAGCCGGAGCGTCCGGTCGGCGTCCGCGAGCCTCCAGGGGGCCGGGGTGCGCCGCTCATCCGGGGGCGTTGGACGGGTACGGGGCTCGACGAGATCCGCCGGCATCCGTCAGATCCTTTCCCGCACAAGGTTGAACGCGGCGAGCAGTTTCGCGACACCCGCCGTGACGGAGCGCGACGAGATGGTCGCGCCGCTGATGGTCCTGATGTCGCGCCCGGGGTTGAGGGGGTCTCCCGCTTTCTTCCCCCTGAACTGGTCGCGGAACGCCGTCGCCGAAATTTCCCCGCCGTGTGATTCGCGGTACGCCAGGATCTCGACGGAGACGACCGCGCCGAGGGTGTCGACCGCGACGAGGTAGGTGATGTCGCGCGATTTCCCCCTGACATTGTCGAGGAGGCCGTAGCCGGCGATCGCGCCGCCGCGTCCGCACGCGAAGACCCTGAGCGTGTCGTCCGCGAACGGGCTGGCCGAATGGGCCCGGACCCGGGCGCGGTCGGACGAGTCGAGCGTGACCGGCCTGGCCGACACCGTCAGGCCGGAATCACCGCCGAAGGCCTTGACGAGCGCGCCGCGCACGGCCGCGGCGTCCGCGAAGCCGTCCCCCGGCGAGGGGCCCCCCCGGGGCGGTCCGCCCGCGAGCGCCGTGTGCGCGGCCAGTGCCGCCAGTGTTGCCAGGGCGGCCAGTGCCGCCAGTGTTGCCAGGGCGGCCAGGGTCGTGAGGAATGCGGTGCGAACCGACCTGGACATGTCAGTTGAACTGGTAACCCACGCCGAGGTTGAACGCCCTGGTGCCCGTTCCCGTCGCGTTGTTCAGGAACTGGTAGTCCACCTTGAAGGCGGTGTTGTATGTCGGTTTGAGCGTGGCCCCCACGGTGACCTCGTTCCGGTCGTTGGCCGGGCTCGCCGTGAAGCCGGTGACCGACGCCTGCGTGTTGTACTTCTCATACCTGACGAAGAGGTGGAGCTCGGTCGTCGCCGCGGGGTCCAGGTGGGGAAGGACGTTGTAGGCCCCTTCGGCGTAGAACCCGTAGAAGCTGTCGGGGATCTTCTTCGTGAATGCGCCCGTCGTGTCGACGTACGCGGCGTTGATCCGGGAGGCGTCGCCGATCGTGCCGAAAGCTCCCATGGCCCGGAGCCGGAGGTTTCCGGTACCGACTTCGCCGTCTCCCGAGATGAGGGCCAGCGTCCCGCTCCCCTGGCCGGCGGCCCCCCCGGTGGTGTTCCCCACGAACGCCGAGGCGCCGAACCGGGCGGCGGCGGACGCGGTGTAATCGAGCCGTCCGGTGAATGAGGGATTCACGGGGTCGCTCCGGAACCCGCGCTGGCGGCCGCTGCGGATCCCGCCCGAGCCGGAGAAGCCCGATGCCTCAAGCCCGGCGACCACGTAGGCCTGGTAGCGAAGGTCCTCCGAGATCGAGCCGTAGAGCCCGGCCCCGGCCTCGAACCAGGTCGTGGGTATGATGACGCGGTCGACGTTCGGCCGCTCGACGCCGTGAAACGTGGCGGGTTCGTGCCGTTCGTTGATGATGCCGACCGGGATGAGCAGGATGCCCGCCCGCAGCCCGGTCGACCCGGCGAAGCGCCAGTCGAGGTACGCCTGCTCGATGGCGATGTACCCGCCCTCGCTTTTCCCCGCCTCGACGATGTTGTGCTCCAGCTCGACCTCCGACTGGAAGCTCACCGCGTCGCCGAACGCGTGGGCGTAGTAGATCACGAACCGGTGGAAATCGAGTTCGCCGCGCCTCGACCCGTCCGGTTCGTTATAGTGCAGCTCGCCGTAGCCGCCGACGGTGGTCTGTTCCCCTCCCTGGGCGGAGGCCCGGCCCGGAACCAGCGCCGCGGCGATGAGGAGGAGGATGAAGGATCGGGTAAACGTCCCGTGGATGCGTCGTATGGTAATCATGGTTGATGGGAGTCGGTTGTTGTTGTGTGGTTGGAAACGGAATGTCGGTGATCGTGCATCGTGCAATTGGCGCATTCGGGGGCCTTCGGCGAGCGCCGCCGGCGGAGCTGCCTGATCACCAGCAGCGCCGCGGCGCCGGCCACGATCGCGAGGGCGATGACCTGCTGCGCGTCCATTACCCGGCCCCCAGGGCGTGCCCGAAGCGGAACACGAGCCAGGTCACCCCGTACGCGAGCAGGGTCATGTACCCGATCTGGATCAGGGGCCACTTCCAGCCGTTCGTCTCCCGCCGCATGATCGCCACGGTCGAGAGGCATTGCATCGACAGGGCGTACCAGACCATCAGGCAGATCGCCGTCAGCATCGAGAACGAGCGGGCCCCGGTCGCCGGGTCGACGTCGTTCACCATCTTGTTCTGCAGGGAAAGGGAGCCTTCCTCGTCGCCGGCGTCCGCGATGTTGAAGATCGTCCCCATCGTGCTGACGAAGACTTCGCGCTGGAGGAGCGACCCGATGAGGCCGATGCCGATCTTCCAGTTGAACCCGAGCGGCGCGATGGCCGG
>CAZQSM010000094.1:0-7129 GCA_964596065.1 uncultured Chlorobiaceae bacterium | reverse complement strand
CCGACGTGATCGGCACCGAGCACCTCCTCCTCTCGCTGCTGCGCGACGACGACAATATCGCGGCGCAGATCCTCCACCAGTTCAACGTCCACTACGACGTGGTGCGCAACGAGCTCGACAACATCATCAGCGGCAAGCCCTCGAGCCCGCCCGCGGCAGCGCAGGCCGCCGCCGGGCAGGAACGCCGCGCCGACAAATCGAAGACGCCGGTGCTCGACAACTTCGGGCGCGACCTGACGAAGCTCGCGACGGAGGACAAGCTCGACCCGATCGTCGGGCGCGAAAAGGAGATCGAGCGCGTGGCGCAGGTGCTGAGCCGCCGCAAGAAGAACAACCCGGTGCTCATCGGCGAACCTGGCGTGGGCAAGACCGCCATCGCCGAGGGTCTCGCGCTGCGCATCGTGCAGAAGAAGGTGTCGCGCGTCCTCCACGACAAGCGGGTGGTAACGCTCGACCTGGCCGCGCTGGTGGCCGGCACGAAGTACCGCGGCCAGTTCGAGGAGCGGATGAAGGCCGTGATGAACGAGCTGGAAAAGGCGAAGGACGTCATCCTCTTCATCGACGAGCTGCACACCATCGTGGGCGCGGGCGGCGCCTCCGGATCGCTCGACGCCTCGAACATGTTCAAGCCGGCGCTGGCCCGCGGCGACCTGCAGTGCATCGGCGCCACGACCCTCGACGAATACCGGCAGTTCATCGAGAAGGACGGCGCGCTCGACCGCCGGTTCCAGAAGATCATGGTCGACCCCACCACGGTCGACGAAACGATACAGATCCTGACGAACATCAAGTCGAAATACGAGGAGCACCACAACGTCCGGTACACCGACAAGGCGATCGACTCGGCGGTGCGGATGAGCGACCGGTACATCACCGACCGCTACCTCCCCGACAAGGCGATCGACATCATGGACGAGGCCGGTTCGAGGGTGCACCTGTCGAACATCCACGTCCCGAAGCAGATCCTGGAGCTCGAGGGCGAGGTCGAGAAGATCCGGCAGTCGAAGAACCAGGTGGTGAAGAACCAGAACTTCGAGGAGGCGGCGCGCCTGCGCGACCTCGAGAAGAAGTTCCTCAACGACCTGGACATCGCCAAGCGCGAGTGGGAGGTGAAGGCCCAGGAGATGGTCTACGAGGTGAACGAGGAGATCATCGCCGACGTGGTCGCGATGATGACCGGCATCCCCGTGAACAAGATCGCGCAGTCGGAGTCCGAGAAGCTGCTCCGGATGGACAAGGTCCTCAAGGGGATCATCATCGGGCAGGAGGAGGCGATCGAGAAGCTCTCGAAGGCGATCCGCCGGACGAGGGCGGGGCTCAAGGACCCGCGCCGCCCGATCGGCTCCTTCATCTTCCTGGGCCCGACCGGCGTCGGCAAGACCGAGATGGCCAAGGCCGTGGCGAAGTACCTCTTCGACACCGACGAGGCGCTGATCCGGATCGACATGTCGGAGTACATGGAGAAGTTCAGCGTGTCGAGGCTCGTGGGCGCGCCTCCGGGATACGTCGGATACGAGGAGGGGGGCCAGCTCACCGAAAAGGTTCGCCGGAAGCCCTACTCGGTGGTCCTCCTCGACGAGATCGAGAAGGCGCACCCCGACGTGTTCAACATCCTCCTGCAGGTGCTCGACGACGGTCAGCTCACCGACTCGCTCGGCCGCAGGGTCGACTTCAAGAACACGATCCTGATCATGACGTCGAACATCGGCGCGCGCGACATCAAGGCGAGCGGGGCGTTCGGCTTCGGGGTCGAGTCGACGAAGGACAACTACAAGGCGATGAAGACCACCATCGAGGACGCGGTGAAGCGCGTCTTCAACCCGGAGTTCCTGAACAGGATCGACGACACGATCGTCTTCCACAACCTCGGGCGCGAGCACATCACCAGCATCATCGACATCCAGATGGCGGAGATCACGAAGCGGATGTCGCAGCTCGACATCACGATCACGCTCCAGAAGGCGGCGAAGGAGTTCCTGGTGGACAAGGGCTACGACCCGGCGTTCGGCGCGCGGCCGCTCAAGCGGGCGCTCCAGAAGTACGTCGAGGACCCGATCGCCGAGGAGATCCTGAAGAACAAGTTCGGCCAGGGAAGCGTCATCGCGGTGAAGTACAACAAGAAGACCGAATCGCTCAGGTTCACCGACGCGACGAAGAAACCGGGGAGCCACGACTCGGAGATCGAGTCCGAGGAGAGCGAACAGGAAGTGTCCTGAGCCGGCGGGCGGACCAGGGCGCGCTCCCCCGCTCGATGAGCCGATACACCCGACCCTTGTCTTCCAGCAAGCCGGACAAGGGTTTTTTATTTATCTTGACACGATGCGACTGACCGGAAAAACGAAGGAACTCACGTTCCAGCAGCTGCTCGACCGCCCGATCCAGGACCTCGACCTCCGCCCGGCGGGCGTCCTGCGCGAGTGCCTGATCGCGCTGCGCCACGAGATGATCCGCAACAGGATCTCGTTCTACCCCCATTTCTACTTCGGCGACGAGCCGTGGGGCTGCATCGACGGGACCGGGTCGGTGGAGATCCCCTTCTACCTCGCCAACACGCAGCTCTGGAAGCTCTCGGAGAAGCACTACCTCACGTACACCAAGCGGGACGTGATGATGATCCTCCGGCACGAGACCGGGCACGCGCTGAACTACGTCTACGGCCTCTGGAAGAAGGACGAGTGGGTGGAGCTCTTCGGGAATTTCCGTAAGCGGTACCCGAGCCTCTACCATTTCAACGCCTCGAGCAGGGACTACGTCCGGTACCTCCACAACATCGGGAACCCCCACTACGCGCAGAAACACCCGGACGAGGACTTCGCCGAGACGTTCGCGGTCTGGCTCGACCCGGGCTCGAAATGGCGGTGGAACTACCGCGACTGGCCGAGGGCCCTCGAGAAACTCCGTTACGTCGACAGGCTCTTCCGGAAGGAAAGGGTCGCGGCCCGCAGGCCGGCGAAGTACAAGACCGACGAGAAGGACGACTACCGCACCATCGTCTCGACGGTGGCGGAATACTTCGCCATCGAGAGAAAGGTCGACCCGCGCATCAGGGAGTACACGGCGACGATGAAGCAGGTGTTCCCGGCGGTCCCGGGCCTCAAGGGGAACGCGGTGCGCGCCGACCGCTTCATCCAGAACTACTCCGAATACATCCAGTCGGAGCTGGTGGCGTGGATCCCGAAGGCGAAGAAGCGCGAGGTGGCCAAATTCGTGCGTGAAATCCAGACCATCTGCGCCATCAACGACCTGACGCTGCGCCCGAACGACACGACGGAGAAGCTCGTCGAGCTGGTGATCGTCTCGACGATGGCGCTGATGAAGCGCCTGAAGATCATCCGGTAGGGATTTTCAGGAGGGTTGCCCGCAAGGGGTGTCGTTGGCCGTGCGTGGCGGCCGGCGGGGCGAACCGGTGGTCCGTCATCTCCGCCCCTTTCAGAACCAGTAGACCGCGAGCCCGGCGACGATCCTCACCCCCCCGAAATCCCCGAAGATGTCAGGCTCCACCGACCGCCGGTAGTCGTACACGGCGTCGGCGAACACCGACATCCTCCCCCCCGCGAGCATGTTCTCCAGGCCGACGCCTCCGAAGTACCCGATCTTCCTCGGCAGCTCGTGCTTGACCTGCGTCCCCCCGGAAGGCGTCGCCGTCCGCTCGATCGAGTTGTAATTCAGCCCCCCCTGGAAACGCACCGCGATCGTCCGGGCGATGAAATACTTGTTCATCAGGCCGACGTGGATGAACTTCTGCTTCAGTTCGGCGTTGACGTCGGGCGTCCCCGGGATGAACGCCTTCCCCTTGAACCAGGAGAGTTCCGCGACGACGAAGAGGAAGTCGGCGCTTACCGGGAGGCCCATCCCCATGCCCCAGACGAAATCCGAAGAGGAGCCGTACGTCGCCCGGTACCCGTCGAGGGACGGGTGGAATAGCCCGCCGTAGACCTGGTAGAAGGGCGGGATGGCGGGGTTCTGGGCGCGCGCCGCGGGGTGGATGGAGAGCGAAAGCAGCACGAGGGAGCTGATCAGGATGGACAGGTTATTTTTCAACGGTGGTCCCTTCTGTTGTCGGAGTTGAGTCGGTGTCGGGTTGATACGTCGGTTCAGCGGACGATTCGTCTGATGGCTCATATGGGGGCGCCGCGCGGGGGCTCACCTCCACCGGTCGAGCGCGACGGCAAGCAGGATCACCGTGCCGACGAGGATCATCTGGAGGTACGAGCTGACGTTCAGGAGGTTCAGGCCGTTGCGGAGCACCCCGATGAGCATCGCTCCGACGAAGGTGCCGACGATCGATCCCCTCCCCCCGAAGAGCGACGTCCCCCCCACCACCACCGCGGCGATCACGTCGAGTTCGTACATCAGGCCGGCGTTCGGCTGACCGGAATTCAATCGCGAGGCGAGCAGGATCCCGCTCACGGCGGAGAGGAGGCCGCACAAAACGTAGACCCCGAGGATCACCCGGTCGGTGCGGATCCCGGCGAGGCGGGCGGCCTCCCGGTTTCCCCCCACCGCGTAGACGTACCGCCCGAAGGGGGTCCGGTTGAGGAGGATGTAGCCGAGGGTGAACACGGTGAGCATCACGATCGTGGGCACGGGCATCCCGAAGACGCGCGCCCCCGCGATGGAGCTGAACGCCTCGGGCAGGTCCCAGATCGGCCGGCCGTCGGTCAGGAGGAACGCGGCGCCCCGCCAGATGGTCATCAGGGCGAGCGTGGCGATGAACGGGGTGATCTTCAGTTTCGTGATGAGCGCCCCGGCGGCCGCGCCGGAGATCGTGCCGACCAGGAGCCCCGCGACCAGCGCGAGGGCGACCGCCGCGGCGAAGGGGAGGTCGAGGCCGAGCAGTGTCGTCGCGATGACGCCGGTGAAGGCCACCACGGAGCCGACCGAGAGGTCGATCCCCGCGGTCAGGATCACGAACGTCATCCCCGCCGCGATGATCGCGATGATCGAGGTCTGGAGCGAAACGTTGAGGATGTTCTCGGAGGTGAAGAAGTAGGGCGACAGGATCGCGAACAGGACGCACTCCGCCGCGAGCGCGAGGAGGACGCCGAACTCGGCCAGGAGCGCGATGCGGCGGGGGCGCGCGGTCATCGGCCCCCCACGGCGAGTTCCATCACCCGTTCCTGCGTCGCTTCCCCGCGGCCCAGCACGCCGGCCACCCTCCCCCCCGCCATCACCGCGACCCGGTCGGAGAGGCCGAGCAGTTCCGGGAGGTCGGAGGAGATCACGATCACGCCCATCCCGCCCGCGGCGAGCTCGTCGATGAGCGAATAGATTTCGAACTTCACCCCGATGTCGATGCCGGCGGTCGGTTCGTCGAAGATCAGCAGGCGCGAGCTGGTCATCAGCCACCGCGCGAGGATCGCCTTTTGCCGGTTCCCGCCGCTGAGCTCCTCCACCCTCCGGTCCATCCCGGGCGTCCTGATGCTCAGCCGCCGGATGAACCCGTCGCACCGGTCGCCCTCGAGCCTGCGGTCGATGAAGAACCCCTTCGTCACGGCCGCCAGGCTGGGGAGCGTCATGTTTTCCTTCACCGACATCTGCAGGAGCAGCCCCTCGCCGTTCCGGTCCTCGGAGAGGTACCCGATCCCGGTATCGATCGCCTCGCGCGGCGAACGCGGCCGGATCTCCGTCCCGTCGAGGATGATCCGCCCGCCCTCGAGCGGGTCGGTGCCAAAGAGGATCCGGGCGAGCTCGGTCCGCCCGGCGCCCGCGAGCCCGCCGAGGCCGAGGACCTCCCCCTTCGCGAGTACCAGGTCGGCGCCGCGCACGACGCCCCCCGACACGTTTTCAAGCCGGAGGAGTTCCTCCCCCGCGCCGGCCCGCCGGCGGGGATACTCGCCGCTCAGCTCGCGGCCCACCATCATCCTGATCAGTTCAGCCTCTTTCGCCCCGCCCACGCCGGTCGTCGCCACCTTCCTCCCGTCGCGCAGGATGGTGATCCGGTCCCCGATCCTGAAGATCTCCTCCAGCCGGTGCGAGATGTAGATCACGCCGACGCCCGAGGCCTTCAGGTTGCGGATCGCCTCGAAGAGGTTGTCGAGCTCGCGCGAGGTGAGCGAGACCGACGGTTCGTCCAGGACCAGGAGCTTCACTTCGCGCGAGAGCGCCTTCGCGATCTCGACGAACTGCCGCTGCGCCGGCGAAAGCGACCGCACCGGGACATCCATCGGGACCTCCTCCCCGAGCTCCTTCAGCACCGCGGCCGCCCGCTCCCGCGTCGCGCGGCGGTCGAGGAACCACCCCCCCGCCGGGCGCGGCTCGTGCCCGAGCATGATGTTGGAAGGGGCGTCGAGTTCCGGCACGAGCTTGAAGTCCTGGTAGATCATCCCGATGCCGATGGCCTGCGCCGTGATCGGCGAATCGATGGCGACCTCCTCACCGTCGATGAGGATGCTCCCCGCGTCGGCGGCGAGCGCCCCGGCGAGGATCTTCATCAGCGTCGATTTCCCCGCGCCGTTCTCGCCGAGGAGGCAGTGGACCTCGCCGGCGGCGACGTCGAAATCGACGCCGTCGAGGGCGAGGACGCCGGGGTATTCCTTCCGGATCGAGCGCATTTCGAGGAGGGGGAGCATCGGGGGACCGCTCAGGCGTGGCGCCGCCGGCAGGCGGCGCGGATCGGGGCCGGGTTCGGCGTCAATGTCCGGTTCGGCGTCGGGTCCGGCATCATTTCAGCGTCGTGATGTCGACGATCCCCACCTCGACCGGGTCGACCGGCGGGACCGGCCTGCCGGAGAAATGGTCGCGGATCCGTTCGATCGTGTTCCTGCCGATCCGGTCGGGGTACTGGATCACGTCGGCCTTGAGGGCGCTGTTCTTCCGGATCGCCTCCACGGCGGGCGGCGTCGCGTCGTATCCGACGATGACGAGATTCTCCCGCTTGAACTGCCGCACGGCGTCGAGCGTGCCGAGCGCCGAATCGTCGTTGATCCCGAAGATGCCGCTCAGCCCGGGGTTCCCCTGCAGCACGTCGGAGGCCGCCTGCATCGCCTTGTCGCGCACCCCCTCGCCGTTCACTTCCGTCACGATGCTCATCCCGGGGTGTTTCGCGACGGCCTCGCGGAAGCCCTGCACCCGGTCCATCACCGACGTGACGGTGGGCTGCCCGATGATGGCGAGCGTCCCCTTCCCG
>CAZQSM010000093.1:4627-7212 GCA_964596065.1 uncultured Chlorobiaceae bacterium | reverse complement strand
CGGACGTCGCCGGGGGAAAAAGTGAATCTTTGAGGGCCGTCCCCGCCTCCACGGGAAGCGACACGATGTTCCACTGCGGGAGCACGGCGACCTGGACGGGATTGTTGTAGACGAACACGGACCCCGAATCGCCGACCATATACCCGCGGCTGGTGCCGGCGAACGACACCCCGTACGTCGGAATGCCACCGCCGTTCGGGACCGCCGTCCAGGTGGCGCCGGTGTCGCGCGTGACCATGCTCGTCCCCGCGAAACCGAGCGGCACCCAGCCCTCCGCCGCGTCCCGGAACGCCATCGACGTCCCGAACCCGAACGGCCCGACGTAGGAAAACGACCAGGTCGCGCCGCCGTCCGACGTGCGCGTCACGCAGGCGCCGTCGTCGAATCCGCCCCCGGCGAAAAACAGGTTGGCGGAGTCGACGAAGTGGATCGCCCGGAGCGCGTCGCCGATGCCGGTGACCGACCAGTTCGCCCCGCCGTCGGCGGTCTTCCAGATCACCCCCGCCGATTCGGGATATCCTCCCACGGCGTAGCCCAGGTCGCGGGAATGGAACCGGATCCGCGACACCGGGAATGTGGAATAGACCGTCGACTGGATCGCCGGCGCGGACCAGGAGAGGCCTCCGTCGGTCGTGCCGAGGATCAGGCCCGATTCACCACCCAGCCACCCGTCGAGCGAGTCGAAGAAGAAGAGCGTGTTGAAAAATTGTCCCGGGTATTGCTGTTCGGTCCAGGACGCGCCACCGTCCGTGGTGCGGTAGAGTATCGACCCGTTCCAGTCCCCCGGATTGACGAGGGGCCGTATCGCGGCCGCCCATCCGCGGAGCGTGTCGATCATAAAGATATCCCTGACGCTCACCGAATCGGCACCGCGCCGGAGCGACCAGCTCGCCCCCGCGTCGTTCGTGGAGAGGATCACGCCGGAATCGCCTCCCGTCCAGGCGTGGAGCGAGTCGAGCGCGAACACACTCCTCAGGTTGTGCGGCGTCGGGCGGCCGGCGGGAAGCCACCAGGTCTGCGCCGCGGCGGGGGTGGCGCAGGCCGCCAGGGTCCATAGGCCGGCCAGGAGCAGGTATCGGGGGACTGGAGATCGCATCCGGGGTGATGGTGGAAAATGACGGATCCACCATAAATGTAACCGGACGGTGGCCCGAAAGCAACAGGCTATTCCGGCTTGAGGATGATCCCCTTCCGTTTGCGGTTGTTGAGGTTCACCGTCAGCGGCCCGTCGAGCCTGGCGTGCCGCGTGAACTCCATCGACCCGGAAAGGGGGAGGGACGAGAGCCATTCCCAGTCGATCCAGGAGGCACCGCGGTCGGCGCCGACGCAGAAATAGCCGGTCATGAACGCGGTGAGGTTCTGGAAAAAATGCGAACCCTGCGAGGGGACCACGTCGAGGTCGCGGAACCCGGCCTCGACGATCACCCTCGCCCCCGCGATCTGGTCCCACCGCACGGGGATGCCGAGCCAGGGATCGAGCGATCCCCACCGGCCGACGCCCACCAGGAGGTACGGCTTCCCTTCCGCCAGGAGCCTGGCGTTGAATTGTTCCACCTCCTGCGCCACGTCGCGGCTGCGCCCCCGCTCGAACAGGTGGTAATCCACGTAGACGATATCGCGAATGTCACCGATCACGCCGTTGCCGAGCACCTGGTCGCTGCGACAGAGGATCCGGCCGGGATCGATCCCGGCGTCGTCGACCTCGCCCGGCTCGCGGTCGACCACCATCGGGCGCAGTTGCAGCAGGCCCACCTCGACGGCGCCCGATTTCCGGCCGGAGAGGTTCACCGCGAATTCGATCTCGATCGGCGTCCCCATCGCGCCGCCGGCGAGCGACAGGACGTCCGAAAGGATCGCCGGGAGGGGGAACGACGCGTCGTTCAGGAGCCCCTGGAACGTCACGAGCCGCATCCCCGGGCGCGAGATGCCCTCGTACACCGCCTCGTTTTCCGGCGACCAGGTCGAGGCGACGCGGGCGAGCGAGCCGTCCTCCTCGGCCGCCGGCAGGTCGAAGAGCCCGATGCGCGAATCGTACGTCTTCGCCGCGTCGAAGCCCCGCAGCGTCATGTCGAGCGCGAAGAACTGGTGCTGGTTGTTCTCGAGCGTGTCCGCTACGGTGAAGAACTGCGGCAGGTGGCCCGGGTGGCGCGGCGAAAACCTGACGCTCGACCCCCCCTCAACCACCATCTTCCCGAGCCCGAGCGCGATCGCGGCGACGCCGTCCTCGGGCTGTTGCGGGGGGATCGGGTAGAAATTGTACGATCGACCGACGCCCGCCATCTCGGGGTAGTACCGCTTCCCCCACCGGGAGCCGACCATCTTCTGGATGGCCACGGCCATCTTCTCCTCCTCGAGGCGGTACGCGGTGGCCTTCATGTACTCCTTCGCCTTCCGGTAGAAGGTCGATGCGTAGACGCGCTTGATGGCGGCGAGCGCCTCCTGCAGCCGGACAGAGACGTCGGGATTGTTGTTCGGGAGCATGTACGTTTCGTACACCCCCGCGAAGGGCTGGTACTGCGAGTCTTCCAGCAGGCTCGACGAACGCACGGCGAGCGGATCGCCGATGATACCGAGGAACTGCCCGA
>CAZQSM010000093.1:0-4527 GCA_964596065.1 uncultured Chlorobiaceae bacterium | reverse complement strand
AGGCTCGACGAACGCACGGCGAGCGGATCGCCGATGATACCGAGGAACTGCCCGATCTTCGCGGTAACCTCCGGCGGGAACTGGTCGGCTTCGACGAAGGTGGAGGTGATGAGGGCGTCGTCGTCGCATTCGAGGGCGAACCCCCGGAGGTCGTTCATGTCGAGGAACTTGTCGAAGACGTCGGTACCGATGACGACCGCGCACGGGACCGAGACCCGGACTCCCTCGTACCGGTACTCCATCCCGTGGGCGTTGAGCAGCATGTTCAGGAACCCCATCCCGCGCGCCTTCCCGCCGATGGACCCCCCCCCGATCCGCGCGAAGCTCCCCGTCGGGTCGAACGATTCGGCGTCAAAGTCGGTGACCGACCCGCGTGCCTGGCTCCGCCGGTAGCTGCGCAGGCGCAGGATCAGGTCGTTGCGCAGCTCCTCGAGCGAACCGTAATCGGAGACGAGGCGCGGGCGCAGTTCGTCCGCCAGCCAGAATTCGGTCCTCGCCTTGAGCCAGTTCGAAAAGTGGTTCCGTTCCCCGTGGTACCTGATGCATTCCGGCGGGACCAGCGCCAGCTGCTCCTCGAGGGCTCGCAGGTTGGCGGCCCTTCCGACCTCCCGGCCGTCCTCCGTCCTGAAGACGAAGTCCCCGAAACTGAACGACTCCTGCATGAACGACTTGATCCCCTCCATCATCGAGTCGGAGGCTTTCAGGACGAAGGAGGCTCGCCGCGCGGCCGCATCCCGCTCGATCCCGGGATGATACGACTGGAGGAGGATCGGCATGTCCGGCTTGAGCCCCCGCACGTGGGAGGCGAAGTCGAGCCCCGCGCGCGGGTCCGGGCCCCCGCCCCTCGGGAAGTCGATGTCCGAGATGACGCCCAGGATCGAATCGTGGTAGCGCGTGAAATACGACATCGCCGACTCGTAGTCGGTGCAGAAGAGCATCTTCGGCCGCGCCCGCATCCTGAGGTAGCGCTGGGAGACGTTCCTCCCCTCCGTCACCAGCCGCCGCGACTGCTTCAGGATTTCGGTGTACATCTCCGGGAGCAGGGACGAGTAGAAGCGCATGTCGTCCTCGATCAGCAGGATCGACTGGACGCCGACCGACCCCGAATCGTGCCCGACGTTCATCCGGTCCTCGAGGTCCTTGATGATCGCGATCATCAGCCGGAAATCCCCCTGCCAGATGAAGATCCTGTCGAAGACCGTCGTGTCGTGCCGGGTGAGGAGCGAGGAGAGCTCGCGGTTGTCGAAAGCCAGCAGCGTGATCGGAGTTTCCACGCCGAGGGCGCGGACCCCGTTCGCGAGGTCGAGGGGATGGCTGTCCTCCAGGTGTGGCGTGGTGAGGATCAGGTCGAACTGCCTGCCCGCCCCGAGCAGGGCGAGCGCCTCCTTCGCGCTCGGGACCTTCACGATCTCGGGCGAATGGCTCATGCTCAGGCCGAGGTACTCGTCCTGGATCAGGCCGTAGAGCTGGCCGTCCTCGTCAAAGAGGTAGGAATCGTAGCGGCTGGAAACGAGCAGAACCTCCCGGACCCTCCAGCGCATCAGGTCGAGGAAGTTCTGCGAATACCCGGTGAGGGCCGGTCCGGGGGCTTGTTCGCGCGGCGAACTCATCTTCCCCCGGGCCGGCCGATGTCACACTCCACGGCGACCCGTCAGACGAGACCCTGGTCCATCATCGAATCGGCGACCTTCAGGAAGCCGGCGATGTTGGCGCCGTTGACGTAGTTCCCCGGCGTCCCGAACCGCTCGGCCGTGGTCACGCACGCCGTGTGGATGTTCTTCATGATCTCGCGCAGGTGTTCGTCCACGAAATTTCTCGGCCAGGCCAGGCGCTGGCTGTTCTGCGCCATTTCCAGGCCCGACGTCGCCACGCCGCCGGCGTTCGCGGCCTTCCCCGGCCCGTACAGGATCTTGTGGTCGAGGAATTGCTTCACGCCGTCGACGGTCGTCGGCATGTTGGCGCCTTCGGAGACGAGGTACACGCCGTTCTTGAGGAGGTTCGCGGCGTCCTTCCCGTTGATCTCGTTCTGCGTCGCGCTCGGGAACGCGCAATGGGCCTTGTGGTCCCAGAGCGGGTTGTATCCGAGCTTGTGGTCGATCGGGAAGAACTTCGCGCTCTTGAATTTCTCGGTGTACTCGGTGATGCGGCCGCGCCGCACGTTCTTCAGGTCCATCACGAACTGGAGTTTTTTGGCGTCGATCCCCTCCTCGTCGTAGATGTAACCGGACGAATCCGAGAGCGTGACGGCCTTGCCCCCCAGGTGGAGGATCTTCTCGACCGTGTACTGCGCGACGTTCCCGCTCCCGGAGACGAGGCACGTCTTCCCCTTGAGCTCCTCCTTGCGCGTGGCCAGCATCTCCGCGGCGAAGTAGACGGCGCCGTAACCGGTCGCCTCGGGACGGATCAGCGACCCGCCCCAGTTGAGCCCCTTGCCGGTGAGCACGCCCGTGAACTCGTTCCGGAGCCGCTTGTACTGGCCGAAGAGGTAGCCGATCTCCCTGCCGCCCACGCCGATGTCGCCGGCCGGAACGTCGGTGTCCGGTCCGATGTGGCGGAAGAGCTCGGACATGAAGCTCTGGCAAAACCGCATCACGTCGGTGTCCGATTTCCCCTTCGGGTCGAAATCGGACCCGCCCTTGCCGCCGCCCATCGGGAGCGTCGTGAGGCTGTTCTTGTAGACCTGCTCGAAGGCGAGGAACTTGAGGATGCCCAGGTTGACCGACGGGTGGAAGCGCAGGCCCCCCTTGTAGGGGCCGATGGCGCTCGACATCTCGATCCTGAAGCCGCGGTTGACGTGAATCTCCCCCTTGTCGTCCATCCAGGGGACCCTGAACATGATCACCCGTTCCGGCTCGACCATCCGCTCGACGATCTTCGCCTTGCGGTACTCGGGATGTTTTTCGAGCACCAGTGCAAGCGATTCCAGGACCTCCTGGACTGCCTGGTGGAATTCCGGCTCGTTGGGGTTCTTCGACTTGACTTCTGCGAGTTTCTCGGAGGTATACGCGTTCATGCTGTTACTCCTGAAAGTGAATGGGTGGCACGTGACCGTCCGTTAATGAACATTCTCCGTACCAAAAAAAAGCGGGAAAAAGCGTCGGAATTCCGCGTAAAACCGGGCGAAGGGGAGGCCTCCCGATCAGAAAGGCGAGGCGGTGAGCCGGGGGTGGGTGTCTTCACCCATCCCCGCGCTCAGGGGAACACCCCCAGTTCCATGTACGACTGGGCCACCTTGTCGATCGCTACGATGAACGCCGCCGTCCGCATGTCGATTCCCTGGTGCTGTTTCCAGACCTCGCGGATCTCCTGGTAGGCCTCCATCATCGTGTCTTCGAGGCCGGAGTTGACGAGCGCCTCCTCGTCGGGGCCGACCATGAGCTTCACTTTTTCGGCGTCGGACAGCGTCTTGCCGGTCGCCTTCTCGATGGTCGTGATCAGGTGGCTGGTCGCCGTTTCGGTGTACCGCTTCCCGAGCCGGCCCATCCGGACGTGCTGCAGGTTTTTCAGCCACTCGAAATACGACACCGTCACCCCGCCCGCGTTCAGGTAGACGTCGGGGACGACCAGGATGCCCTTCCTGCGGATGACCTCGTCGGCGTCCTTGCTGATGGGACCGTTGGCGCCTTCCCCGATGATCTTCGCCTTCACGTCGCCGGCGTTGGCCATCGTGATCTGGTTTTCGAGCGCCGCGGGGACCAGGATGTCGCACTCGAGCGACAGCGCTTCGGCGGTCTTCAGGTCGGTCGCTCCCGGGAACTTCAGGATCGATTTGGTTTCCCTGCGGTGCGCCACCACCGCTTCCAGGTCGAGTCCCCGAGGGTTCGTGATCGCGCCTTCGTATTCGGCGAGCCCGATGAGGACCGCCCCGCCCTCCTGCAGGAACTTCGCGGCGTGGTAACCGACGTTTCCGAGTCCCTGGACGACGACCCGCTTCCCCTCGAGCCCCTTCGTGAGGCCGAGCGCCTTCATGTCGTCCTTCTGGTTGCACGCCTCGCGGAGCCCGAAGAACACGCCCCTCCCCGTCGCCTCCCTCCTGCCCCTGATGCCGCCCTGGGCGAGCGGCTTGCCGGTGACGCAGCCGCTGGCGTCGATCTGCCCCGGGTTGAACGCCGAGTAGGTGTCGGCGATCCAGGCCATCTCCCGTTCACCCGTCCCGTAATCGGGGGCGGGTACGTCGATGCCCGGCCCGATGAAATTCTTCTTGATCAGCTCCGCGGTGTACCGGCGCGTGATCCGCTGGAGCTGTTCCTCGTTATACTTGCGGGGATCGATCTTCACGCCCCCCTTGGCGCCCCCGAAGGGCACGTCGACGAGCGCGCATTTGTAGGTCATCAGGGCCGCGAGCGCCATCACTTCGTCCTCGCTCACGTGCTGGCTGTACCGGATGCCCCCCTTCGTGGGGAGCTTGTGCTGGCTGTGTTCGACCCTCCAGGCGGAAACCACCTCGTACCCCTTGTCGGTCTTGACGGGAAACTGGAAGTGGTAGATGCTGTTGCAGACCTTGATCTGCTCGAGGAGGCCGTCGGG
>CAZQSM010000092.1:1626-7255 GCA_964596065.1 uncultured Chlorobiaceae bacterium | reverse complement strand
TCGCCGCCGTGATCGTCGAACCCGTGGTCGGCAACATGGGTTGCGTGCCCCCCGCGGGCGCGTTCCTGCGCGACCTCCGGACGCTCTGCGACCGGCACGGCATCGTGCTGATCTTCGACGAGGTGATGACGGGGTTCAGGCTCGCCCCGGGCGGGGCGCAGGAACGATACGGGATCCGTCCCGACCTGACCACCCTCGGCAAGATCATCGGGGGCGGCCTGCCCGTCGGGGCGTACGGCGGGAAGAAGGAGATCATGAAGCTCGTCGCGCCGGAGGGGCCGGTCTACCAGGCGGGCACGCTCTCCGGCAACCCCCTGGCGATGGCCGCGGGGCTGGAAATGCTCTCGATGATCTCCGAACGGAAGGGGCTCTACGCGAAACTCGAATCCGCGGGCCGCGCCCTCGAAGAGGGCCTCGCCGCGCCGCTGGTCAGCCGGGGCATCCCCCACCGCGTCAACCGGGTCGGCTCGATGTTCACGCTCTTTTTCGCGCCGGGGCCCGTCACCGATTTCGACAGCGCGAAGCGCTCCGACACGGCGCTCTTCGGGCGCTACTTCCGGATGATGCTCGCCGCCGGCGTCTACCTGCCCCCCTCCCAGTTCGAGGCGGCGTTCATTTCGGCGTCCCATACCGCGCGCGACATCGACCGCACCCTCCGGGCCCACCGCGCCGCCGTCGCGCGGCTGTAACCCCTCCCCTGAAACACGAGAGCCATCCCGGCCGCGTTCGCCGGGATGGCTCTCTGGTTGGCGAAGCCGCCTTCTCTTACGGCCCCACGTCCCCGCTGACGGTCGCGAACGTGTTGCCGTTCGGACCCGTCACCGATATCTTCACGTTGAACGGCATCCTCGCCGGCGTCCCGCCGGGCGTGCCGTCGCAGATTTGCAGCGTGAAGTCGGTACTGCCGTTACCGCGCGTCAGGTAATCGGCCAGCGGATCCTCCGGGAGGCCCGACGCGAGCACGCTCCAGTTGGTCCCCTCGGGAGGCGTGAATTCCACCTCCGTCTTGATGAGCGTGCCGGGGGCCAGCGGGTTGCCGTTCTGGTCCGCGATGGTCACCGAGACGGTGACGCACCCGCCGGTGTCGACGTGGACGTTGGACGTGGAGAGCGTGATGTTCGACACCCCCGAGAAGAGGACGAGCACCGAATCGATCACGTCGACGCTGTTCTCGCCGAGCGAGTGGGCGCGCACCCACGCGTAGCCGGTCCCGTCGCCGTATGACGAGGGGGGCGTGAGCGTGGCGTCCCTGGGCAGCGGATTGCCGCTGTAGAGGACGACCGTGGCGTGGCTGGTCGCATCGGTGAACCCGCTCGCCGCGATGACGCCGCCGGTGGTGTTGAAATACACCGCCGTGCCGGTCTTCACCGGGTTGCTGTACTTGTCGCCCACCTGGACGGTGATGTCGTTCGTCCTGCCGAGCCAGTTATAGGCGGCGAAGTTGAACTGCCGCGGGCCGATCGTATAGTGCGTCTGGTCGGGAAGGCCCGCGTTCACGGTGATCACGACCGGCGTCGACGAGATGACCGCCCCGTCGCTCTCCCTGCGGAGGGTGGCGATGAACTGGAGCACGCCCGACACCGTCCCGCTGTTGATCGTCGTGGCGACGCGCCCCGCGACGTTCGTCATCGCGAAGGACGGCGAGACGTAGGCGCCGCCGAACATCGGCGTACCGACGAGCCGGAAGAAGACCGTGTCGCTGTGGTCGATGTCGATCGGGAACCCGAGCGAGTCCCTGACTTCCCAGGTGATGATCGCCGACTCGGTCCCGCCGACCCCCGCGACCGAAATCTGGTTCGTCGAGAGGTTGACGAACGCGATGGAGCGCGCGTCGCCGGTCCCGTTCGGATCGGGCGGCACGCCCGTCGTGGTGTCGCGCTCGAGCTGGACGTCCCTGTTGACGATCTGCCCGGCATTGACCGTAAAGTTGAACGTCGACGTGCTGTAGCCGTTCTTCGACACCCGGATCGTCCCGGAGATCCCGGCGAGCCCCTGGAGGTCGACGGCGAAGGAGTAGAGGCCGTCCCCGCCCGTCGCCTGGCTGTCGACGAAGATCGGCGTGGTCAGGACCACGGTGGCGTTATTGACCGGCAGGTTCGAGATGAAATCGAGCACGTGCCCGGAGACCTGCCCGATCGACGAGCCGGCGTCCACCTGGAGCAGGACGTCCTGCAGGTCGGTCGTGTCGCCGCGGTAGCAGGTGACGGTGATGGTCTTCACCTTGTACCCGTCGAGGACGGTCGTGAGGCGCACCGGCATCGAGTCGCGGTCCACCAGGTTCGCGGCCATGATGAACTTTCCGTCCACCGCCGTCACGTACTGGTCGACCACCCCGGGGAGCGTGAGGAGGATCAGCGCGTTGCGCAGCGGGAACGACGTCACGCTGTCGCGGAGCACGCCCCTCACCCACGTCGAGGTCGAAAAATCGACGCTCATCGCGACGACGAGGTTCGTGTCGGAGCCGACGGTGAAATTCACGATCTTCTGGATGAACCCGGCCTTCGTCACGACGATCCGGGCGATGTCGTCGCCCGAGGCGTTCAGGTTGACCTCGAAGCGGAACACCCCGTCGCTCCCCGTCGTGACCCCCGAGGTGCTCCCGCCGAACGTCAGTTCGACGCTCGCGTTCTGCACCACGGAGCCGGTGCCCAGGTCGACGACCTGCCCCTGGATCACCTTGTTGGCGCCGGTGTCGGCGTTCCCGTCGACGACCGGAAGGTCTTCGCACCCCATGAGCCCGAACGCGGCCGCGAACAGGACCATGAGAAATATCAGATGAGATTTCATAGAAAATTCCTTGGTCATTGATGACGTTTTCATTCGCCGTTACTTGTTGAATTCCTTCCGGTTCTCCATCCGCTTGTCGTTGATCAGCTCCTGGACCGTCTTCGGGTGCGGTATGCGGTCCCTGATCTGGTCGGTCAGCTCGGCCTTCAGCAGGATGATGAGCTCGTTCTTGGTCTTGACCGTGCTCTCGGAACCGAAGATGTAACGGAGGCCGAAGAACCACCAGGGAAGGTCCTTGAGCCCCGGCACGCCCTCGCGCACTTCCTGTTCGAGGGTGGTGAAGAGACCGCCGACGATCGTCTCCTCCCCGTCGTAGAGGAGCGCGTGCGTCTTCACCTGCGACCGGTTGATGGTCGGGCCGGGGGCCGCGTCGCTCTGCTCGATGGTCATGTCGAGGTAGATGAAGTCGGTGTCCGACTGGGTATAGACCATCGGGGTCACCTCGATGATCGTCCCGGTGGAGACCAGCTGGTTGATGGTGTTGCCCGCGATGTCCCGCGTGGTGATGAAAATGTCGCGGCCCACCTGGATCCTCCCCTTCCGGCCGTTCCTGACCGTCACCTCGGGGCTGGTGATCACCTCGCCGAGGCCGTTCGAACCGAAGAACTTCACCAGGAGATCGAGGTTCGCGAACGTGAATTCCGGGGGCGACGAGATCACCGCGATCGCCTTGTCGAGCGCCGGGATCACCTGCGTTCCGCGCGCGCCGGCGGCACCCGTGGAGCCCTGCTGCGTGGGGGGGACGGGAGACGCCGTATCACCCAGGCCGATGCCGGTGGCGAGGTAGCCCGAGAGCCCCGGCTCCTTCGCCTTGTTCCTGAAGAAATTCCAGCTCACGCCGTAGTCCTGGAGTTTCGAGACGTCGGTGGAGAAAAACACGGCCGAGATCTTCACATCCCTCGCGTCGAGTGTCGGGGGCGGCTCGACCGGCGGCCCTTCCTGGCCGGTCATCATCGCCGCCGCGCCCTGGGAGACGATCTGGATGAACTCCGGCTCCTCGACGTAGGTGAGCCCCGCGCGCGTGAGGATCATGTCGAGCGCGTCGCGCCAGTGCTGGTTGACGACGTAGACGTTGATGGGGGAGGTGCGCTTCTCGAGATCGATGATCAGCTTGCCGGCGTACTGCTTGCTCAGTTCGTTGATCACCAGCAGCGCCTGGTCCATCCGCATCGAAGAATCGAGCGAGATGATCTCCTGCGGGTTGACGTACCCCTTCGTGCGCAGCCGCGCGTCCTTGGCCTGGCCAAACCCGACCTGGACCGATGTCACCAGTAACACGAACAGCAGAATGTGGATTTTCATGGATGCTCCGTAATGGGTTCTATTTAATCGGTTGACCTTGCCGGATCTTCAGTACGAACTTTTCCGCGACCCCGCCCTTGTTGAGCAGGCATTCGATCAGGCCGTCGTCGGGGACGATCTTCGTCACGTAACCGAGGTAGACGGTGGCGCCTTCCTCGAGGATCCTCGATTTCTGGTTCTGGTCGATGATGAAGGCCTTGCCCGGGATGACCGCCTTCAGGTCCGAACGCTCGATCTCGATCTCGTCGGGCTGGGGCGGCGGTATCTCGCGCATGATGAGCGGATAGTACGGGTTCGTTTTCAGGTTCGCCGGGGTGCCGACCTTCGGCGCCGGGGCGTTGTTCAGCTCGGGCATGCTCGAGTAGAACGCCTGCAGCTCCATGTCGAAGAGCACGAGGATCTTCGTGTTCTTCGTGTCGGGGTCCTTCGCCTCGTACCCGCGCAGGGTGAGGTTCGAGATCTTGAACAGCCTCCGCCCGCTCTCGCTGTACCAGATGAACTTGTAGAGGTTCTGGTAGGGGGCCTCGCCCTTGAGCGTGTAGACGTTGTACCCGTAGTTCTCGAAGTCCTTCGGGCCGACGTAGGTCATGTCCATCTTCACCTCGCCGCTCAGGTCCATCGTCCGGTTGAAGTACCCGTACGTCTCGCCGGTGATGTCCTTCGCCGGGACCTCCTTGTGCCTGGTCTCCCAGCGGATCTTGACGTCCTCCAGGAGCGCGGCCGTGCTGTTGTACTGGTTCGCCAGGTCGGGCGTGTTCTGGAGCTCGTCGTTGAGCTTCTTGATCTCGCCGTCGACCTTCGCGAGGCTCCTGGGAATCTGGTACCAGGTGAAAAATCCGCCGGCGCCGACAATAAGCAGGAGCACGATTCCCAGGATGACGGTATTTCGTATGGTGTATGACACGGTAATCTCCGGTTCTGTTAATCGACTAGTGTGTTATTGTTTGACCGCCGCCGCGCCGGCCGCCGTCCCGGTGGTCTTCGCCGGCTGATCGGCGGGCACCGTGATGACGAAATTGTAGACCGGCGGTGAATTTTCCCTGATCTGCTTCACCTCGACCCTCGAGAGGGTCGCGTTTTCGAACAGCGCCGCGATCCGCGGGATCCTGTTCCTGGCCACCGCGTAGCCCTGGATGCTGGTGGTGCCGTCGGGCAGCCCCTTCATCTCGGTGATCCAGAGCGAGCCGATGTCGGCCACGCCCTTCGTCAGGGCCTCGACCATCTTGTTCCAGCGTTCGGCGCCGGGCACCAGCGAGTCGTAGATCGCGAGCGCGGTGTTGTAGCGGGCGATCTGGTCGTTGAGGCCCGCGATCTCCCCGCGCACCTTCTCGTTCTCCGCCACCTTGGTCTGGAGTTGCGCGAGCATCCCCGTCTTCGACTCGAGTTCGACGTTTTGCGAACCGTACCGGCTCGTGAAGTAGAACGTCGAAAGGAAGATCAGGGCGAAGAGCGCGTAGCCGTGCCACGCCAGCTTGAACGTCTTCTGGCCCTCCCGGACGTCGTCCGGAAGCAGGTTGAGGGGATAGAACGATTTCTTGTT
>CAZQSM010000092.1:0-1526 GCA_964596065.1 uncultured Chlorobiaceae bacterium | reverse complement strand
AGGCGCTTGCCGAGGAACGGCTTCACCTCTTCGAGGAGCCTGAGCATCGTCATCCCGTCCTCGCGGACGACGCACATCAGGTTCTTGTCGGTGCCGTGGAAGAAATCGATGCTGTCGAGCGCCGGCTGGACCGGGCGGACCATCCGCAGTTCGTCGGCCACGCGCTGTTTCAGCTTCTTCCCCTTGAGGCCGAAATCGCTCTCCAGGGAATGGTAATAGATGCTCGGTTCCGATATGGCGTATCCCAGCACGTACCCCGCGGTCGGATATTTCGCCAGCACCGAAAGCAGGATGCTGTTGTTGTCCGTCCCCGCGGTCGCGTCCGCCTCGGACGACGTCGGGAGGGCGAACGTGTCGGGGCTCTCGTTGAGCTGCGAGAGTTCCACCGCGGCCACGCGCTTCTCCTCGAGCTTGGCGGCCAGCGTGGTCGAATGCAGCTCGTCGATGACGACCTGCCCGCCCCGCAGCGACAGCTTCGCGAGCTTCAGCTCGTAGCCGTCGGCGTACAGGCCGATGGCGGTGGTTTTACTTCCTCGTAAGGATGCCATATCGTTCCTCTGTGAAGTGTGAAGGGGTAGTGTTCATCAATCCGCCGCGACCAGGTTGAGGATCTGCTGCAACCGTCGCTTGTTGTTCGCGAAGCTCATCGCCGTCTCCAGGGTGATCTTCTTCGCGAGGTACAGTCGTTTCAGGTCCTGCTCCATCGTGATCATCCCCGCTTCGCCCGACTCCGACATCATCTGGTAGATTTCGCCGGTGTTGTTGTTCTTGATGGCGGCGCGCACCGAGGGGGAGGCGATCATCACTTCCTTCGCCAGGACGCGCTTGCGGTCGATGCTCGGGACCAGTTTCTGGGAGATGACGCACTGGATGATGTCCGCGAGCCGGTTCCTCACGCGTTCCTGCTCGATCGGGGGCACCTCGCCGATGATGCGGTCGAGGCTTTCGACCGCGGACGAGGTGTGGAGCGTCGAAAACACCTTGTGCCCCGAATCGGTGATTTCCAGGGCCGTCAGGATGGTGTCGGGGTCCCGGAGCTCGCCGATCACGATGATGTCGGGGTCCTGGCGGAGCGCCTGCACGGCGCCTTCCTTGAACGAGAGGACGTCCCGGCCCACCTCGCGGTGCCTGACGATGCAGCGGTCCGATTTGTGCACGTACTCGATCGGCGAGGCGATGATGACGCAATGCGCGTCGACCGAGTGGTTGTTCGCGTCGATGATGGCGTCGAGGGTCGTGCTCTTTCCGGACCCGGTAATGCCGGTCACCAGGATCATCCCCTCCTTGGTGTGCTGGAGGCTGACCGCGCGCGTGACGCCCGGGTGGAACCCGAAGCCGTTATACGGCCTGATGACCTGGTTGATCGCGCGCATATTGAGGGCGATCTGGTCCAGGTCGAAATAGACGTCGGCGCGGAACCGGAGCATCACCTCCCCATCCATGATGGTGTAGGAGAAATCGAGGTTCCGGTTCTCGTAGAGGTACTGCCTCTGCCGTTCCATCAAAATGGACTGGATGAGGACATT
>CAZQSM010000091.1:0-7293 GCA_964596065.1 uncultured Chlorobiaceae bacterium | reverse complement strand
GGCACGTCGTAGCGCACGATCGTCACGGGGTTGAACGGGTTCGGGTAGTTTTGCGACAGCGCGAACGCCTTCGGGAGCGGCTCCTCATCCTCCCCGACCCCGACGGTGATCATCGTGGTCGCCTCGGGGGAGGACTTGGGCCCCTCGACGTTCCCGGCCGTGTCGGTGGCGATGCTGAAGAAGCTGTACTGGCTCGAATCGTTCCCCGTGAAGAGGGCGATCGTGTCGGTCACGTTGGTGAGCCACGCGGCGTAGGGCCCGCCGTTGACCGACGAGTAGATCGTATAGTGCTTCAGCCCCGAACCGGCGGAATCCTCCACCCCGCCCCAGTGGACCGGGAAGGTGGTGATGTTGACCACCGGCACCAGCGGCCGGACCGAACTGGCCGGGGCCGCCGCGTCCACCAGGTTGAAGATCGGGGGCGTGTCGATCGGGTCGTTCTGGTCGAAGACGATGGTCGCCTTCGCGTGGATCGTGTCGCGCGTTTTCGCGGCCGGGTGCGGACGGACGGTGTAGCTCACGAAGCCGGTCCCCCGCCCCGTGAAGTCGTTGACCGGGAGGAACCCGGCGAAGGGATCTGGAGGATCGCCCCCCGTGAGCGGGTCGATCGAGTTGAACGTCCAGACGAGCCGGCCGTTCAGGACATCGACGCCCGCGGTCACGTCCACGAGGATGCCCGCCGAATCGCGGAGGTCGAGGCGCTCGCCGTACGTCGGGACGTTCGCCGGCGGCGTGAACACCCTCCCCCCGAAGCCGTACTGTCCGATCCTGACGCTCCGCAGGTCGGCGGTGCTGTCGAGCTTCTGCGTGACGGTCACCCGCCTCGCCGGCGCGGTCGCCTTCACCGAATCGTTCTCGAAGCGGATGGTGTACGGCAGGGTCTGCTGCCGGGCCACCCACCGCTCGTCCCCCGAACCGTCGGGCCCGATGATGTCGTTCGGGTCGAGTGAACCGACCCAGTACCGGCAGATGATGTCCTTCGCGATGCAGGTGATGCCGGAGGCGATCCCGAGGCACCCGATGTAATTGAGCGGCCCGAAATCCGCGTTTCCGCAGGCCGTCGAGACCCCGAAGATGCAGAGGCCGATCGATATCGGCGGCGGTATGAAGGGGAGGTCGATGAAACAATCGAGGATGGCCGCCGGGCAGGCGATGAAATTGAAGAACGCCTCGCAGCTGGAAACGCTCCCGGAACCGGGAAAGCCGCGGAAGCCGGGCGTCGTCCCCGGGTGGGGTCCGGCGACGGCATTGCCCCACACTCCCGTCGCGGCCGCCGCGATCTCCTCCATCCCCACTCCGGGGACGTCCGACGAATCGAGCAGATGCATCGCGACGTAGGCCCCGAGGGCGTAGCGTGCGAACGCCTCCGGATCGTTCGCCCTCGCGACATACTCCGGATCGATGCCGGACGGCTGCCGCAGGACCTCGGCGCGGTATTTCTCGATCTGCGCGAGCTGAATTTCGAGGAACGCCGCGCTGGTGGCGGTCTTGGTCGAGATGAGCATCGGCGCGCTCGACCCGATCACCGCCGCGGTGTCCCGGAACGTGACGCGGCAGTGGTACGCCTCGCCGGGCGGCAGGTCCCGTCCGATGAGCGGCACGAAACGGGCGCTTGGCGATTCGATCCAGTCGGACACCGATTCCCCGTCGGGCACGAGCGAGTCGGGAACGAGTGAACTGCGGGTCATCAGCAGGTCGCTGTCGGACACGACCGAGACCTCGGTCCCGGCCGGGACGGCGATCAGCGCGAAGAAATATTCAAGGTCCACGTTGGAGGTATTGGTGAACCGGACGGGATAGGTCTGGGAGCGCCCCACCAGGAGCGCACGGGGAACCGTCTTGCCGATGCTCAGCGACGGGTCCTTCATCGTTTCGACGGTGAACGCCCCGGGGAGCCGGGCGGTGGAATTGTCCTGGTTGCGGACCTCCACGTCGTACGTGCCGAGCGGGACGCCCCTCAGGTCCCACCGGACCTTCATCTCCATCGTGTTCCGGAATTCGCGGAGCTCCGCCTCCGCGACCTGTTCCGTCCCGGCGAACAGGAAGATGCGCGATCCTTCCCTGAACCCTGCGCCCCGGATGACGCCGGTGACGAAGCCCCCCGACCCGCCGCGTTCCGGGTCGACCGACGTGACGCTGAACCCCAGGGTCTCCGCGAGCACCGTGTACGTCTCGGTGATGAACTGGGAGGGATCGATGATCGACCGCATCATCAGGTAGTACGATCCGGCCTGCGTGGACGGGACGAGCAGTTCGCGGTTGAGCGACGTCGGATCGTAATTCCGATGGTCGTAGCTGTTGCCCGTCGGCACCCTCCCGAACGCCGTGAAGAGGTCGATGCCCGGATACGCGATGCTGCTCAGGGCGGAAATCCTGAGGTCGAGGTTCGCCGGCACATCCACGCGGTAGTACCGCGGGGAGGCCGACGAGATCGAGCCGGTATCCTGCACACCTGGGATGAGTGGCGTGATGTCGACGCTCACCGTCGACGCCGATGCCCGGCGATTGTTCAGGTCGTCGGTTTCGCGGATGTTGTTCCTGACGTCGGTCCGGACGATCACGTAATAGTCGCCGGGGAAAAGGCCGGGTGTTTCCTCGAGGACGGATCCGGTCGAATCGGCGAGCCGTGCGGCCGAAAGATTGACGCGCATCGTCCTTGAGCGGGAGACGCCGGGCGCCAGGTCGATCTCCCGGGTGGAGGTCCCGAGCAGCAGGTCCGAGAGGTCCCACGCCGTGTCCGCCGAGAAATAGACCGCGTCGGTCATCCTGCCGGCGGCGGTGTTGACCCCCTGGTTGTGGATCGTCCAACCGATGGTGACATCTTCGCCGACCGTCCCGGCAGGAGGGGCGGAGATGGAGCTCACGACGAGGTCCGCCGGTGGCGGGAGCGCGATCTGGATCAGCGAAATCCCGGCATTATTCGACTCGGCGTTGTGTTCGTAGATGTCATCGCGGCTGTCGGCCTTCACGATGAGGTATTGTGTCCCGGAAGCGTACGCCGGGAGCACCACCTCGGTCGTGTCGGCGTAGGTCGCGCCGTTGGGAAGAGGGCCGCTTCTTTCCGTCGAACCGAGCCGGATGTCCCCGAAATCGAGGACGCCGTCGATCGAGAGATACACCCCGTCGATCCAGTTCCGCCCCGCGGGGATGTCCGCGCCGCCGTTGCCCGCCGTCCACGACACTGTCACGGGCTGCCCCGCCTGTCCGCCTCCCGGGGCGCTGATCCCGTTCAAGGCGAGATCGGGCGACGGGGGGAGCGTGATGGTGATCGGTACCGCGGAGCGCCGAAGGTTGTTCGATCCGTCGGCGTCGACGACCTTCCCTGCGCTGTCGGTCCGGACGAGCAGATAATACGCGCCGGATACTCCGTTCGGAATGACCGGCGAGATCGCACGGGTGTAGCCGGCCCCCGCCGCCAGCGGCAGGACCCGGTCAACCCTGGCAAGCCGGATGTCGTACCAGTAGTCGAGTATGGTGTCGGGTGAAAGATAGACGACGTCGGACCAGAATTCGGGGATGGTGGCGCCTGACCCGACGTTGTCGACAGTGAACGATACCTGGAGCGGGCTCCCCGAGGCGCCGGCCGCGTCGGAAGCCAGGGCGGTCACTGCAAGGTCGACGGGGGGATAGGCGCTGACGGTGATCGCGCCGCTTCTGCCGATGTTGTTTCCCTCATCCGTGTGTTCATACACGCCATTGTGACGATCGGTGAGGACATAGATGTAGTATGTTCCTCCCGCAAGCCCGGGGGGAATTTTCACCGGCGTCTGCGCCGAATACCAGGCGGTGGGCGCGAGCGGGGCGCTCCGGTCCGCGCCGCCCATCCGGATGGCCGTGGACGAATCCCACGCGGCGCCCGATGACAGGTACAGGCTGTCCGTCCAGCCCCCGGCGCCGATCGCCCCGGTCCCTTCGTTGGTCACCGTCCAGGACACGGTCACGACATCGTTCGCGACCACTGCCGCCGGCGCGATCACGTTCGACGCCTGCAGGTCCGGCCACGGGCTCAGTGAGACGGTCGTCGGACCCCCCGCCGTCGAGATATTGTTCCCCTCGTAGACGGATTCGAAGACCTGACCCTTCCAGTCCGTCTCGACGTGGAAATAATATTGACCGCTGAAACCGTTGGGCAGAATGACATCCGCCTGGCGGGTATAGGAGGAGTCCCTCGCGAGTCCCCGGACATTGGTGAACGATCCGATGGCCGTCACCGAATCCGGGTGATACACCGCGCTCCTCCCGACGGAGACGCGGTCGCTCCAGGACGTGAAGGCGTCCGCCGAGCCCTGGTTGCTCACAGTCCAACCGACGGACACCGGCGAACCGGAATTCCCCGCCGGCGGCGCAGTCACCCCGGTGACAAGGAGGTCCGGCGGCGGCGACAGGTTGACCTGGATGTCCGCCCGCCGGAAGTTATTGTCCTCCAGGCCGTATTCGGAGACGTGGTTGATGATGTCCGTGACCGCGAACAGGTAGCGGGGACCGGAGATGGTGTCGGGGAGCGTGACGTTGCCGACGATGGTGTATGAAGATTCGGGCTGGAGAAATGTGGTCCGCTGGAGCGACCAGAGCCATCGGGTGGTGGCCGGATTGAAGACCGAGTCGGTGGAGATGTAGATGGCGTCATACCACAACGCCGAGGTCGTGGTATTGGTGCCGTGGTTTTTCACGGTATACTGGATCGGAACCGGCTGGCCGGAAAATCCCTCGGTCGGGACCGAGAAATAGTCCACCCGCAGGTCGGGCGGGGGCGTCAGGGTGATGGTGATCTCCTTCAGCCGGTGGTTGTTGGTCTCGTCCGACTCCACCTGATAGCCGGCCGCGTCGGTCTTCCCGATGACGGTGTAGACGCCCGAGAGCCCGTTCGGGATGACGAATGTGCCCTGGCCCGCGTAACTCTCGCCTGGTGCGAGCGCCCCCGGGTTCTGGACGGTGCCTATCAGCGGGTCGGTCTGCGGCGTGAGGAAGGTATCGGCGGAGAGATAGAACCGGTCGAACCAGGACGGAGAGGTTGTCCCGGCCGCGCCGGCGTTCGTCACGGTCCAGGTGAACTGGGCCCCCTGCCCGGAGAATGACCCCGCGGGCACCTGGAGGTCGGACATCACGAGGTCCGGAACGGCCTTGGTGGTGAATCTCCAGATGGGACCCGGGGTGCTGCCGATGAAATTCTTCGCAACGACCCGCCAGTGGTAGGCGACGTTATAGTTCAGCCCACCGATGAAGCGTGTGGTTCCGGAAATATCCGGTATCGTCGGCGCGGATGGCACCGTGTCGGCGGCCGGCCAAAGATACAGGTCGTACCGATACGCCCCCGGGGCGGCCCCCCACGAAAAAACGGTCGTGACGTTCACACCCTGGGAACTGTCGGGGGGGAGGGGATTGGAAACGCTCCCCGGGGCGGTGGGCGCCAGGGTGTTGGCCGCGCTGGTCGACCCGATCGTCCATTCGCTGAATGATGAAATGCCCGCCACCTCGAGCGTCCGCTGATCCAGGTTGAGGAGGGTCGGCACGACCTCCCAGGGTTGACCGCTGCCGCTCCTTTTCAGGACGCGCAGGGCGGACGGATCGGAAACCCCGCCGAAGAAATCGTATTCGAACGAAAGGGTCGCGTTGAACGTCGCGCCGGCAGGGGCGGTGGATATTCCCCAGAAGAGGTTCTGCGCGATGACCACGATCCCGGGAGGGGCGGACCCGCCTCCCGCGACCGAATACCTTCGCACCGCCACGATCGCGTTGGACGAGAGCGCGTTGAAGTCCACCGACGTGAACGTGCGGACGGTATCATCGTTAAAATCCTGAAGGTCGGTGTTACCCGGGAAAAAATCGCGTCTCACCACCGCATCGTACCCGGGGGCGATGTCGGAGGGTGAAAGGTTGTCGAACCCCGCGACCGGCAGCACCAGGACGCCGGTGGAATCCACCGCCTGGTTCCTCCCTCCGGCCTCGCCGCCCAGTTCGAAGACTTCGCCTGCGGCGGAACCGAGCGCGAAGGCGTAATGGATCGACTGGCCGGCCTGGATCACCTGCGTGGTCGTCCAGATGGAATCCGAGTCCGCATCCTCGAGCGAAACGGCTCCCGCGTTGGGACCCGAAAAGATGCTCACCGAGGGGGCGGAATCGAGCGACCTTCGGAACAGGCCCGTCCTCTCGAGCCGGCGGGCGTCGAGCTGAAACGTGACGTTCGTCTCGGGCGCCCTCGTTACCGCCACCGTCACCCCCGGGAACTCCAGCTGCGAATTGTTCCCCGCGACGTCCGTCAGGAACACCAGGAGATGATACGTCCCCTCCGGGCTGTAATCGTAGAACGTCAACGTCAATTCCCACACGCCGTTCAGGCTGTCGCCGCTCACGAGCTCCGTCAGTATCGGGGAACCCGAGGAATTGCTCGAATCATCGGAAAAATAGGCGTCGACCAGGGCCAGACCCGTGAACGAGTCCGTGGCCGTCAGCGTGATTTTCACGTTCTGGTCGCCGGAAGCGACATTGACTTCCGATCGGTCCAGTGTCGGCGTTCCCGAAACGGCCGGGAAGATGGTGTCCCCGCCGGTGACGGTGAGCGCCGGACCGGTGTTCGTGTCAAGGGTGTTCGACGCGCTGTCGGTGGCGGTGATCCGCAGGTCGAAAGGTCCGATGACGTTACGGGGGATGACGACCATCGAACGCCACGATCCGCTGAGGTTGTCCCCCGCCACGAGTTCCCCGTATCCGTAGCCCGCGAAGACCGAATCCCCCCGGGAAAATTCCGCGATCACGAACGACACCCCGGAGGAGTTGTCCGTCAGGTCGAAATCGACCTGCACCGTGTCCTCGGCGCCGGAGACGTCGACCGTCGTCGGACTGACGACCGGCGTCGAGGCGAGCACCGGCGGTTCGCTCTCGCCGCCGGTGATCTCAACCGTCACGCCGGAATTAATATTCTCCAGATTGAATGCGCTGTCGAGGACTGAAACAAAGACGGGGTAGACTCCGGGAGGCGTGTTCTGGGGAACATACACCTGGGCGTCCCACACCCCGTTTGACGTCGTACCGGACGTCAACGATCCGAAGCCCACCATCGACGAACTGTCGGGATCCCCGAAATATGTCAGGACGTAGTACGGAGCGGATGACATCCGCAGGTACATCGTGACGTTCGGGTATTGGTCCCCCCCCGATACGTCGATGACGGGCATATCGACGGTCAGCGAATCGAGGATGGTCTGGGTACGCGTGGCGGCGGAAAGCGCGAGCAGCGCACCGAGGAGCATCGCCATTGTGCGATAAGGGCGGAATGAACGGCCTGTGGACATACAG
>CAZQSM010000090.1:0-7539 GCA_964596065.1 uncultured Chlorobiaceae bacterium | reverse complement strand
ACTAGGACCGGCCCGATGCTCCCGACAACGGCGGGCCCCGGGGTGCGCCTCCTCAGGCCGCTCACGTTCCTCCTCTGCCTCGTCCCGATCGGGGCGCTCGCCTGGAACGCATTCACGGACAACCTCTCCGCAAACCCGATCGACGACATCACCGACACCACGGGGACCTGGACGCTGCGGTTCGTCCTGATCACGCTCGCGATCACCCCGGCGCGGAAAATATTCGGCTGGAACTTCCTGGGCAGGGTACGGAGGATGGTCGGCCTCTTTACTTTTTTCTACGCGACACTCCATTTCCTGACGTACGCGTACCTCGACCAGTTCTTCGACCTCGGGGCGATCCTCGCCGACATCCCGAAACGCCCCTTCATCCTCGCGGGCTTCACCGCGTTCGCCCTCTTCGTGCCGCTCGCCGTCACGTCCACGGCGGGATGGGTGAGGAGGCTGGGAGGAAAACGCTGGCAGTTGCTGCACCGTCTCGTCTATGTTTCCGCGGTCGCCGGCGTGGTCCACTATCTCTGGCTCGTGAAGGCGGATATCCAGAGACCCCTGATCTACGGCGGGATCCTCGCCCTGCTCCTCGGGTTCAGGGTCTACGACCGCATCAGGAGAGGACGGACTGCCTGACCCTCTCTCCCGCGTCTCTTTCCCCTGCCGCCCTTTCGGCGGAAAACATTTCCGATCTCCGGTAACATTTACCTCTCGTGTGCCACAAATTCGCTAATAATGGTGGATAATTGATGGGCATGTGATTTGTATCCGGGAGGGGAGGAAAACGGTTGATAGGGGGATATCTGCCGAAGACCCGGGGGGGGGATTGCGACACCGTTTCAAGACCTGCCTTCAAAATCTTCAGGGATAATACCATCCCCGCCGCTATCCGGCGGATGATCGGATCATCCGCGTTTGGATGAGGGAGGCCCGGAAGATTGAAACGAAAACTGTCGATAATCCTGCTCACGTGGCTCGGGCTCCTGGCAGTCGCGGTCGCGAGCTCGACGCTGTCCGGGAGTGAACATTTCCCGGGGTTTCCCGGCGGACCCCCGACCGGTAACGGCATACCCCTCGCGCGACTCCTCAACGGCGACGGATCCGTCGCGCTCGATCGGGGTATCGACGGCGCCATCGACGCGGATGGCTGGGAGATGGCCATCGATGAGAAGGGCTCGCCCGTCTTCCGCCCCGCCACGCTGAACGGTGTGGCGGCCGATTCCAACCTCAACTGGAGCGAAATATTCAGCCTTCGCGGCGTGAACGGAACGGTGAACGCGTTCGCGCTGGTTGGGACCGATCTCTACGTCGGCGGGGCGTTCACTGTCGCGGGGGGAGTGAGCGCGTCCCGCGTCGCGAAATGGGACGGATCCTCCTGGTCCGCGTTGGGCGCAGGCGTCAACAATACCGTGAATGCGCTCACGGTGGTCGGAACCGACCTGTACGCGGGGGGGACGTTTACCACCGCCGGCGGCGTGACGGTGAACCGGATCGCAAAGTGGGACGGAACGTCGTGGTCGGCGCTCGCGGCGGGAGTCAACAATAGCGTGTTCGCCCTTGCGACCGACGGCGTCAACCTGTATGCCGCCGGATCCTTTACCGTGGCCGGCGCGGACAGCATCAGCCGGGTCGCGAAGTGGGACGGCGCTTCCTGGTCGGGGCTCGGAGTCGGCGTGAACAATACCGTCTACGCCCTCGCGATGATGGGGACGGATCTCTATGCCGGCGGGGCCTTCACGTCGGCGGGCGGCGCGAGCCGGAGCCGCGTGGCGAAGTGGGACGGGACGGTGTGGTCCGCGCTCGGTACCGGGGTCAACAGCACCGTCAGGACGCTGATTGTGAACGGAACGACACTCTATGCCGCCGGGCAGTTCGGCACCGCGGGCGGAGTGACGGTCAACCGGGTCGCGAAATGGAGCGGCAGCGCCTGGTCCGGTTTCGGAACGGGCGTGAACAATACCGTCTATGCCCTGGCGATGGTGGGGACGGACCTCTACGCGGGCGGCGTGTTCACGACGGCGGGCGGCTCCGCGATCTCCTACGCGGCGCGCTGGAACGGCGCCGGCTGGTCGGCGTTGGGAGGGGGGCTCAACAACAGGGTGAACGCGTTCGCGGTCTCCGGCGCGAACCTCATCGCCGGGGGATTGTTCCTCACCGCGGACGGCGAGACCATGAGCCGCGTGGCGTCGTGGAACGGATCGTCGTGGAACCCGCTCGGGACCGGATCCGGCAGCGGCGTCGATAACGTCGTGAACGCCCTCGCGGTGATCGGGACCGACCTGTACGTCGGCGGAACGTTTCTTGTGGCCGGCAACATCTCTGTCAACCGGATCGCGAAATGGGACGGCGCGGCCTGGTCAGCCCTCGGCACGGGCCTCAATAATTCCGTGACGTGCATGGCCGTGCTCGGCTCCGATCTCTACGTCGGCGGCACGTTTACGACCGCGGGCGGCCTCCCGGCCGGCCGGATCGCGAAATGGGACGGCGTGAACTGGACCCCGCTCGGGGCCGGACTCAATAACACCGTGAACGCGATCACCGTCGTGGGCGGCGATGTGTACGCCGGCGGCACGTTCACGACGGCGGACAGCCTCCCGGCGAACAGGGTCGCGAAGTGGAATGGTATCGCGTGGACCGCCCTCGGGAGCGGGACGAATAACACCGTGTTCGCCCTGATCCCCTCGGGTACGGACCTGATCGCCGGCGGGCAGTTCACCACGGCCGGCGGGACGACGGTCAACCGCGTGGCAAGATGGAACGGCTCCGCGTGGTCCGCCTTCGGGACCGGGACGAACGGCATCGTCCGCGCGCTCCTGCTTGACGGTCCGACGCTCTATGTCGGCGGTGACTTCACGACCGCGGGGGGAGTGACGGTCAACCGGGTGGCGAAGTGGAACGGGACCGCCTGGTCGGCCCTCGCCGGCGGAACGGGCGGCGTCGTGCGTGGTCTGGCGATGGTCGGCGGCAATCTCTACGTGGGGGGCGACTTCACCTCCGCCGGCGGTTCCGCCGCGAACCGGATCGCCCTGTACGACGGAACCTCGTGGCTCAACCTCGGGAGCGGCGCCAACGGCGTCGTCCGGGCGCTCTCGACGATCGGCCAGGATCTCTACGTTGGAGGAGATTTCCTGACGGCGGGAGGAAAAGCTTCCTCGAGGATCGCGCTCTGGACGTACTCCACGTACACCATCACCGTCACGCAACAGAGCAACGGAACGATCGCTCCGGGGACGGTCGACGTCGGCTACGCGGCCAATCAATCGTTCACGATCACTCCCGATCCCGGATATCACATCGACAGCGTCCTGGTCGACGACGTGAACGTTGGGAAAAATCCATCCTTCCTCTTCAGCAACGTCGATGACAACCACGACATCACCGCGTATTTCTCGATCAACGTGTATACGCTCACGGCGTCCGCCTCATCCGGAGGGACGATATCACCGTCCGGTCAGGTCGCGGTCGACCACGGCGCTTCCCGGTCGTTCACCATCACCCCGGACGCGGGTTACCACATCGACAGCGTCGTGGTGGACGGAGTGAACCAGGGGACACCCTCCTCCTACGATTTCACGAACGTCACGGCCGACCAGTGGATCTCGGCACACTTCTCGATCAATGTGTATACGCTCGCGGCGTCGGCAACATCGGGCGGCAACATCACACCCTCGGGGGCGGTGGGGGTGAACCACGGCGCTTCCCGGTCGTTCACCATCACCCCGGACACGGGTTACCACATCGACAGCGTCGTGGTGGACGGAGTGAACCAGGGGACACCCTCCTCCTACGATTTCACGAACGTCACGGCCGACCATACGATCTCGGCATACTTCTCGATCAATGTGTATACGCTCGCGGCGTCGGCAACATCGGGCGGCAACATCACACCCTCGGGGGCGGTGGG
The DNA here is from genome assembly GCA_964596065.1 of uncultured Chlorobiaceae bacterium. Classification (GTDB taxonomy): domain Bacteria; phylum Bacteroidota; class Ignavibacteria; order UBA10030; family SZUA-254; genus SZUA-254. The sequence continues at coordinate 3,644 of CAZQSM010000090.1, read as the reverse complement.
GGTGAACCACGGCGCTTCCCGGTCGTTCACCATCACCCCGGACGCGGGTTACCACATCGACAGCGTCGTGGTGGACGGAGTGAACCAGGGGACACCCTCCTCCTACGATTTCACGAACGTCACGGCCGACCATACGATCTCGGCATACTTCTCGATCAATGTGTATACGCTCGCGGCGTCGGCAACATCGGGCGGCAACATCACACCCTCGGGGGCGGTGGGGGTGAACCACGGCGCTTCCCGGTCGTTCACCATCACCCCGGACGCGGGTTACCACATCGACAGCGTCGTGGTGGACGGAGTGAACCAGGGGGCGGTCCCGTCGTATGACTTCACGAACGTGACAACGGACCACGTGATTGCGGCCGCCTTTTCGATCAATGCATATATCATTGCGGCGTCGGCGTCAACCGGAGGGACGGTATCGCCGTCCGGTCAGGTCGCGGTCGACCACGGCGCTTCCCGGTCGTTCACCATCACTCCGGACGCGGGTTACCACATCGACAGCGTTGTGGTGGACGGAGTGAACCAGGGGACACCCTCCTCCTACGATTTCACAAACGTCACGGCCGACCAGTGGATCTCGGCACACTTCTCGATCAATGTGTATACGCTCGCGGCGTCCGCCTCATCCGGAGGGACGATATCACCGTCCGGTGAGGTCGCGGTCGACCACGGCGCTTCCCGGTCGTTCACCATCACCCCGGACGCGGGCTACCACATCGACAGCGTCGTGGTGGACGGAGTGAACCGGGGGGCGGTCGGGACCTACGACTTTACAAACGTAACGGCCGGCCATTCGATCGCGGCGTTCTTCTCGGTCGATCCCAACCCGGTGCCCGTTCTCGCATCATTGTCGGTCGACACGGTTTGCACCGGCGGGCCGGACCTGCAGGTCACGCTCACCGGCTCCTCGTTCGTCACCGGATCGGTGGTCCGCGTCAACGGGGCCGAGGTCCCGGCCGTGTTCGTGACCCCTGATGTGCTGATCGCGACCATTCCGGCCCCCCTCCTCTCGGGTCCCGGGATACTTGCCGTCGCTGCCTATAACCCGGCGCCGGGTGGCGGGAGTTCAGCCGAGAAATACATCACGGTGGGAGCGCCGCCCTCCATCATTACCCAGCCGGCCGGCCTCGATGCCTGCGCTGGCTCCGATGTCGCGATCGTCGTGGAGGCGGGCGGCTCAGGCCTGACGTATCAATGGTTCTTCAACGGCGCTCCCCTTACCGACGGGCCCGGAATTTCCGGCTCAGCCACGGGATCCCTCTCGATGAGTTCGGTCGGCCCCGCTTCCGAAGGTTTGTATTCGGTGACGATCAGGAGCTCCTGTGGGGTTTCCACCGTCTCGTCTGCCGTCCGGCTGACGATCCGGAACGGCCCCAGCATCATCGGGCAACCCTCCGGCGCCATCCGTTTCGTCGGCCAGTCGGTGACATTCACGGTCGCCGCCGCCGGGACGGGACTTTCATATGCCTGGAGGAAGGATGGAGTCCTGATTCCCGGGGCCGCCGCCGCGTCGTTCTCGATCGCCGTGCTCGCCCCCGGCGACGCCGGAACGTACGACGTTATGGTCATCGACTCCTGCGGGGCCTCGATGGCATCGTCGCCGGCGAACCTCTCGGTCGTGAGACGGCCCGTGACAAGCCGCCTGACGATCTGGCCTCCGGCGCCGGTCTACACCCAGAGCATCGTGATCAAGGACAGTCTTTTCAACCAGCGACCGTCCGGCGGCAAGGTGCAATTCATGGTCAACGGGGTGCCGTTGGGGGATTCCGCCGCGGTCGGGTCCGACGGCACCGCCTCGATTGTCATCCCATTCCTCGACGCCGGTGTCTACGCCATCACAGCGGGGTATGGCGGAACATGGATCTATGATACGTCGACATCGGGCGCCGTCGACCTCGAAATATCGAAGTACGCCGTGACCAGTGCGCTCACATCGTCCAAGAGCCTGTCGCGCGAGGGGGAGGCGGTAAGCTTTCGCGTCGTCCTCGGTCCCGTGGCCCCCGGCACGGGTGTCGTGCAATTTTTCGACGGGTCGACGCCGATCGGCGGGCCGGTCTTCCTCGGCGCCGACGGATCGGCTGAATTATCGATCTCGACGCTCTCCACCGGCCAGCACTTCATCAGTTCGATGTTCGGCGGAAGCCTGAATTTTTCACCCAGCCTGTCGAACACGCTCCCCCATGACGTCTATCCCGACGACTCCTCGTCGTTCAGGAGCGCGACGATGGCTGACTGGGCCCTCAGCGCGGATCAGCGGGGCCGCCACCGGTCAGTCCGGCGCCGCCCCGACAAGGTCAACTTTCAATTTCTGCTGACCGCTCCCGAGAACTGCGCAGGTTTCAGGATCAGTTTCAACATGACCGCCGGGGGATCGGTCATTCCCCTCGGTCCGGGACAGTACTCGACGTTCACCGCGGCGAAGGAGGTTGAATATTCCGGAACCATCGAAAAGGGCCAGCGCTTCCGTGTCGACGGAGTCGGGAGCAGGGGGAGGCCCATCCGGACGAGGGTCCGCTGGGGGACCGGATCGGGGGCCAAGAGCGTCCCCCTGCTCCCGCCGGACTACCTGCGTAACCAGCCGGGGCTGCCGTTGCCGAACCTGAACAACGTCGTCGAGGAGGTATTCGCGGCCGGGGCGTTCCCGGCGGGTCTCCTGGTCGGCGTGCCCCAGGGGGAGAGGGGCGCGAAATCGGTCATCCATCCGACGTTCGCGATCGTCAGGAAATCGCTGGCGAAGAAGACCAGGGCCGGAATCGTCATGCACGCGAATCCCGCGCGATGCCTCGGGTCGTTCGACAACGCGATGCACATCGTCAAGCAGCAGAAGGGGCTCCCGCCGACGAAGCACAACAACAGGCTCTTCGGCGAGGCGCTCGCGCTGAAATTGAACATCGCGGCGAGCCGGGCGGGGGCGTTTCCGGTCGGATTCGGCGAACTGACCTTCAACAATCCGGGTGATCCCGGCAACCCCTTCAACGGGAGAATGGTGAACGGGATCGTGGACGCAGCCGATTCCGTCCTCTCGTGCCTTCTCATCGACAGGGTCAGCTTCGAGGAGATGGCGGACGTCCTCAGTGTCATCAACGGTTCGTTCGCCTCCGGTCGCCTCGACACGGTGAGTTTTTCGCTCCGCACCGTCTTCAGGCCGTCGCAGGACCTCACCGGGATCCCGTTCATGCACAAGACCCCCGGCGTGTCGCCCGTCTCGCTCGATGTCCGCGCGTTCGTGGAACGGGTGCCCGCGGGCTTCGAGCTGTACCAGAACTACCCGAACCCGTTCAACCCCTCGACGACGATCCGTTGGTCCCTCGAGCGGCCTGCCCGCCTCACCCTCGTCGTCTACGACGTGCTGGGTAGGGAGGTCGCGAGGCCGGTGGATGGCGAGATCGCCTCTGAGGGGGAGGACGAGGTCGACATCGACGCGGGCGGGCTCGCGTCGGGAATTTATTACTATCGCCTCGAGGCGGTCTCGTATGACGAGGAAACCGAATCCACGGGGGGTACGATCTTCAGCGGCGTCCGGAAAATGATGCTCGTGAAATAGGAGGCCGTGCTGTCCCTCCCCACCGCGGCCGGGCTCACTCCGCCGGTTGCCGTTGTCCCTGAATATTCATTTCTTTCACTCCAATGGCTCGATT
>CAZQSM010000089.1:0-7571 GCA_964596065.1 uncultured Chlorobiaceae bacterium | reverse complement strand
TCGAGCAGACCGAGGCGATGGTGGTGGTCGACGTGAACAGCGGCCGCTACGCGGCCAAGCGGGAGCAGGAACTCAACTCGCTCCGCACGAACCTCGAGGCCGCCAGGGAACTCACCCGGCAGCTGCGGCTCCGGGACCTGGGCGGCATCATCGTCGCCGACTTCATCGACCTGGACGACGAGCGGAACCGGAAGAAGGTCTACGACGAGCTCCGGAAGGAATTCAGGAAGGACCGGGCGAAGGTCACGGTCCTGCCGATGACCGAGATCGGGCTGGTCCAGATCACCCGCCAGCGGATCCGCCAGAGCGTCCTCCACAGCTTCAGCGAGGCGTGCCCGGTGTGCGGCGGCGGCGGGCTCGTCCAGTCGCGGTCGAGCGTCATCAACCAGATCGAGCGGAGCGTGAAGCGGTTCAAGGCCGAGACGCGCGAGTTCAGGCTCCAGGTCACGGTCCACCCGACCATCGCCGCGGCCCTGCAGGAGGGAAGGTTCAACATGGTGCGGAGGATGATGGTCAAGTACAGGCTGCTGATCTCCCTCGAGGCCGATCCGAAATCGCCCGCCTCCGAATTCAAGCTCTATTCGCCGAAGCAGGACAAGGACATCACGCAGCAATTCAAAGGATAATCCCGGAGCCCCGATGAAGATCTTCATTGACACCGCGAACCTCGAAGAGATCAGAAGCGCCGCCGCGATGGGCATCCTCGACGGCGTCACCACCAACCCGAGCCTCGTCGCGAAGGAGGGAATGGAATTCCGGGAGCTCCTGAGGGAGATCTGCTCCATCGTCCAGGGCGACATCAGCGCCGAGGTCATCGCCACCGATGCCGCGGGGATGCTCAGGGAGGGACGGGAGCTGGCGAAAATCCACGACAACATCGTTGTGAAGGTTCCCCTCACGGAAGACGGGCTCCGGGCGGTGAAAACGTTCAGGGCGGAGGGGATCAGGACGAACGTCACGCTCTGCTTCTCGCCCAACCAGGCGCTGCTGGCGGCGAAGGCCGGCGCCTACATCATCAGCCCCTTCGTCGGGCGACTCGACGACGTCAGCGCCGACGGCATGGAACTGATCCGGAACATCCTGACGATCTACTGGAACTACCAGTTCGAGACGCAGGTCCTGGTCGCGAGCGTCCGCCACCCGATCCACGTCGTCGAATCCGCCACGCTCGGGGCGCACATCGCGACGATGCCCTACAAGGTCCTCACGCAGCTCCTGAAGCACCCCCTCACCGACATCGGGCTCGAACGGTTCCTCGCCGACTGGAACAAGGCCGCGCGCTGAGCGATGAAGGAAACCCCGTTCCTCCCGATCCATAAGGCCCTCGGCGCGAAGATCGTCGAATTCGGAGGCTACCTGATGCCGGTGTCGTACGCCGGCATTCTCGAGGAGCACCGGGCCGTGCGGAACCGCGCGGGGCTGTTCGACGTCTCGCACATGGGGGAATTTTCGATCGGCGGTCCCGACGCCGCGGCGCTCGTCCAGAAGGTCACCATCAACGACGTCTCCCGGATCGGGAAGGGGAAGGTGCAGTATTCCGCGATGTGCAACCCGGAAGGCGGGATCATCGACGACCTCCTCGTCTACCACCTCGGCGAATCGTACATGCTGGTCGTCAACGCGTCGAACAGGGCCCGGGACCTGGCATGGGTCACGGACGCGGCCCGCGGAATGTCCGTCGATGTCCGTGACATCAGCGACGGCACCGCGCTGCTCGCCCTCCAGGGGCCGCGTTCGCACGACATCATCGCCGCCCTCACGGGCCGCGACCTCTCCCCGATGGGCTACTACACCTGGACCGACGCCTCCATCGCCGGAACCGATGCGCTGGTCTCCCGGACCGGTTACACCGGCGAAACCGGATACGAACTCTACTTCGACGCCTCGCCCGCCGCGGCCAACGCGGTCTGGGAGGCGGTCATCGGCGCCGGGACGGTGCACGGCATCCAGCCCGCGGGCCTCGGAGCGCGCGACACGCTCCGCCTGGAGATGGGCTTCTGCCTCTACGGAAACGACATCGACGAATCGACCAACCCCCTGGAGGCGGGCCTCGGCTGGATCACGAAGACCGGCAAGGGCGATTTCATCGGCCGCGAGGCGATCCTGAAGGTGAAGGAGGCGGGCCCGGCGAGGAAACTGACCGGCTTCCTCCTCGACGAGCCGAGGGCGGTCCCGCGACAGCATTATCCGATCCACGCGAACGGCGCCGTGGTCGGCGAGGTGACGAGCGGTACGCTCTCCCCGATGCTCGACCGCGGCATCGGCATGGGGTACCTGCCCGCGGAGATGGCCGTTCCCGGCCGTCCCCTCAGCGTGATGATCCGGGGCAAGGCCGCGCCCGCGACCACCGCGCAGCTTCCCTTCGTCCCGTCGCGCGTATGAGCGCGTCCCCGACGATCCGGGCGGAGGTCCACTTCACGGCGTTTCGCCTCGAGGAACTCCAGCTCAAGGACCGGAACATCGTCGTCCTCGACGTCCTCCGGGCGGGCACCTCGATCGCGACGGCGCTCCACAACGGCGCCAAACAGATCATCCCCGTCAACGACATCGAAAGCGCGATGAAGATTTCGGGCGGACTCTCCACCGACGTCACGCTGAAGGCGGGGGAGCGGAACGCGAGGATGATCGAGGGTTTCCACCTGGGGAATTCCCCGGGGGAGTTCACCGCGGCGGCGGTCAGGGGAAAGTCGATCATCTTCCTGACCACCAACGGGACGAACGCCGTGGTCAGGGGGAAGCACGCGAGGAACCTCGTGATGGGGGGTTTCGTGAACCTCTCGGCGATCGTCGCGTTCCTGGCGGCCCTCCGGTCGGATTTCGTCATCCTCTGCGCCGGCAAGGACAACGCGTTTTCCATGGAGGACGCGGTCTGCGCAGGCCGCATCCTGAACATCCTCTCGGCCGGGCACGCCGCCGCGCTCGAGCTGAACGACAGCGCCGTCGCGGCGATGATGCTCGACAAGAGTCACGGGAAAAACCTGCTGAAGATGCTGAAAAATTCCGAACACGGCCGGTACCTGACCTCGATCGGGATGGGGGAGGACCTGGACCTCTGCGCGGCGATCGACGCCGTGCCCGTCCTGCCGCGACTGGCCGGCACCGTCCTGAGGCTGCACCCCGGTGGGTAAACCCGGAAAAGCGAAGGAGGAGGCTCCGGGGATCGCCGAAACGGCCAGGAATTTCCCGAAACCCCCGCAACGAAAATCCAGAGCGGGAGACCGCGGCGGCAGGAACAGGGTGCTCGCCTACTCGGCCGGCATCCTGTTCAGCCTCTTCTGCCTGGTCAGCATCCTTCTCTACGGAGGCGCCTCCGACGAGGTCATCCTCGACGACCTCTCGATCTTCGACGCATTCCGGCTGCCGTTCGACGACCAGATCAGGCTCCTCGTCTCCGACCTCAGGAACGGCCTGGGTCTGGTCGGGGCGTTCACCGCCCACTTTTTCGTGGACCTCACGATCGGCTACTTCTCCATCGTCTACCCGCTCCTGATGCTCCTCTGGTGCGTCGTCCTGCTGGCGGGCCAGGAGCGCGAGAAGCCGGTGCTGGCGACGAATTACGGCCTGCTCTTCTCCCTCCTGTTCGCGGCGTCCTTCGGGACGCTCCGCTACTCCGTCGATTCGGTCGGGAAGGAGTGGTTCGGGCTCGTCGGCGCGTTTTCGGCCGAAATCCTCGTCAGCCTCCTCGGTTCGATCGGCGCGCTCCTTCTCCTGATCGCCGCGATCGCCGCGGCGGCCGTCTACCTGCTGAACGTCGACCTCGGGGCCGCGGTCGAATCGATCACGGCCCTCTGCAGGACCCTCCTCGCGCGCTGGAGGAGCCGGAGCGCCGCGCTCCCCGCCACCGCGGGACAGACCAGGGTGAACGGAGATCCGGCCATTGGACTGTCGTTCCGCGAGCGGACCGTGATCCGGCCGGCGGTCGCCGACCCCGGCGCCGATGAACCGGTCGGGGACGGGGACGATCCCCACGGCGTCGGGGAGGATGACGCCCCGGTGGAGTACCCGGGAGACGATCCGGGGATGGAACCGGGGGAGGAGCCCGCCGCCGGGTCCCCCCTGAGGATCGACATCCGGAAGCGGCCCGCGGAGGCGGAGGACGGGACCGGCGGGGCGCCCGATCCTGAGGACCGGCCTGGCGCGCGCCGCGCAACGGTCGCAGCGAGCGACGACGCCGAGGAAATCGACTACGTGTTCCCGTCCGTCGATCTCCTCGACCAGCCCCGACAGAACGAACAGCCCGACAAGGAGGAGCTCGAGGCGAACGCCGGCCTGGTCCAGGCGAAACTCGCCCACTTCGGCGTCGAGATCGAGAGCGTCAGCGTCACCCCAGGGCCGGTCATCACCCTCTATGAGCTCGTCCCCGCGTCGGGCGTCAAGATCAGCAGGATCGTCAGCCTTGCCGACGACCTCGCGCTGGCCCTCGCCGCGAGGGGGATCAGGATCATGGCCCCGATCCCGGGGAAGAGCGCCGTCGGCGTGGAAATCCCGAACCGGAACCCCGCGATGGTCTCCTTTCGCTCCATCATCAATTCCACAAAGTTCCGCGAGAGCAAGGGGTCGCTCCCGATCGCGCTGGGGAAGGGGATCTCGGGCGACGTGGTGGTGGACGACCTCGGGAAAATGCCCCACCTCCTGATCGCCGGCACCACCGGCTCGGGCAAGAGCGTCGGCATCAATACGCTGATGGCCAGCCTCCTTTACCGGCTGCATCCCTCGGAGGTCAAGTTCGTGATCATCGACCCGAAGAAGATCGAGCTCACCCAGTACGCCAGGCTGAAGTACCATTACCTGGCGATGTCTCCCGACATCCAGAAGGAGATCATCACGTCGCCGGAAGACGCGGTGGGCGTCCTCCGGAGCGTCGAGCTTGAGATGGAACTCCGGTACGACCACCTCGCCGCGGCCGGCGTCCGGAGCATCCAGGACTACAACGAACGCCTGAAGGCGGGCCGCCTCAGGAACACCGACAAGATCACGCACCGGAAGATCCCCTTCCTGATCGTCGTCATCGACGAGCTCGCCGACCTGATGCTGACGGCCGCCAGGGAGGTCGAGGAGCCGATCGCGAGGCTCGCCCAGCTCGCCAGGGCCGTGGGCATCCACCTGGTGCTCGCCACGCAGCGCCCCTCCGTGGACGTGATCACCGGCGTCATCAAGGCCAACTTCCCGGCACGGATCGCGTTCCAGGTCTCCTCCAAGATCGATTCGCGGACCATCCTCGACATGAACGGGGCCGACCAGCTCCTCGGCGCCGGCGATATGCTCTACCTGCCGGCGGGGAGCCCCAAACCCTCGCGCATCCAGAACGCCTTCATCTCGACGGAGGAGATCGACCGGTTGACCGAATACATCTCCAACCAGGACGGCTTCTCGCAGCCCTACCTGCTCCCGTCGGTCCTGGAGAAGAAGCGCTCGTCGATGAAGGGAAGCCCGGGACAGCGCGACGAATTCTTCGAGGAGGCGGCGCGCCTGATCGTCCGGCACCAGCAGGGATCGGTGTCCCTGCTCCAGCGCCGGCTGAAGGTCGGCTATTCGAGGGCCGCGAGGCTCGTCGACGAACTCGAATCGGCGGGGATCGTCGGCCCCTACGACGGCAGCAAGGCGCGGGAAGTGATGATCGAATCGGACGAACAACTCGACGCCCTCCTCAGGGCGCTGGAGACGTGAAGATGAAGCCGCCGCTCCTGGTCACCGCGGGGTTCGCCCTGCTGCTCCTCGCCGCGTCGACGGCCCTCCCGGGGGACGACGCCTCGGCCCTCGTGGCGAAGCTGCGGAAAAAATACGACCGCATCGGGGACCTGTCGCTCTCCTTCCGCCAGACGACGGTGTTCGCCGTCTCGAAGGTCCGGCAGTCGTCGGAGGGGGCGCTCGCGCTCGCGAAGGGGAACCGGTACCGCGTCGCCTTCGACGACCGCGTGATCGTTTCGGACGGTTCCACGGTCTGGTCCTGGTCGAAGTCCAACGCACAGGTGATCGTCGACCGGTTCCGCGACGATCCGACCAGCCTGACTCCCGAACGACTCCTCGTCCGCATCCCCGCTGCATACGCCGCGCTCCTGCTGGGCGCGGAGAGGGTGGGAAAGGACGAGACGCGGGTGGTCAAGCTGACGCCACCGGCGGGAGACCGGTCGGTCCGCTGGGTCAAGCTCTGGGTCGACGAGGACCGCCTCACGATCGTCAGGCTCCAGCTGTCGGACCTCGCGGAAAACGACATTACCTACGAGCTGAGCGACATCCGCATCGACACGGGGCTCCCCGATTCGACGTTCCGGATGGCCATCCCGGCCGGGGCTGAAATCCTCGACCTTCGCTGACCGTTCCCGTCGATGCGACCATCGGTGAAGAAAATCCTCCGGCCTGCGCTCAGCCTCGGGCTGACCTCGCTTTTTCTTTACCTGGCGTTCAGGGAGACCGATTTCTCCGACATCCTTCAAAGCCTGTCGAAGGCCAATTACGTCTGGGCGCTTTCGATGCTACCGGTGCTCCTGCTGAGCCACGCGGCGAGGGCCCTCCGCTGGGGGTATCTGCTCCGGCCAGTGAAAAAGGTGATCGGCTTCAGAAACCTTTTTTCCGCGATGATGGTTGGGTACATGATGAACAACGTCCTCCCGAGGGCCGGGGAACTGGTCCGCCCCTACGCCATCAACAAGCTGGAGGGAATCTCGCGCAGCACCGCGTTCGGCACCGTCTTCATCGAGCGGATCTTCGACATCGTTTCCTTCCTCCTGGTCATCGCGATGATCCCGCTGCTCACCACCAGCCCGCTGACGCAGGCGTTTCCCTGGCTGGAGAGCACCGGCATCTGGCTCACGGTCGGTACGCTGACGCTCCTGGCGCTGTTCACCTTCCTGATGGTGCGCCGCGACCTCGTCATCGGCATCCTCGGCCGGATCACGAAACGGCTCTCGCCCCGCCGGGCGGGCCTCGTCGAGCACGTCACGCATTCGTTCCTGGACGGCTTCCTCTTCCTGAAGGAACCCCGGCACTTTCTGGCGATCGGACTGCTGAGCGCGGTGATCTGGGGCCTCTACATCCTGATGATGTACCTTCCCTTTTACGCGTTCGGACTCCCGGGCCTCTACGCGCTCGATCTCGGCAGCGCCGTCGTCCTGCAGGCGATTTCGAGCATCGGGTACCTGATGCCGACCCCGGGCGCGACGGGTCCGTACCATTATTTCACCATCCAGACGCTCACGCAGCTCTACGGCGTGAGCGACGAACTCGCCGCGAGTTACGCCGCGCTCACCCACGCGATCGGGTACATCGGCGTCACACTGATCGGTCTCGTCTATTTTTTCCGGGACCGGCTGCACATGTCAGACGTGCTGAAGACGGAGCAGGGCGGGGTCCCGCCCCCGGAAGGACCGCCGAACGGTTAGGAACTCGGTTTGGAAATTTTTATTTTATCACATTCACGCCACCAACAACCATCGTAAAGGAGTAGCCATGCGTCGCCATTTCACGCTGTTCGCGGCATTCTGTGCCATGCTCTGGACAATCCAGTCCCTCAACGCCCAGGAAAAACCGAAAGGAACCGATAAACCGATGACCGAAATGAAGGAAATGAAGGC
>CAZQSM010000088.1:6304-7783 GCA_964596065.1 uncultured Chlorobiaceae bacterium | reverse complement strand
GGCCGCCGACGGGCTCGGCGGGAAGATGACCGCGGTGGTCATCGGGAAGAACGTCGCCTCCATCGCGGCGGAACTCGGCCCGTACGGGGCCGCGCGCGTCATCGTCCTCGAGGACGACCGGCTGGAGAACTACTCCACCACCGCGTACTCGAAGGCCTTCTGCGACGTCGCGGCGAAGGAATCGGCCGGGGCGATCTTCCTCCCCGCAAGCCAGATGGGGAAGGACCTTGCCCCGCGGATTTCGGCCCGGCTCGGCGCCGCGATGGCGGCCGACTGCACGGCGATCCGCGCCGAGGGCGGCGACATCGTCGCCACGCGGCCCGTGTACGCCGGCAAGGCGCTGATCGATGTCAAAATCACCACGGCGGTAAAAATGTTTTCGCTCCGCCCCAACGTCTTCACCGCCGCCGCCGACGGCGCAGCGCCCGCACCGGCGGTCGAAACCGTCAGGCCGGCCCTCGCCGGAGCCGATTTCGCGGCGAAGGTGACCGCGGTGAAGGTGGCTGCCGGCCGGCCCGACGTGACCGAAGCGGCGATCATCGTCTCCGGCGGCCGCGGCCTCAAGGGGCCGGAACATTTTACGATGATCGAAGAGCTCGCCGACGTGCTCGGCGCGGCGGTGGGCGCCTCGCGGGCCGTGGTCGACGCCGGCTGGCGGCCCCACGACGAACAGGTCGGTCAGACCGGGAAGACCGTCTCACCGTCCCTCTACATCGCCTGCGGAATTTCCGGCGCGGTCCAGCACCTTGCGGGTATGTCGAGTTCTAAGTATATTGTCGCGATCAACAAGGACAAGGACGCCCCGATTTTCCAGATCACCGACTACGGCATCGTCGGGGACGTCTTCGAAATTCTCCCGGCGCTCACCGGCGAACTCAAAAAGACTCTCGGGAAATAAGGAGCTCGTGGAAAAAATTCAGGTCGACATTCTGGGGCTCTCGACGAGTCCGGCGAGCGGGGGTGCCTACGCCCTCATCCTGAAGGAAGTGAACGGCAACCGCCGCCTCCCGATCATCATCGGCGCGTTCGAGGCGCAGTCGATCGCCCTCGAGATGGAGGGGATCAAGCCCCCGCGGCCGCTCACGCACGACCTGATGAAGAACATCCTCGAATCGCTCGGGAGCGACCTGTCGGAAATCAACATCAGCGAACTGAAAGACGGCACTTTTTTCGCCCGCCTGATCCTCGACAGCCAGGAGATCGACGCCCGCCCGAGCGACGCGATCGCGCTGGCGGTGCGGTTCGGGGCCCCGATCTTCGTCGCCGACAAGGTGATGGATGAGGCGGGGTTCCTGCCGGAGAACGAGGAGCAGGAGGGTGCCGAGGGGCAGGTGACGGCGGTCCCCCCGGCGGGAAAGGACACCAAGGTCACGAAGCTCGAAGGATTGCGCAGCCAGCTGAAGGAGGCGGTCGAACGCGAAGATTACGAGAAGGCCGCCCAGCTCAGGGACGACATCCGGAGGATCGAACAGAGCCAGT
>CAZQSM010000088.1:3549-6204 GCA_964596065.1 uncultured Chlorobiaceae bacterium | reverse complement strand
CACCGCCTTTTCCATCCCCACCACCAGCGCGCGCGCGATCACCGCGTGGCCGATGCTCACCTCCTCAATTTCCGCGATCCGCGCCACCGGGACGATGTTCGCATAGTGAAGGCCGTGGCCGGCGTTGACGCCCAGCCCCAGGGTGCGGGCGTAGCGCGCGGCGCGGCGGATGACGGCGAGCAGTTTCCTCCTGCGCGCGGCGTCCCGTTCATCCGCGTATTCCCCCGTGTGGATCTCGATCATTTCCGCGCCCGTCCCGCGGCAGGCGTCGATCTGCGCTTTCACAGGATCGACGAACAGGCTGACCGCGATGCCGCGCTCGTGCAGCCGCTCCACCGCCGCGCCGATTGTTCGGGCCCGGCGCGCGACGTCGAGGCCCCCCTCGGTGGTGAGTTCGCGCCGGCGCTCGGGCACGAGGGTCGCCAGCTCCGGCCTGATCCGCCGGGCGACCCGGATGATTTCAGGCGTCGCGGCCATCTCGAGGTCGAGTTTGGTCTTCACGCTGCCGCGCAGGCGCCGCACATCCTCGTCGACGATGTGCCGGCGGTCCTCCCGCAGGTGGCAGACGATGCCGGCAGCCCCCGCCTTCTCGGCGGCGAGCGCCGCGGCCACCGGGTCGGGTTCTTCACCGCCCCGGGCGTTGCGCACCGTGGCGATGTGGTCGATGTTGACGGCGAGCCTCACAGCCGCTTCCTGATGATGAACTGGAACCGCCTGGGGGAGCGTTCGATGACCCGTAGCCCGTCGGGGACCCGCAGGGAGGGGATGGCGTAACCCGTCGAATCCTTTTCGAGCTCGGCGAAATCGATGACCGCTGAAAACCGGTCCTCGCCGATCGCGGCGAGCTGTTCGATCCCCCCGCGCACCACGACGTCGAGGCGCGGCGGGATGAAGATGACCTCCCTGCCGGCCGGGACCGACGACGCCGACACCGGGATCCCGGCGAAGACCCGTTCGGCGAACGGCTCGACGTTGACGGAGAGCCGCACGGTTTTCGCGGAGAGGGTGACGGAGTAGTTCGGCAGCACTTCGAGCGGGACGTCCTCGACGATCGGCGCGCGGACGTCCGCGTAACGGCGGAAGTCGGTGTTCCAGCCCGAAACCCCGCTGAGATAGTCCAGCGTACCCCCGATCGTCACGCTCTCCGGCTCGACCTTCACCGGCCCCACCTGTCCGTATCCCTCCCGGAACCCGAGGACGAGCCTTGCCGTCACCGGGACGCGCTTTTCGTGGTAATTGGCCAGCGCCACCATCAGTGTCTCCGGTTTCACGTCCACCACCGTGACGTCTTCGGGGAGGGTGATGTGGTTGAGGGCCTCGTTGGCGGTGATGACGACGGGCTCCTCGCCGACCGAGGAGAGGTTGATGAAGTACTTGACGTCGGGGGAGAGGAAGAGCCTCGCGACCACCCAGCCGGAACCGCGCACCCTGACCGACATCACCCTCGGGATCGGGTGGAGGAAGGCCTTGCCCTCCTTCGCGTCCTCGAAGACGACCGGGACGCTCTTCATGATCGAGAAATCGCCCTGCAGGTTGACCCACGCCCAGAGGGCGGCGGCCGCGGCGACGGCTCCGACGGCCACGGGAAACTTTCTTTGTGTGACGGCCTGCGATGACATGGGATGTTTCGAATATACTGATTAGGGGCGCGTTATCCAATCCTTTGATATGAAGGCCCTTTTCGATATATTTTTTCACAGGAACGGAGAAATCGATGAAACGCTTGCTGATCATTCTGGCCATTCCTCTGGCCCTGCTCCTCCTCGGGATCCTCGCCGCGAAGCTCTACTTCACCGGGGACCGGCTCAAGGCCCTCATCGTCCCCGGCATCGAATCCGCGACAAACCGCACGGCCGTGATGGGCGACATCTCCCTCTCGATCATCCCGTCCGTCGGCGTCAGCGTCAGCGAGTTCCGGCTTTCGAATCCCGCCGGGCCCGAATTCCCGAACCCGTACTTCCTCTCCCTCCGCAACCTCTTCATCGACGTCCGGCTCTTCCCCCTCCTCGGCGGGCGGATCGAGATCGACAAACTCGTCCTCGACGAACCGGTCATCTACCTCGACGTCCTGAAGGACGGGAGGAAAAATTCCTCGCTCGGGGGAGGGACGCGGGCCGCGACCGAACCGGCTGGCGTCCCGGCCGGGGAATCCCCGGGCACGCCGATGGCGGCGCTCCTCGTTTCGAATATGGAGATCGTGAACGGCCGGATCGAATCGCACAACCGGAAGCTCGATTCGCGCTGGACCATCGACGGACTCGACCAGACCCTCCGCGTCGGGCCGGCGCCCGGCGGGAACGGACTCCTGATCGAGGGAACGAGCCGGATCGGGAAATTCAGCTACGGCACGGGCGATTCCTGGTACATCGAGGGGATTCCGCTCGACGCCACCGAGACGATGACCTATTCCGTCCCCGACGACCGCCTGGAGTTCAACAGCGTCGCGGTCCGGCTCAGGGACGTGCCCCTGACGCTCACCGGGTCCGTCCACGATCTGCGGCAGGAGGTCCTGATGATGGACCTGGGCGTGGAATCGCCCGAACTCACCGTGGAACGGCTGCTCTCCCTCCTGCCCGCGGCGATGATGGAAACATCAGGGGACGTCGCCGCCTCGGGCAACGTCTCCTTCTCGATGAACGTGACCGGACCCTCGGG
>CAZQSM010000088.1:0-3449 GCA_964596065.1 uncultured Chlorobiaceae bacterium | reverse complement strand
TGCGTTTCAAGGATGTTTCCTACTCCTCGCCGTCGATGGCGAATCCGGTCAGGAACCTGAACGGCGACGTCGCGTTCAACAACCAGCTCCTCGAAATGAACAATGTCGCCCTCGGGATCGGCGGGTCGGACCTGCGTCTCGACGCCTCGCTGAAACATTACCTCGCCCTCGTGATGCCCGCGGATGGCCCCGCGGCCGCGAAGCCGTTCCTCACCTTCACCCTGAAATCGAAGACGCTCGACGTCGCCGACATCTCGTCAGGCGCCGATTCGGCCGCCGCGAACGGCGCGGGGCGCGCCGCGGCCGGCGGGAAACGGGGCGGCCTCATCCTGCCGGGGATCGACATGGCCGGCACGGTGGACATCGAGACGCTGAAGACGGAAAAGTTCACGTTCACCAACACGAAGGGGAACGTGTCGATGGCGGACGGCGTCGCCAGCTTGAAGGACGTCCGTCTCGAGGCGTTCGGGGGCGCCATCGCCACCGACGGGACCCTCGACCTGAGCCGGCCCGACAAACACCCCTTCGACCTGAAGCTCGACGTCAGGGGGGTCGAGTCGAATTCCCTCCTGAGCCCGTTCACGACGTTCGGCCAGTACCTCTTCGGGACAATATCGATGACGACGGCGCTGAAGGGGGACCTCAATGACACCCTCGGCATCACCCCATCGACGCTCACCGGCCAGGGGAACGCCCTGATCGCCAACGGCAGGCTCACCGGCGTGCCGCTGCTCCAGAAGCTCTCGACCTTCCTCTCGGCTGACCGGCTCAGGGAAGTCGATTTCGAAAACTGGACGCAGAGCTTCTCGCTGGCCGACGGCAGGCTGAACGTCAGGGACCTGAAGATCGGCGGCAGGGACGCGGACCTCACCCTCAACGGCGTGCACGGACTCGACGGCACGATGGACTACGCGATGCACGTGCGGCTGCCGCAGAGCGTGAGCGACAAGATCAGCCTTCCGGGGGTCGGGGACCAGCTCCTGCAGTTCTTCAAGGACAAGGAGGGCCGGCTGAACCTCGATTTCCTGGTGAGCGGCCAGACGCAGTCCCCCGTCCTGAAGCTCGACACGAGAGCCCAGGAGGGACTGCTGAAGCAGAAGCTCCAGGACGACGCGGCCAGGAAACTCGCCGACCCCCTCAAGAAGGCCGGCGAAGGATTGAAGAAACTCCTGAAACCAAAACCCTGAGCTCAGCCACGCGCGTGACGCCCGAGAGTCCACGGCCCAAACAATCGCTCGGCCAGAATTTCCTGACCGACCCGAACATCGGCCGCAAGATCGTCCGCGCAATCGCGCCCGCCGCGGGGGAGGTCGTCGTCGAAATCGGACCGGGCCGGGGGGCGATCACCGGACTCCTGGCCGGATCGGGCTGCCGGCTTGTCCTCATCGAAATCGACCAAAGGCTGATCGGCGAACTCCGTGAGCGGTTCAGGCCGCCGGAAGCGGAAGTGATCCAGGCCGACGTGCTCGACGTTTCCCTCGCGGACCTCGCCGCCCGTCACGGGCGGAAGCTCCGGATCGTCGGGAACCTCCCCTACCACCTGACGAGCCCGATCCTTTTCAAAGTATTCGCCGAGCACGATGCGGTGGCCGACTGCACCTTCATGGTCCAGCGCGAGGTCGCCCGGCGCATCGTCTCGAAGCCGGGGGTGAAGGAGTACGGCATCCTCTCGGTGATGACGGCGCTCCACGGCGACCCGGAGATCGCGTTCGACGTTTCGCCGAATTGTTTTTATCCAAAACCCAAAGTCACCTCGAGCATCCTCCGGATCGGGATGCACGAGGGCCTGCCCGGGGACCTCGACCTCGAACTCTTCCGCTCGGTCGTGCGCGCCACCTTCGGCAAGCGGAGGAAGACGCTCCGGAACAGCCTCCAGTACATCGACGACCGCGAGATCTCGTCCGAACGGATGTTCCGCGACTGCCCGGTCTCGCTCGAACTCCGGCCCGAACGGCTTTCGCTCGACGACTTCATCCGGCTTACGCGCCACATCGGGGAGGCGACGCAATGAGCGGCGACCCGCTTCCGGGCGAACAGCACCCGGGCGATCATCTGCAGCCCGACCAGCACGTCGTCAGCGAAGACCCGATCCTGAAGGTCCTCCCGGCGCCGCAGCCGGCGACGATCGAGATCGACGAGGAGCTGATGCGCGACATCCGGGAGCTGGTCCACGACCGCGCCGCGTCGCTCCTGCTGAACATCCTCACCGACCTCCACGGGTCGGACATCGCGGTCATCCTCAACGGGCTCGACCCCGACGACGGCGAATACATCTTTTCACTGCTCGACACCGACTCGGGCAGCTCCGTCCTTCGCGAGCTCAACCCGGGCTCCCGCGCCCACATCCTGGAAAAGCTCCCCTCCGAGAAGATCACCGCCTACGCCGGACTGCTCGCCTCCGACGACGCCGCCGACCTGATCGCGGAGCTGCCCCCCGGCGTGGCGGAAAAGGTCCTGAGGGCCCTCCCCGCCAAGGAATCGGGCGACGTCCAGGAGCTGATGAAGTACGGCGAGGACACCGCCGGCGGCATCATGGGGCGGGAGTTCGTGGCGGTGAAGATGAACGACACCGTGGCGCAGGCGATCCGGGAGGTGAGGACCCTGGCGAAGAAGAACCTGGTCATTTACAACGTCTATGTCCTCGACGACCAGGGGACCCTCGTCGGGTCGCTCCCCCTGCAGTCGCTCGTCCTCCACCCGCCGGGGCGGCGCGTCTACAAGCTCATGGACAACGAACCGAAGAGCATCAGCACCGACGTGGACCAGGAGGAAGTGGCGGCGATGTTCCGGAAGTACGACCTGGTCACCCTCCCCGTGGTCAACGCCGCCGGCAAGCTCGTCGGCAAGATCTCGATCGACGACATCGTCGACGTCATCGAGGAGGAGCACTCCGAGGACGTGGCGCGCCTCGTCGGGTCGGACGCCGACGAAATGGAGAGGCGCTCGCCCGCCAGGATCGCGATGATGCGGCTCCCCTGGGTCCTGATCACCCTCGTGATGGAATTCGGCGCCGGCATCGTCATCCACTTCTACGACCAGACGCTGAGCCGGGTCATCCTGCTCGCGTCGTTCATGCCGATCATCTCGGCCATCTCCGGGAACACCGGTCTCCAGTCGGCGGCCATCGTGGTTCGGGCGATGGCCACGGGACACATCTCGCTCGACCGTTGGTGGCAGCCCGTCATCCGCCAGCTCCAGACGACGCTGATCATCGGCGCCGCCTGCGGCATCGTGCTGGGCGTCATCGGGGCCTACTGGCAGGGGAAGTGGGAGTTCGGCCTCGTGGTCGGCGTCTCGATGATGATATCGATCAACATTTCGGGCTTCATCGGCACCGCGTCGCCGATGCTTTCGAAAAAACTCGGCTTCGACCCCGCGATGACCGCGGGCCCGTTCGAGACCGCGTTCCAGGACGTCGTGGGAATCACCATCTTCCTCTCGATGGCCAC
>CAZQSM010000087.1:0-7988 GCA_964596065.1 uncultured Chlorobiaceae bacterium | reverse complement strand
CCCCACGCGTCGAACCGGCACCAGCCGGACCGTCCACGCGTCGAACCGGCAACCGCCCGATGCTCCTCCCCCCGGATACTCCCTCCGCCATTGCTGTTGAGCCGAAAAAGTCGTAGTTTTTCCTACCCCCCATGCCCAGATCTCAGAAAACCGTACTCGAAACGCTGAAGAGCCCCGCGAACCGGGAGATCAACCTCCTGATCGTCGAGGACGAACACCACGTCGCGGAATCGGTCGCCCGCCGGATGGAGGAGGAGGGCTACTCGGTGGACGTCGCAGGCGACGGGGATGAAGGGTACCGCCTCGCCTCGACGAAGAAATACCACCTGATCATCCTCGACCTGCTCCTCCCGAAGAAGGACGGCCTGCAGGTGCTCCGGGAGCTCCGGCGCGGCAAGGTGCAGAGCATGGTGCTGATCCTCACCGCTCGCAGCACGGTGGAGGAACGTGTCGACGGCCTGCGGCTCGGCGCCGACGATTACCTCACCAAGCCGTTCGCCTTCGCCGAACTGCTTGCGCGCGTCGAATCCCTGCTGCGGCGGCAGGGTGTCGGCCACGGGCCGGTCCTGCGCGTCGCGGACGTCGAACTCGACGTCGAGACCCGGGCCGTGCGCCGCTCGACGAAAAACATCCAGCTGACCGCGAAGGAATACCTCCTCCTGGAATTCCTGATGCGGAACAAGAACCGGATCCTGACGCGGCGCGAGATCGCCGAGCAGGTGTGGGGCTACACGTTCGACACCGGCACCAACGTGGTCGACGTCTACGTCAATTACCTCCGGAAGGCCGTCGACGAGGGGTTCCCCCGGCGCCTCATCCATACGGTGAGGGGGGTGGGGTTCATCCTCAAAGAGGAATAGATGCGCGGCTGGCTCCGTTCCATCCGGTCCCGCCTCACGCTCTGGTACACGCTGATCGTCGCGGTCATTTTCGTCGTCATCGCGGTGGTCACCTATTCGTACGTCCGATCCACGCTCTACGACCAGCTCGACCAGTCGCTGATCACCGAGGCCCGCTGGATCGTGCAGCAGCTCGGGCGGCGCGACGGCACCGCGGGGACCGATTCCCTGGTGATCGCCTCGATCCGGGAACGGAGCGCCTACTACCCCTCCAAGGAGTTCGTGGAAGTCTGGGGGACCGACGCGAGGCTCTTCTGCCAGAGCATCAACCTGGTCGGGGATTCGCTCATCCAGCACGCGAGGTTCCCCCTCGACCCCCATTATCTCCTGATCACCGTCACGACGTTCCGGGTGCAGCCCCTCCGGGTCCTCACGCAGGAGTCCGCCAACGGGCAGATCCTGATCGGCGTCCCGGTCGAAGGGGTGGAGGGGACGCTGCGGCAGCTGGTGAAGGTCCTCGCGTGGATGGGGCCGCTCGTGGTCCTGCTCGCCTTCGGGTCGGGCCTTTTCCTGTCGAAGAAATCGCTCGCGAAGGTGAACCAGGTCACCGAGATCGCGCGGAAGATCTCGGCCGACCGCCTGTCGTCGAGGATCCCGACGCAGGACGTCGACGACGAGATCGGACGCCTGACGGAGACGTTCAATTCGATGATCGCGCGGCTCGACGGGTCGTTCGAACAGATGAAGCAGTTCTCCTCCGACGCCTCCCACGAGCTCCGGACCCCGCTGACGGTGCTGCGCACCCAGCTGGAGACGGCGCTCGCCAGCAGGATGTCGCCCACGGAGATCAGGAAGATCGTCGCGCGGTGCCTCGACGAGGCGATCAGGATGGGGGCGATCCTCGAGAACCTGCTCCTGCTCGGGAGGGGGGACTCGGGACAGCCGCTGATCAAGCGCGAGCGGGTGCGCCTCGACGACCTGCTCAAGGAGACGCACGACGAGTGCGTCATCCTCGCGTCGCAGAAATCGATCGAGGTGAGGATCGAGAACACCGACAACGTCCTGATCTGGGGTGACCGGCAGAGGCTCCGGCAGATGATCCTGAACCTCGTGGACAACGCCATCAAGTACAGCGGGGAGAAGAGCGTGATCACGCTGACGCTCTCGAGCAACAACGGGGAGGCGACGGTGGCGGTGCGGGACCAGGGGATCGGCATCCCCCGGTCTGAAATCTCGCGGATCTTCGACCGGTTCTACCGGGTCGAGCGGGCGCGTTCGCGGACGCTGGGCGGCTCGGGCCTCGGGCTCGCGATCGTGAAATGGATCGTCGACGCGCACGGCGGCACCATCGCCGTGAAGAGCGCCGTCGACAAGGGGAGCGAGTTCACCGTATCGCTGCCCGCCGCCGTGAAGTAGCCGGCGTGGGGCGGCCCGGGCGCCGATTCCCGGCCACGGCACGCCAGGCTGCTGCTGCGCCGTCGAGCACGAGCGTCTGGTCGAGCACGTCGAAGAGCTTCGCCGCCTTCATCAACGCCGGGGCGTCGCCGCCGGTGCCGACGACGGTCGCCCCCGGCCCCACGACGGCTTTCAGCTGCCTGACGTTCTCCCTCACGCCCCCCACCGCGCCGAACCAGACCCCCGACCGGATGCCGCCCGCGGTGTCGGTCCCCGCCGGCTGCGAGGGGACCGACCAGTCCACCAGCGGCAGCGCCGCCGTCAAGCGGCCGAGCGCCGCCGCCGACATCCCGATGCCGGGCGCGATCATTCCGCCCGCGTGCCGGTTCCGCCGCCCGACGCCGTCGACCGTGATCGCCGTGCCGCAATCCACCACGATGACCGGCGTCCCGTATTTTTTCGAGGCGGCGAGCATCCCGCAGACCCGGTCGGGGCCGAGCCGCGCGGGGTCGTCGTAGGCGAACCGGATGCCCAGGGGGAGCGTGCCGTTCACGATCAACGGTTCCCCGCGCGTAAGGCGCCGCAGCGCCGCGGTGAGGAGTCGCGTCGCCGGCGGGACCACCGAGCTGATGACGCACCCTTCGAGCCTCGCCGGCTCGGTCCCGGCCTCCACGCACGCGAGGACGGCCAGTTCCTTCCACCACGCCCCCTTCGCGGAGGGGGGACGGCGCAGTTTCCAGTGGGAGAGGAGGATGCCGAGGTCGTAGACCCCGGCCGCGACGCTGCTGTTGCCGATGTCGAATGCGAGGATCATGCGAGGTGCACGTCCCCGGCGGTGACCTCGATGATCCGGCCGCCCGATTCGATGCAGAGAGCGCCCGTCGGCCGAACCGACCTGGCGATCCCCGCGATCGTGTCCGGCCCCACCCTTACCTCGACGCCCGTTCCCAGGATGACATTCCGCAGGGTCCACTCGGCGACGACCGTCCCCGGCCAGTCGGGCGCGGCGGGTCGGTAGAGGGCCTCGAGGTCGCCGAGCAGGGCCGCGAGCGCGGCCGGGAGGTCGAAGGCCGACCCCGTCTCCAGCAGGAGCGACGTCGACCGGGCCGCGAGTCCGCCGGGAAAATCGCGCTGGTTGACGTTGAGGCCGATCCCGACGATGACCTGCTCCGCCACCCTCCCCGAAATGACCGATTCGCAGAGGATCCCCGAAATTTTCTTCCCGCCGAGGAGCACGTCGTTCGGCCACTTGCAGCCGGCGCGCTTTCCCGAGAGCGCGGAGACCGTATTCGCGACGGCGACCGAAGCGAACAGCGACACGATGCCGAGCGAGGCGGGGTCGATCCGCGGCCTGAGGATGATCGAGAAGGTGAGGTTCTTTCCCGGTTCCGCGTGCCAGGTGCGGTCCTGGCGTCCGCGCCCGGCGCGCTGTTCGATCGCCACGACGACCGTCCCCTCCGGCGCACCCGCCGCGGCGAGCCGCTTCGCTTCATCGTTGGTAGAGCCGAGGGAATCGAATATCCGGAGCGGCCTGCCGAACGACTTCGTGGCCAGGTGTCGCTCGATCGCGGCATCAGTCATTGTTTGGCCCGTTCTCCATCTCTGTCATCGAAAGGCGACGCTTTGGCAGATATTTTACGTTTTTCTGACACACTGACCGGCCGGACCTACTATTATAACAAACTCCACGTTGAAATGTATGTATTTTTTACCAAATATCAGCGATTTCGAGTTGGCACGTCTGTTGTACGCCTTGTAAGTGAAATTAACGCGAAAAAGAATCGATTTTCATTAACAGGGAATTCAGCATGTCCAGTAAAATCATCGGTATCGATCTCGGAACGACGAACTCCGTCGTTGCCGTCATGGAAGGCAACGACCCCGTGGTCATCGCCAACGCCGAAGGGGGCCGGACAACGCCGTCCGTCGTCGGCTTCACCAAGGGGGGCGAACGGCTCGTGGGCCAGGCGGCCAAACGCCAGGCCGTCACCAACCCCGAGAACACGGTGTTCTCGATCAAGCGATTCATGGGCCGCTTCCACGACGAAGTCAACGAGGAAATGCGACTCGTGCCGTACGAGGTCGTCAAGGGCGACAACAACACCGCGCGCGTGAAGATCGGCGACCGGGTCTACTCTCCGCCGGAAATCAGCGCGATGACGCTCCAGAAAATGAAGCAGACCGCCGAGGATTACCTCGGGACCAGGATCACCGACGCCGTCATCACCGTTCCGGCGTACTTCAACGACGCCCAGCGCCAGGCGACCAAGGAGGCGGGCGAAATCGCCGGCCTGAACGTCCGCCGGATCATCAATGAGCCGACGGCCGCGGCCCTCGCCTACGGCCTCGATAAAAAGGCGAAGGACGCGAAGGTCGCCGTGTTCGACCTGGGCGGCGGGACGTTCGACATTTCGATCCTCGAACTGGGTGAAGGCGTGTTCGAGGTGAAATCGACCAACGGCGACACGCACCTGGGCGGCGACAATTTCGACCACCGCCTGCTCGACTACATCGCCGACGAATTCAGGAAACAGGAGGGGGTCGACCTGCGCAAGGACCCGATGTCCCTCCAGCGGCTCAGGGAAGCCGCCGAAAAGGCCAAGATGGAGCTCTCGCAGCTGATGCAGACCGAGGTGAACCTCCCCTTCATCACCGCCACGGCCGCCGGTCCGAAGCACCTGAACATGACCATCACGCGCACGAAGTTCGAACAGCTCGTCGACGACCTGATCAAGCGCTGCATCCCCCCCGTGGAAAAGGCGCTCAAGGACGCGGGCCTCAACCCGGGCCAGGTCGACGAGGTCATCATGGTCGGAGGGATGACCCGGATGCCGAGGATCCAGCAGCTCGTGAAGGAGATTTTCGGACGGGACGGCCACAAGGGCGTGAACCCCGACGAGGTCGTCGCCATCGGCGCCGCGATCCAGGGCGGGGTGCTTTCGGGTGACGTCTCCGACGTGCTGCTGCTCGACGTGACGCCGCTGACGCTCGGCATCGAGACCCTCGGCGGGGTGCTGACGCCGATGATCCAGGCGAACACCACCATCCCGACGAAGAAAAGTGAAATCTTCTCGACCGCGGCCGACAACCAGCCCTCGGTCGAGATCCACATCATCCAGGGCGAACGCCCGATGGCCATCGACAACAGGACCCTCGGGCGGTTCCACCTCGACGGCATCCCGCCGTCCCCGCGCGGCGTGCCGCAGATCGAGGTGACGTTCGACATCGACGCCAACGGGATGCTCCACGTGGCCGCGAAGGACAAGGCCACCGGCAAGGAACAGAGCATCAGGATCACCTCCTCCAGCGGGCTGAGCAAGGAGGAAGTGGACAAAATGAAGCAGGACGCGCAGGCGCACACGGCCGAGGACCGGAAGAAGAAGGAGGACGTCGAAGCCCGGAACCAGGCCGACAACCTCGTCTTCCAGACGAGGAAGCACGTCAAGGAATTCGGCGACAAGGTGCCGGCGGACCTGAAGAAAAAGGTCGAGACCGCCGCCGACGACCTCGACGCCGCGATCAAGACCGGGGTCACGGCCGACATCAAGGCCAGGACCGACGCCCTGAACGCGGTCTGGAGCGAAGCCTCCTCCGCGATGTACCAGGGCGCGACGGCCGGCGGCCCGGGAGCTCAGGGGGGACCCGGTGGGCCGGGAGGACCCGGGGGACCCGGACAGTCGGGCCCGGGGCAGCCGGAGGGAGCCGGCAAGAAGGATGGCAAGGTGGTCGAGGACGCCTCCTTCGAGGTGGTGGACGACAAGGAGAAAGACTCCAAGTAGCCCGAACCGGTCCGCTCCCGAAGGGCGGGTAGAGAATCAGAGGCCGCCCGCGACTGCAATCACGGGCGGCCTTTTCCATTAAGGACGATGACGATGAACCTCCAGAAATTCACGATCAAATCACAGGAAGCCCTCCAGGCCGCCCGGGAGATCGCGGCGAATTACGGGAACCAGGCGATGGCCCCGGAGCACCTCCTCGCCGCGCTCGTGCAGGACGCCGATGGCGTCGTGGTCCCGGTGCTCAGGAAGATCGGGGCCAGCCCCGACCAGATCAGGGTGAACATCTCCGCCCAGATGGAAAAACTCCCGAAGGTGTCGGGCCCGGCCGGCCCGGGCGTCTACGTCGGCCCGGAACTCGCCAAGGTCCTCGAGGCGGCACAGGCGGAGGCGCTTGGGCTGAAGGACGAATTCGTCAGCACCGAACACCTGCTGATCGCCCTCACGGAGGCCCGCACGCCCGCCGGACGACTGCTCGCGGGCCAGGGGGTGACGAAGGACCTGGTCTACAGGGCCCTCAAGGATGTCCGGGGAAAGCAGCGCGTGACCGACCAGAACCCCGAGGAGAAATACCAGGCGCTGGCGAAATACGGACGGGACCTCAACGACCTGGCGCGGAAGGGAAAACTCGACCCGGTCATCGGAAGGGACGAGGAGATCAGGAGGGTGCTGCAGGTGCTTTCGCGGCGGACGAAAAACAACCCGGTGCTGATCGGCGAGCCCGGCGTCGGAAAGACCGCCATCGCCGAGGGGATCGCGCGCCGGATCATCCAGGGTGACGTGCCCGAAAACCTCCGGTCCAGGCGGCTGGTGGCCCTCGACATGGGCTCGCTGGTCGCCGGGACCGGGTTCCGCGGACAATTCGAGGAGCGGATCAAGGCCCTGCTGAAGGAGGTCGCCGACGCGGACGGCGAAATCATCCTCTTCATCGACGAACTCCACACCCTTGTCGGGGCCGGCGCGGCGCAGGGAGCGGTGGACGCCGCCAATATGCTGAAGCCCGCGCTCGCCAAGGGCGAACTCCGCGCGATCGGGGCGACCACGATCGACGAATACCGGAAATACATCGAGAAGGACCCCGCCCTCGAGCGCCGCTTCCAGCCGGTCCTGGTGGACGAGCCGGACGTGGAGGACACCATTTCGATCCTCCGCGGCCTCAAGGAGCGCTACGAGGTGCACCACGGCGTGCGGATCACCGACGGGGCGATCGTCGCCGCCGCCCAGCTGAGCCACCGCTATATCGGCGACCGGTTCCTTCCGGACAAGGCGATCGACCTCGTCGACGAGGCGGCCTCGAAGCTGCGGATCGAAATCGACTCGATGCCCGAGGAACTCGACGAAGTGGAACGGCGGATCACGCAGCTCGAGATCGAACGCGAGGCGGTGCGCCGGGAGACGGACGACGCGACGCAGGCGCGCCTCGACGCGATCCGGCAGGAACTGGCGGAGCTGAACCAGGATCGCTCGGCGCTCCGCGGGCACTGGCAGGTGGAGAGGGAGCTCATCGGCTCGATGCGCGCGATGAAGGGGGAGATCGAGCAGGCCAGGGAACGGTCGGCCCAGCTCGAACGCGAGGGCGACCTCGCGAAAGTCGCCGAACTCCGGTACGGGACCATCGCCTCGCTTGAGAAGAAGATGAAGGAGGCGGGGCACCGGCTCGCGTCCGTCCAGGCGGAGAAACGGATGCTGAAGGAGGAGGTGGACGCCGAGGACATCGCGGAGATCGTGGCACGGTGGACCGGTATCCCCGTCGCGCGGATGCTCGAGAGCGAGCGGACCAAACTGCTGCACCTCGAGGAGCGGCTCCACGAACAGATCGTCGGCCAGGATGACGCCGTCCGTTCGGTGAGCGAGGCGATCCGGAGGAGCAGGGCTGGACTGCAGGACGAGAAACGGCCGATCGGATCGTTCATCTTCCTCGGGAGCACGGGCGTCGGCAAGACCGAACTGGCCCGGGCCCTCGCGGCCTGCCTGTTCA
>CAZQSM010000086.1:4627-8097 GCA_964596065.1 uncultured Chlorobiaceae bacterium | reverse complement strand
GGTTCACCCGTAAAAAAAGGCGGCCGTCCCGGGGACGACCGCCTTTTCGTTTTCAACGCCGGGTGCCCGGACGGCGCCCCGGCTTCATTCCCTGCCGCGGGGGTTGTCAGTCGGTCAGGATCACCAGGTACCGGTCCTGCCAGAACCTCGCCTGGTCCTCGATGGTCAGGATCGATTTCCCGCCTTCGGTTTTCTTCTGCGTGTAATATTCGGGGCTCCGTTTCGGCAAAATTTCGCGGATGCTCCCCTCGACGTCATAGCTGCCGCGTGACCGGTCGACCGGCGTGAAGTACGACGGGTCGAGGCCGCTCGCAAGGGTGGTGGTGGAGCCGAGCAGGCCCCAGAGGAATCCGCCCTCGTCCCTGATGATCCCCTTCTTCTCGAGCTCACTCCGCGTACCAACGACGTAATAGACCGTCGCCATTTCTTTTTTCTGGGAGTCGATCACCAGGTCCTTCTGCCGCACCAGGTCGGTCTTTTCGGCGATCTCCCCCTCGAGACCCCTCACCCGGTTTTCGAGGGCCGCGATCGACTGCTCGCGTTCCGTGAGGGTCGCGCGGAGATTGTCGACCATCGTCTGGAGCGAGGCGTACTGTTTGCGCGACGCGTTCACCTTTTTCTGGAGGTCTGCGACCTTCTTCCGGTTTTCCTGGAGATTGTCGTTCACCGTCGTGATCCGTTCGAGGAGATCCTTCCGCACCTCGGTCTTCGTCCGCGTCTTCGTCCCCTCGATGTCCTTCGATTCGCTCAGGAGGTTTTTCTCGGTGGCGCGGGCGCTCTCAATGCTCTGGTAGACCTCGTTGACGGACGTGACCACCTCGTCGATGTACTCGTCCTGGGCGGTCAGGTCCCGGGCGAGATCGCTGTTCTGCTGCTGAAGCGTGGCGTTCTGTTTCTCCAGCTCCTCGGTCCGGCCATTGCATCCCCAGAGGAGAAATGTGCCGAGAACGATTGGAAATAGGTACTTCATGATAAGGCTCCTTATGGTTGGCGACCGGTGGATCGGCCTGAACATGGTTTATTTGGCACAATATACAAATCACTCAGGCAAGGCGCATCGGGGGGATCCTCTCGTGGAGTTTACCATATAATGAAGAAAACACGGACGATCGGGCGTCGGTTCCATCCCCGCGGGCGCCGGAATTGCGCCGGATTGACCCATCCTGAAATATTCTTTATCTTGGATCTCCCATTTCCCTCACGAATCGCCACGTCGGATCCGATGAACGGTGAACCATCCCGAAACAGCGGGACCTGGCGGGTCTCGACCCCGGGAAGGATTTGCCTGTTCGGGGAACACCAGGACTACCTCGGCCTCCCCGTCATTTCCGCCGCGATTTCCCTCAGGCTCTCCATCGAGGGCGCGCGGCGTACAGACCTGCGCGTGCGCGTCAGCGCTCCCGACATCACGAAAGAGTTCGAATTCGACCTCGGCGTCCGCCGCGCGGGCGACGGCGGATCCGGTTGGAGGAACTTTCTCCTCAACGGCGTCGAAGTGCTGCGGGAGACGGGTTGCACATTTTCCCGCGGTCTCGATTGCACCATCCGCGGGGAAATTCCGATCAGGGGCGGCACGTCGAGCTCGTCGGCGATGGTGGTCTCCTGGATCAATCTACTCGCCCGGATGAGCGACCAGCGGAAAACCCTCACCACCGCGGAATGCGCCCTGCTCGCCCACAGGGCGGAAGTGGACCTGGCCGGCGGGGTGGGCGGCAGGATGGACCAGTACGCGACCGCCGTCGGCGGCCTCCTCTTCCAGTCGTTCGATCCGGAGACACGACTCGAGCCCCTGCCCGCCCGGCTGGGAACCTTCGTGCTCGGCGATTCGGAGACGCAGAAGAACACGCAGGCAATCCTCTCGATGGTGAAAGAGCGTGTCCGCGCGATCGTGGCCTCGGTCCGGGCCCGTCATCCCGGATTTGCGCTCCAATCCGTCCCCGCGGACGGGATCGACGGCTACCTCTCCGGTCTCGCGGAGTCCGACCGCGGCTTTCTCCGCGCGACGCTGCGCAACCGGGAACTCACGCGCGAGGGCCGGGAGCTCCTGTCGCGGGCGAGCCCCGAGGCCGGCGCGCTCGGCGCGATGCTCGACGAACAGCATTCGATCCTGGGCGGCACCCTGGGGATCTCGACCCCGAAAATCGACGCGATGCTCGGGGCGGCCCGGGGGGCCGGCGCCGCGGGCGGCAAGATCAACGGGTCGGGGGGCGGAGGTTGCATGTTCGCCTACGTTCCGGACGATCCGGAGCGTGCGGCGGCTGTCGCCGCCGCGATCGGCCGGCGCGGGGGCAGGGCCTTCGTCGTCAACGTCGACGGGGGGACGAGGGCGGAAGCCGTGGAGGGCGGCTGCTGATGTCCCCGGTCCCGGACCCGCTGATCGTCGTCCTCGCCGGGGGCCGGTCCTCCCGGATGAGGGAGACGGCCGGGAGCGTCGAAGGAGTGTCGCCGGAGCTCCTCCTCGACGCCAGGGAAAAAGCGAAGGCGATGATCAGGGTCGGGCCGGGTGGACGGCCCTTCCTCGATCTCTGCCTGGACAATATCGCCGCGGCCGGCTATGGCGAGGTCGTGGTCGTGACGGGTGAAGGCGACGAGTCGATCACCGGCCACTACGTGCGGGAGGGACGGGCGAAAGACTTCCCTTCGCTCGGCTTGTCATTCGTGGTTCAGCGCGTCCCGGCCGGTCGGACGAAACCGCTCGGAACCGCGGACGCGCTCCTGGGGGTCCTCCGGCAGCGCCCGCGATGGCGCGGGCGGAAGTTCACCGTCTGCAACAGCGACAACCTCTACTCCGTCGGGGTCCTGAAGAGCCTGCTGGCGGACCGCCACTCCAACGCCCTCGTGAAATACGATCGCGACGCGCTCGGACATCCCCCGGGGCGGACCACGCAGTTTGCCGTGGTCACCACCGATCCGGCCGGCTTCGTCCTCGACATCGTCGAAAAACCCTCCCCCGGCGACATCGCCTCCGCCGCCGACGCGGCCGGGCGCGTGGGGGTGAGCATGAACATTTTCCGGCTGTCGTGCGACGACATTCTTCCGTATCTTGAGTCGGTTCCGCTCCACGCCGCGCGGATGGAAAAAGAGCTGCCGGTGGCTGTGCGGTCGATGGCGCGGGAACGGCCCGGAAGCGTGTACGCGATCGCGGCGTCCGAACGCGTCCCCGACCTGACACAGGTCAGGGACATCCCGGACGTCCTGGATTATGTGTCCGGCCCGCATCGCGGCGCCGGCAAGTGAAACCTGCAAGGGAACGACGATGACCACACCCGGACGTGCCGGAACCAGATTGATCCCCGCGTATGCCGCGGCCCTCGCCATCGCGTGGTGCGCCCCGGGCGACCTCGCGGCCTTGCCGCAAACCTCCGGGGGTTCGGTCGTCCCGAGGCCCGCGGTGGTGCAGGGGAGCGACGGGAATTTCGAAATCGACGACGAGACCGTCATCGCCTTCGACCACGACAACCCCAGGATCG
>CAZQSM010000086.1:0-4527 GCA_964596065.1 uncultured Chlorobiaceae bacterium | reverse complement strand
TTCGAAATCGACGACGAGACCGTCATCGCCTTCGACCACGACAACCCCAGGATCGCCTCGGGCGCGGCGTACCTGGCCGGGCAGCTCCGCCGGGCGACGGGCTTCCCGCTCGCCGAGATCCAGGTGAGCTCGAGGCAGGGCGTGTTGATGCTCGACAACGTCCGGAGGAGCGGCAACTTCATCGGGCTGATGCTCTTCGATGAGAGGGAGTTCGGGGCCGAGGGATACCGGCTGGTCGTCAACGAGGGGAGCGTCCTCCTGGGCGCGAACACCGCGGCCGGCCTCATGTACGGAGGGATGACGCTGCTCGGGTTGCTGCCGCCGGAGGCGTTCGGGGACGGGCGGGGCCCGGCCGGCGGTTCGGGGAACGCGGCCGACGTCGAGTGGAAGCTTCCCTGCGTGTCGATCGTCGACACGCCGCGGTTCGCCTGGCGCGGCATGCACCTTGACGTCGCGAGGCATTTCTTCCCGAAGGAGTTCGTCAAGAAATACATCGACCTGCTGGCGCTCCATAAGATGAACGTCTTCCACTGGCACCTCACGGACGACCAGGGGTGGCGGATCGAAATAAAAAAGTATCCCCGGCTGACCGAAGTCGGGGCGTGGCGCGACGGCTCGATGGTGGGGCCCTACAGCGAGATGAGGTTCGATTCGGTCCGGTATGGCGGCTTCTACACGCAGGAGGAGATCCGGGAGGTCGTGAACTACGCAGCGAGGCGGAACGTCACGATCGTCCCGGAAATCGAAATGCCGGGCCATTCGCTGGCCGCGCTCGCCGCGCACCCGGAGCTCTCCTGCACCGGCGGGCCGTTCGGCGTGGGGAAGGCGTGGGGGGTCTACGAGGACGTCTTCTGCCCGAAGGATTCCACGTTCGCCTTCCTCGAAAACGTCCTCGCGGAGGTGTGCGAGCTCTTCCCCGGTACGTACGTCCACATCGGCGGGGACGAAGTTCCGAAGACGAGATGGAAGAACTGCGATTCGTGCAGGGCGAGGATGGCGTCGGAAGGCCTCGCGAACGAGGAGGAACTGCAGAGCTACTTCGTCAGGAGGGTGGAGAAATTCCTGAACTCGAAGGGAAAGCGGATGATCGGGTGGGACGAAATCCTCGAGGGGGGCCTCGCGCCCAACGCGGCCGTGATGAGCTGGCGCGGGACGGAGGGTGGCGCCGCCGCGGCGCGGCAGGCGCACTACGCCGTGATGTCACCCGGTTCGCACTGTTACTTCGACCACTACCAGGGTGAACCGAACTACGAGCCGCTCGCCATCGGCGGGCACACCCCGCTGGAAAAGGTCTATTCGTACGAACCGGTGCCGGCGGGGCTGGGTCCGTCCGAGGCCGCATTCATCCTGGGCGCGCAGGGAAACGTCTGGACCGAGTACATCGGCACGACCGAACAGGTCGAATACATGGCGCTGCCCAGGATGGCGGCGCTCGCCGAGGTGGTCTGGAGCCCGGCGGGTGTGAGGGACTGGGACGATTTCCTTCGCCGCCTCCCGGCCCACCTCCGGCGCCTCGACCAGATCGGCGTCAACTACTCGAAGTCGCTCTACCGGGTCAGGGCGGCCTCGTCCCCCGCGCCGGACGGCTCCGGAGTGCTGTGCGCGCTCTCCACCCCGCTGCAGGGTGGTGAGATCCGGTACACGACCGACGGCTCGACGCCCGGCCCCTCCTCCCCCAGGTACCGTGCGCCGATCCGCGTCGACCGATCGGGCATCGTCCGGGCGGCATACGTCCGCGACGGCGCCGTCCGGGGGCCGGGGATCGAACAGCGTTTCACCGTCTCCAAATCGACCGGTCGGACCGTCACGTTGAAGACGCAGGCGCATAAAAACTATCCCGGCTCCGGCCCCTCCACGCTCACCGACGGGATCAGGGGCGACTTCGCGCGGTTCGGGGGGGACTGGCTCGGGTTCTGGGGCCCGGACCTGGACGCGGTCGTCGACCTCGGCGCGCCCGCGACCGTCTCGTCGGTGACGCTCGACGTCTTCGACGGCGAGGGGAGCTGGATCCACCCTCCGAAGGGGATCGAAGTGTGGCTCGCGGACGACCCGGCGCAATTCGCGAGCGTGGGAACATTGTCGGCGGAGCAGATCCGGTCGGCCGGGAACGTGCAGCGGATCAATTTCCCGCCGCGATCCGCGAGGTACGTGCGCGTGGTCGCGACGAACGCCGGCACGATCCCCGCGGGGAAGCCGGGCGAGGGGA
This sequence comes from uncultured Chlorobiaceae bacterium, assembly GCA_964596065.1. Lineage (GTDB taxonomy): Bacteria > Bacteroidota > Ignavibacteria > UBA10030 > SZUA-254 > SZUA-254. Next base: position 2,321 of record CAZQSM010000086.1, on the reverse strand, counting down.
AGGACGCCTGGCTCTTCGTCGACGAGATCATCGTGGAGTGAGGCGGCGCGTGAGGCTGACCGGCATCAGGTCCGTCATCGGGTGTGTCGTGCTGCTTTCGGCCGGCCTGGCGGGAGGGGCGGCCGGCCAGCCCGCCCCCCGGCCGGGCGAGGCGCATTCCTTCGTCCTTGGCCGGGAGGAATTCCTGCTCGACGGCAAACCGTTCCGGATCATCTCCGGCGAGATGCACTTCGCGAGGATCCCCCGGGAATACTGGCGGCACCGCCTGAAGATGGCGCGCGCGATGGGCCTCAACACCGTGGCGACATACGTCTTCTGGAACTACCACGAAACGGAGCGGGGGCGTTTCGATTTCACGACCGGGAGCCGGGACATCGCCGCGTTCATCAGGACTGCCGCCGAGGAAGGGCTCTGGGTCATCGTGCGGCCCGGGCCATACGCCTGCGCCGAGTGGGATTTCGGAGGGTACCCCTGGTGGCTCCTCAGGGAGGAGGGACTGACGGTCCGCGGGATGGACCCCCGGTTCCTCGAGGCCTCGCGCCTCTATTTGAAACGGCTGGGCGAGGAGATCGCCCCGCTCCAGGTCACCCGCGGCGGCCCCATCCTGATGGTCCAGGTTGAAAACGAGTACGGTTCGTTCGGCGATGACAGGGCATTCATGGGGGCGATGAGGGACTTCACCGTCGCCGCCGGTTTCGAGGTCCCCCTGTTCACCGCCGACGGACCGTCACAATGCCGGAATGGTCACCTCCCGGGCGTCCTGCCGGCGATCAACGGGGACGACGACCCCGCTTCCATCCGCGATACCGTCCGGAAGTGGAACAACGGCGCCGGGCCCTTCTTCAACCCCGAATTGTACCCCGGATGGCTCGACCACTGGGGGGAGGAACACTCGGTCATTTCGGCCGAAACGGCCGCCGCGGCGTTCGGGCGGCTGCTCTCCGGCGGCATCTCGGTGAGTCTCTACATGTTCCACGGCGGGACCAATTTCGGATTTACCAACGGCGCCAATTTCGGCGGCCGCTACCAGCCGCAACCGACCAGCTACGATTACGACGCTCCGCTCGACGAAGCCGGCCGGCCGACGCCCAAGTATTTCGCCCTGCGGGATGTCGTGAAGCGCCACCTGCCGCCCGGAACGATCATCCCCGATGAGCCGCCCTCCAACAGGGTCATCGCCATACCTGCGGTAACGCTCAGGGCGTCGGCGCCGCTCGCCACGCTCCTCACCGATTCGGTCCGCTCCCCGATCCCGCTCCCGATGGAAGCATTGGGGCAGGGGAGCGGGTACGCGCTCTACCGGACGACCATCGGCGCGGGATCGGGGGGGGAGCTCGTCATCGGCGGCCTGCGCGATTACGGCATCGTGTTTCTCGACGGCCGGAGGCTCGGCTCGCTCGACCGGCGGCACAGGCAACAGACGATCTCCATTTCCGCCGTCGGGCGTCCCGCGCAACTCGATATCCTCGTGGAAAACGGGGGGAGGATAAATTACGGCCGGCAGATGGTGGAGAACCGGAAGGGGATCACGCGCGAAGTGCTCCTCGACGGGGCGCCCCTCTTCGACTGGACGATCTTTCCACTGCCGATGGCCGATCTGACTCCGGCCCTCTTCGGGCCCGAAGGCGGGGACGAGGGCGATGCCGGCCCCGTTGCCGGCCGGTCTGCCGACCGCCATCCGGCGCTGCACCGGGGGGAGTTCAACCTTTCCGACACGGGCGACACATTCCTCGACATGGGAGCCTGGGGGAAGGGGTGTGTCTGGGTCAACGGGCACAACCTCGGCCGGTACTGGGCGATCGGTCCCCAGCAGACGCTCTATTGCCCCGGTGTCTGGCTGAAAACCGGGAACAACGAAATCATCGTCTTCGAACTCGAAGACACGGGCGCGAGGACCGTCCGCGGATTGACCGGACCGGTGCTCGACTCCCTCCGGCCCGACCCGCTCGCGCCGCCGCCGCCGGTGAGGGAAGCCGGCCTGTTCCTGCCCGACACCGCCGACCTGGTCGTGAGCGGCTCCTTTCCCCCCGGTGACACCGCCCACACTTTCACGTTTCCGCCCGTCGTCGCCCGGTATTTCACGCTCGAATCCCGTTCGTCGCAGCGGAACGACCCGTTCGCCTCCGCGGCGGAGCTCTACCTGCTCGATGGGAACAGGCGACCCATCGACCGGCGCGGCTGGCGGATCGTTTGGGTTGAAAGCGAGGAGATGGCCGCCGAGGACGGGAGGGCGGAAAACGCGATCGACGACGCCCCGGAATCGATCTGGCACACGCAGTGGGGGTCGGCCCGGCCACCCCATCCCCATCGGATCATCGTGG
>CAZQSM010000085.1:0-8316 GCA_964596065.1 uncultured Chlorobiaceae bacterium | reverse complement strand
TGATCGCCGACAAATCGGCCGAGCAGGGCAACCTCAGGAAGATGACGAAGAAGAAAAAGAACCTGCTGGCCGGCATCCGGAGGGACAAGAAGAATTACCAGAAGGAAATCGACCGGCGCAGGAAGGACTTCGAGGAGATCGGGAGGAAGATCGCGGCGCTGATCGAGGCGGAAAAAAAGAGGAAGCCGGCGGCCGACGCGGCCCGGCCGGCGGAAACGGCCGGCGGCGGGGCCTTCGAGGCGGCGCGGGGCGGCATCGGCTGGCCGGTGGAGGGGGGCCGGCTCGTCGGCGGGTACGGGATGCAAAAACACCCGATCCTCAAGACGCTGACGGAAAACAAGGGCGTGGACATCGGCGTCCCGACCGGCACGCGGGTGTCGGCGGTGGCCGCCGGCGAGGTTTCCACGATCTGGTGGCTCCCGTCGTTCGGCAACCTCGTCATCGTCGCCCACGAGGGGGGCTACCGGACCGTCTACGCCCACCTCGCCGACATCGACGTCGAGGAGGGAGAGAAGATCACGGCGGGCCAGTCGCTCGGCAGGAGCGGCGAGGGGCTCGACGGACCGATGATCCACTTCGAAGTCTGGAAAGGGCGGGAAACGCTCGACCCGGAAAAATGGCTCAGGTCCAGGGGCATCACCAGGAATTGACAAGGTGAACAACCCCCCGATGATGAGCCGCCTGAGGGCGGGGATGGGCGCGACGCTCGCCTGCACCGCCCTCTATCTCCTCGCGCCGGGCTTCTTCGCGGGGGTGGAGAAGGGGCTTCTCCGGTGGAAGTACGCCGCGCGCGGCGAGCTGCCGGTGGATTCGTCGATCGTCGTCATCGCCCTGACGGGGGACGACATCGACGCGCTGGGGGGGCTTCCGGTCAAGCGAAGTTATTACGCGCTCGCGCTCTCGGCGCTCTCCGGCCTCGGAGCGGGGAGCGTCGGCGTCGACCTCGGGCTCGGCGATTCCGGGAAATCGGCTCCGGAATACAACGACCTGCTCGCGTCGGTGATCGCGTCGTCAGGTAACGTGGTCCTGGGCGGATATTTCCGGTCGATGGCGGCGCCGGGCGCGCCGGACACCCATTCGACGGCCCCGGTCTTCCCCGCGCGTTTCGCGTGCCGGTTCGGAACGGGGAACGGGAACGGGAACGGGACCGCGGACGGCGGGGGCCGGGGTCCCTGGCGGACCGGCTTCCACTTCACGCTCCCCTACCAGCCGTTCCTGGAGTCCGCGGCCGGCCTCGGCCACACCAACATCACCGACGACCTCACCCTCCCGCTCTTCGTCGCCACCCGGTCCGGCGTTCTTCCGCTCTTCAGCCTCGAACTGCTCCGCCGGAGCGTGCCCGGTGTCGCGGAGCTCTCGCTCGGCGACGGCACCCTCTCGCTCCGCGGCGAGGGGGGCTTCCACGAGATCCCCTTCGGCGAGGGGGGCGACGTGACGCTCAATTTTACGGGGGGCGCCGGTTCCCTGACGGTGATTTCATTCCTCGACTTCCTCCGGGCCTACGACGACCTCCAGGCCGGCGGAGACGGAACGCTCACCGCGAACCGCCCAGGTGCGGCCGGGGCCCCCACCATCGGGAACGTCCGGCAGCTTCGCGACAGGATCGTCCTCCTGGGTGTCGTCGCCGAGGGGAGGAGTTCGTTCGTGGATTCGCCGTTCGGCCGGCAATTTCCGGCCGTCGGCCTGCACGCGCTCTTCATCGACAACGCCATCCACGGGAGGTTCCTCCGCGCCGCGCCACCGGGGGCGGTCGCCCTCGTCCTGCTCGCGATCGGCCTCGCCGGCGTCCTCCTCATCGCCCCGGGCCGCATCCTCCGCGGCGTGCTCGCCGTCGTCTCGCTGCTGGCGCTCCACACGCTCGTCTCGTTCATGCTCTTTTCCTCCGCGGCCTTCCTCCTACCGATGTTCGTGGCCTGGTTCTCGGGCGCCGCGCTGATCGTCGTCCTCCTGGTCCACGGCCAGGGCGTCGTCGGCGGCCAGCTGGCGCACCTCCTCGCGACGGTGGGCGACCGTGAACGGCGGCTCTCGGAACTGCGCGCGGCGCTCGACAGGCGCGGCGCGGAGGGCGACGGCGCGGAACGGGCGAGGCTGACGGCTGAAATCGAACGGTACCGCGGCGAGATCGAGAAACTGCGGCTCCTCGGCGACGACCTGCGTCCGTGGTACCCGGAGGAACCGGTCGGCGGGGCCCGGCCGGAGGGTCCCGGCGCGACAGCCCCGGCGGATTTTCACGGCCTTGTCCACGACCCCTCGGGACCGATGGGGGCGGTCGTTGGCCTGATCAGGAAAATATCCGAAAGCGACGCGACGGTGCTGATCACGGGCGAGAGCGGTTCCGGGAAGGAGGTCGTGGCCCGCGCCATCCACGAATCGTCGGCCAGGAGGGGGAAGCCGTTCGTCGCGGTCAACTGCGGGGCGCTCACGGAGACCCTCCTCGAGAGCGAGCTCTTCGGACACGAACGGGGGGCGTTCACCGGCGCGATGAAGGAAAAGCCGGGGCGGTTCGAGATCGCGCAGGGCGGGACGATCTTCCTCGACGAGATCGGCGAAACGAGCGAATCGTTCCAGGTGAAGCTCCTCAGGGTGCTGCAGGACGGCACGTACGAACGGGTGGGCGGGACCGTGACGCTCCGTTCGGACGCGAGGGTGATCACCGCGACGAACCGCGACCTGAAGAGTGCGGTGGAACGGAAGGCGTTCCGCGCCGACCTCTATTACAGGCTCAACGTCCTCGCCGCGGAGATTCCGCCGCTGCGCAACCGCCCCGGGGACATCGTGGTCCTGTCCCGGAAATTCCTGGCGGAGCAGGGAGCGGAGTTCGCCGCCAGCGGCGGCGTGATGAAGGCGCTCGCGGCCCACCCCTGGAAGGGGAACGTCCGGGAACTGCAGAGCATCATCACCCGGGGGGCGCTCCTCGCGAAGGCCGACGGGAGGACGATGCTGCGGTTGAAGGACCTGCCGGAGGAGGTCGCGGGGACGGTGCAGTCGCAGGGCGACATCGGCGAACTGGTCGCGGGGTCGCTCCGCGAAAAGGGTTTTTCCAGGAGCGCCGTCACGCAGACGGCCGACGAGCTCGGGGGATTCAACCGCGGCACGGTCGCGGAATATTTCAGGGGATATTGTTTCGACACGCTCGTGGCCGAGGGGTACGACGTCGCCAGGGCCGCCTCGCGCATCGCCGGCTCGGACGACGCGGCCACGGTCGCAAGGGTGGCGAAGAAGCTCGACGAATACATCCGGAACGCGGGGGAGTTCGCCGATCCGGCGTCCCCGCTCGAAATCGCGCTGGAGAGGTCGAAACCGAAATTCAAGAACCTGCCTCAAAAATACCACGGTTCCCTCGAACTGATCATCCGGAAGGCGCACGGGGGCGGCCTGAACGCCTGAATTCCCCGGCTTCCCGCGCTTCTCCCCCTTTTTCCCGCGCTCCACTTCCGCGCCAGACCGGTCATTTCCCCCAATGTATATTGAATTCGATGAAGATGACCCGTGGCACGGGGGTTGTAGCATACCGGTGCAAAGAGGGTAAGCATACAACTTCATCAACAACGGAAAGGTCCAAACAATGAAATTCGCGCATCTCTTCTCCGTGCTTCTGCTCGCGGGCTCGCTCTTCCTGGCCGGCTGTAACAGGGAGGACGCGATCGTCGACCCCGCGAACCAGCCTCCGGCGGGCGTCACCGACGAGCGCAGCGCCATCCAGCAGTCGGCGCTCGCCGACGAGTATTCCTCCAATTCCGAGCCGACGATGGAAGACGATGAAATGCGGCCCGCCAGTTACGAATCGTCGGGCGGGATCAGCAGCGAGATCGGGGTCGAGGTCGATGCCGCGATCAGGCCGCTGCGATTCGGCAGGTTCATCCGCAGAGTGATCAGGAACGTCGAGATCGAATTCGAGAGCGGCGACACCATCGCCGAGGCGAAGGTCACCAAGGACATCTACGGCGTCTTCAAGGTGCGCGGCGTCTCCGGGGAAGGGGACACCGTCACCGTGGAGAAGGAATTCCACGACCGCTCGATGAAGCGGGTCATCTTCCGCCGTGTCTCCCGCGACCCGGTCCGCTTCTGGAGGAACTGGGTGCCGGTCGCCACGTCGCTCGTGGCCGGCGGCACGGTGGAGCCGAACGACAACATCGTCATCGTGAAATCCGAACTCTTCCTCCCCGACGGCGATACGGTCGTCGTGACCGACCCGCTGGAACATTTCCTCCGCTACCGGTGGGTCCGGCTCCTCGACGCCCTGCTGCACCCCGACCGCCCGCCGGTCCCGGAACTCGAGGCGGAACAGCAGCTCACGATGCGCGTGACGCTGGTCAGCGCCTCTCCCGACACCGACCTTGTCGCCCTCCGCTTCGCGAGCGACGCGTTCCGCAAGCACCGCCTCCGGATGCGTCTCGTCTCCGAAAACGACAACGGCGACGGCACGTTCACGAGGGTGTACGAACGGATGTGGACCGTCCCCGCCGACAGGGGCCACTTCCACGTCGCCATCGACGCGATGACCCACGGCACGATCTTCGACGACGCCGAGCCGTACTCGGCCAGCTGGTGGGGGGTTCCCTACAGGGTGTTCTGACGATGGAACGGGATCGGGCTCCCGGGTGGCGCGGATTAGAGAAGATGATTGGCGCGGATCGACCGGGAGCCCCCCTGTTTTGAGAAAGGCGGACGAAGTGAGTACATTGCGAACGATGGTGAAGCGATGAATATCCCGAGAACATTCCCGGGACGGACAATCCTGCCCCTCGCCGCGGCGGCATTGCTCGTTTCCGGCTGCAGGGAACCGGGCCCGGTGGAGCTGGTGGACGACACGCAGGCCGGCCGGATCGAAGTCGTGACGCCGCCCCCCGCCCCGATGCCGGGGATGGAACTGGGCGACGCCGATTCCTCGGGAATCGTTCCGCTTCCCCCGGCGAAATTTTTCGGCCACTTCCTCCTGGCGGGGGCCCGGTACGACGGTACGCTCTCCAGCTTCGAGGTAAGCCTCTCCAGGGCGATCCTCTTCGACCGCTCCTCGCCGGTCGAACTCTCCGCGGGCCGGACGAGCTTCCGGACGCTCGACGCGGGCATCGTGGCGCTGAACGGTTCGCTGATGCTGAAGGTGGGGAAGAACGCGCGCGCCCACGGGATGGACACGCTCCTCGGTCCGCAGTATGTCCTCTTCAACAGGCTACCGGGCGGCTTCAGGTATGAAGGGGGCGCGTCGTACATCTGGGCGGGGACGGGAAACGGCGCCATCCTCCCGTTCACCGCGGGCATCGACGCGCCGGAGAAGATCGTCGTCCGGAACCTCTCCCCGACGACGCCCGTGTCGTTCGAAGATCCGCTCGATCTCCGCTGGTCGGGGGGAGGGGCGACGGTCGACCTCGTGATCGGCGTGCCGGTCGACCAGCGCGTCGACACCAGGCCGATCCTCCACCTCCGGCTCGGACCGAACCGGGGGGGCGCGCGCATTCCACAGAGGATCCTGGCCCTCCTTCCGCGCGACCTGAACCGCTTCATCTTCACGTTTTCCTCCGCGGCGGTCGCGACGGCCCGAATCGACGGCTATCCGGACGACGTCCTCCTCCAGGCGCTCACATCCCACAGCATCCTCGTCCAGGTCAGACGCTGACGGCCCGGGCGATGCGCGCACTCCACGCGATCCTGACGATTGCCGCGGTGGCGGTCCCGCTCCCGGGATCAAGCTGCCCGGCCCAGCATTTTTCGTCGTCGAGGGGGATGGCGCTCGGGGCCTACACGGCGGCGGTCGGTGACGCCGGGGCGATCGACTGGAACCCCGCCGGCCTGACCCGGCTGCGCGACTGGGACCTGTCGGCGGCGAACTATCTGCAGCTCCGGTCGGGCGGATCGGGTATCACCCTCCATCACGCGGCCGCCGGGAAGCGGTTCCTTCCCGACCATTCGGCGGCGCTCCGGTACTCTCCCGGGATACGGCTGGAGTTCATCGTCCCCTCGACGTTCACGATCGAGGACTCGAGCTCCACGATCCTGACGCAGTTCGACAAGGAAATCTCCTACACCGAGCAGTTCGCGCTGGGTTACGCGTTCCAGGCGGGGGAGAGGATCTCCCTCGGCTTCAGCGCGCATTTCCTCGAAGAGAAGGTGACCGACACCGGGTACGACATCGACACCGGCAACGTCATCACCGCGAGTCCGGTGCAGTACGCGGGGAAGAGCTGGACCGTGGACTGGGGGGCGATGTGGGACCCCGTGCCCGGGCTGACGCTCGGCGCGGTGGCGAAAAACCTCTTCCGCATCACGGAGTCGGCCCTTCCCGCGTCGGCGGACGTCCCGTCCCTGGATCTTCCCAAGACGCTCCGGGCCGGCGCGGCCTACGCGGGCGTCGGGAACCTCCTCTTCTCGGCCGACGCGGGGACCGACCGGCGGATCGGCGCGGGCGCCGAGTGGAGCGCCTCGGAATTCCTCACGGTGAGGGCGGGGGCCTACCTCGACGCGGACGGCCGGATCACCGCCGAAGCGTTCGGCGCCGGGGTTTCCTCCTCGATCGGTAACGTCGACCTTGGGGTGGCGTTCCTCCTCTTCACCGACCAGACCGGCCGGCGGGGCAGCGCCGACCTTACCAGCTTCCGGCAGTCGGGCGTCGAAGGGATCGAATACAACAGTTTCACCGGCGACCGCGCCTCGTTCACCGTGGCGTTGAACCTCGGCCGGACCCGCGACCCGATCGCGCGGATCGAATACGTGGAAATGCTCAGCGACATCTACCCCTCATCCTCGGCGGTGCACGCGTTCAGGCCGGTGGGCCGCGCGAGGGTGAAAAACGTGACCGACAGCCCGATCGAAGCGACCGTCAGCTTCCGGCTCGACCGGTACATGGACGCCCCCACCGAGAGCCGGCCCCAGACGATCCAGGCCGGGGAGAGCGTCGAAGTCCCGTTTTTTGCGGTGCTCAACTCCGCCGTCCAGGGGATACGGACGATGATCGTGGGGGAGGGCGAAGTCTCGGTGTCCGCGGTGCGCCGGGGCGACGCGGAGGACAGCTACCAGGCGAAGGTGCTCCTCCGCGGGAAGAACGACTGGAACGGGGACGTGACGCTCCTCAGGTATTTCATCACGCCCGACGACCCGGAAATCCTCGCGACCACGAGGTCGCTCCTCGCGGCCGGCGGGGGGGCGCTCGACACGACCGACGCCCTGCTGCGCGATTTCAGGCGCGCGCAGACGCTGTTCGACGCCCTTTCGGGCAGGCTGCTCTATGTCAGGGACCCCCGGGGAAGCCAGGACCACGTGCAGTACCCATCGGAGACGCTCTCGCTCAGGGGGGGCGACTGCGACGACCTCTCGGTGCTCTTCTGTTCGCTGCTCTCGAGCATCGGGATCCGCACCGCGTTCGTCGACGTCGTGCCCCCTGACCGGCCCGACTCCGGACACATCTACGTGATGTTCGATACCGGGATCCCGCCCGACGGCGCCGGCGTCCTGACCGACAACCCGAAACGGTATGTCATCCGCGGCGGGGCGGGCGGCGCCCCGACGCTCTGGATCCCGCTGGAAACCACGCTCACCCGGAAGGGTTTCGCGGCCGCGTGGGAGGACGGCGCCAACCAGTATTACGACGACGTGGAAGTGGGGCACGGCCTCGCCCGCGGATGGGTCCGCATCGTCGACCACGAAACGGATTTTTAAGGAGACCAACGCCATGAAATCAACGATGATCGTTCTGATGTTGCTGTCCGGTCCGGGCCTCGCGCCCGCGGGCGTGCCGGTGCTCCGGCCCGGGCAATCCGCGCCGCGGGCCCCGCAGGCGGCGGACGCCGCCGCCCCGGTCCGAATCGTCTCCATGCGCGGCGATGTCACCGTGAGGCACGGTGCGTCGGAAGCGTGGGTGGGTGTCGCCGCGGGCGACGCGCTGAAGCCCGGGGACTCGATGCGCCTCGGCGAGGGCGCGGCGGCGGTGCTCGACGCCGGGGGGCGGCGGATCGAGTTGCCGGCCATGGTGATCGTGGACGTCGCGGACCTGCGCGACATCACGCGCGGAGACCTGCTGCTCAAGCTCGCGATGGAGGATGTGCGGTCGGTCCCCAGGCCGGACCCGGGGCTCGACGCCCCCGGCAACGCCAGGACGACGACCACGCGGGCCGGGGACAGGAACGAGGGGAGTGCCCGGACCGCGACGGCGGGCCCGGTCAACGCGCTCCGGCTGGGGGGGACGAAGGTCCTGTATGACAACGGGTTTTACGGGACGTGCGTCCTCCGCTCGAAGGAAATCTTCCGCGTGGAGCCCTCGCTCGCGGGGAGGATCGACGCGCGCCTCCGGGTCGCCGACGCCCTCGAGAAGATGAAGCTCGGCGA
>CAZQSM010000084.1:1223-8407 GCA_964596065.1 uncultured Chlorobiaceae bacterium | reverse complement strand
CCGGCGTCGAGCAGGAGCAGGAGCGCGAAGTAGCCCTTGAGCGATTTTTCGATCCCCCACGACGCGAACACGGCGATGAACGAAATCAGCGCGGTGAGCAGGACCATCAGGACGCTGAGGCCGTCGATCCCCAGGAAATACTCGATGCGGACGTTGCCGAACCAGGCGAACGACCTGATGTCGATCCAGGTGGCCTTCTCCACGAACTGGAATCCGTCGAGGGTGTTGATGCCGGCCATCCCCCGGTCGAAATTCGCGTAGATGACGCCGGCGAGGACGACCTGCGCGCCCGCGAAGAGGGCGGCCGTCCAGCGGATCGCCGCCTTGCTCTCCTTCCCGAGCAGCAGGACGATCAGCCCACCCACCACCGGCAGGAAGGTGATCCAGCTGAGTATTCCGATTCCGAGGAGCTGCATAATCGTCGTTCCTGTATTATCTGAGCATGTAAAACAACATCATCGCCCCGAGGAGCACGAAGACGATGTAGGTCTGGACCCGTCCCGACTGGAATTTCCTGATCAGGAGGCCGAAGAACCCCGAGACGTATGCCACGCCGTTCACGATGCCGTCGACCACGTACCGGTCGAAGCCGCCGGCGCCGCTCCAGAAGAGGAAGAGCGTCAGCAGGCCCACGGAGAGCGTGAAGAGCCCCGCGCCGATGGCGCCCCCGGGGACGCCCGCGAGCGAAAACACCCACGCCCCGGCCCACCACGCGGTGAGGGCCGCGACGATGATGCCGGCGACGATGAAGAAGTTGGCCGAGACCGTCGCGTCCTTCCGGTGTTCGGAGTAGCCGAACACGAGGGCCCTGGTCCACCCCGCCGTGCCGTTCACGACGCCGTCCACGATCTTCTCGTCGATCCACTTCAGCACCTTCGTCAGGCCGAGGGTCCCGCCGACGACGACCGCGCCGTAGAGCTCGTCGAAGTACCACTTGTTCAGGAGAAATTTGTGCAGTCCCGGCATCCTGGCGGCGACCGCGTCGGCGCTGATGGCCTTCTTCCGGTAGGTGAGGAACGCCAGGAGGATGCCGACGCCGGCGACGAGCAGCGACAGGATGATGGTCGGCACGTGCGAATGGTGCATCGCTTCGGCGAACTCCCCCGCTCCCATCGCCCGGACGCCCTCCGGCACGACCGATTCCGGCCGCGGGACGGCGTTCGTGAACCACCCGCCGGCGGCGCCGAACGGATTGAGCGAGTAGAAGGCGAAGAACGAGAGGACGGCGAAGACGATGAGCGGAATCGTCATCGGGGCCGGCGACTCGTGCAGGTGCCGTTCACGACCAGGCTCCGCGTGGGAACCCGAAAAGGTCAGGAAAACGAGCCGGAACATGTAGAACGCGGTCATCCCCGCCACGAGGAATCCGATGATCGGAATCAGCCAGTGCCCGGTGTTCGAGCCGAACGCCAGCGTCCCCGCGAGCAGTTCGTCCTTGCTCAGGAAACCGGAAGTGAACGGGACGCCGCTGATCGCCAGTGTGAAGATCAGGAAGGTCGCGTAGGTCAGAGGCATCGCCTTCCGGAGGCCGCCCATGTTGCGGATGTCCTGGGGATCGCCGTGGTCGCGGGTCTCGTGCATCGCGTGGTGCATCGCGTGGATGACCGAGCCGGAGGCGAGGAAGAGGCCCGCCTTGAACATCGCGTGGGTGGTCAGGTGGAAGAACCCGGCGGTGTAGGCGCCGACCCCGAGGCCCATCACCATGTAGCCGAGCTGCGACACGGTCGAATAGGCGAGCACTTTCTTGATGTCGTTCTGCGCGATCGCGATCGTCGCGGAGATGAACGCCGTGGCGGCGCCGACGTAGGCGATGGTCGTGAGCGCGTCGGCGGTGAGCATCGGGAACGTGCGCGCGACGAGGTAGACGCCCGCCGCGACCATCGTGGCGGCGTGGATCAGCGCGCTGACCGGCGTCGGGCCCTCCATCGCGTCGGGCAGCCAGACGTGCAGGGGGAACTGGGCCGATTTCCCGACAGCCCCGCAGAAGATGAGGATCCCGGCCGCGGTGAGCCACGCCTCGCTCCCCATCGGGACCGTGCCGGCCGCCATCGCCGCGAAGATCGCCTCGAACGTGAACGTCCGGAAGGTGAAATAGAGGATCATGATACCCGTGAACATCCCGATGTCGCCGATCCGGTTGACGATGAACGCCTTCTTCGCGGCGTCCGAGGCGGACTGCTTCTCGTACCAGTGTCCGATGAGCAGGTAGCTGCTCAGGCCCACCAGTTCCCAGCCCACGTACATCAGGAAGAAATTGTCGGTCAGCACGATGACGAGCATCGAGAAGGTGAAAATCCCGAGGTAGGCGAAATACCGGGTGTACCGGACGTCGCCGTGCATGTAGCCGATCGAGAAGAGGTGGACCAGGGCGCTCACCAGGCAGACGACCGTCATCATGATCGCCGCGAGATTGTCGACGGCGAAGCCGAGGTCGATCGTGAGCGGCCCGACGCCGGGGACGTCGCCGAAATTTACCCAGGGGAAGCGGAGGACGTCGGCCGCCGCCGGGCCGCCGACCCTCTGGAACAGGACCGACGCCGCCAGGCCCAGGCAGACCAGCATCAGCGCGAGGCCGAACCAGTCCCCGCCGCGGGGCAGCTTCTTCCCGGCGAAGATGAGGACCAGGAAGCTCGCCAGGGGGAGGAGCAGGATCGCCAGGGAGAGGTCTATGACGTTGCCGGACATCGCGGTGTCATTCCTTCAGTTTGTTGATGTCGTCCACGTTGACCGTGTGGAACCGCTTGTAGATGTTCAGGACGATGGCGAGCGCGACCGCCGCCTCGGCGGCGGCGAGGATGATGACGAAGACGGCGACGGCCTGCCCGTCGAGGTTGAAACCGCCGTAGCGCGCGAACGCGATGAAATTGATGTTGGCGGAATTCAGCACCAGTTCGACCCCCATCAGGACGAGGATCGCGTTCCGCCGGGTCAGCACGGCGTAGATCCCGAGCGAAAAGAGCGCCGCGCTCAGCAGGACGTAGTGGGTCAGCGTGATCTGGGACGTCATCGGGGCTTCGACTCCCTCCTGGCGATCATCGCGGCCCCGACGAGGGCGACGAGAAGGACCACCGAGGCCACCTCGAACGGCAGCAGATACGACGTCATCATCATCGTCCCGAGCGCGCCGGCGGTCGTCGGCAGGGCGTCCTGCGCGGGAATGACGCGCCAGTCGGTGACGTAGAACACCCCGCAGAGGGTGCCTGCGGCGAGCGCGACGACCATCGACGCGGGCAGGACCTGCAGCGTTCCCGACTTCATCGCCACGTCGACCACGTTGTTGGTGAGCATCACCCCGAAGACCATCAGGACCAGGATACCCCCCACGTAGACGAGGAGCTGCGTGACCGCGATGAAGTCGGCGTTCAGCAGCACGTAGATCCCGGCCACGCCGAAGAGCGTGAAGAGGAGCGCGAACGCGGCGTAAATGATGTTCCGTGAGAACACCACCACCGCCGCGGAGGCCAGCGTGATCGCGGCGAAGAACCAGAAGACGATGTCGAAGAGCTCCATTGCGCGCCTACGGTTTGGGGGCCTGGCCGGCGTCGGGCGCCGTGGGTTTCTCGGGCCGGGCCGGTGCGTCCCCGGGAGCGGCCGGCTTCGCGGGCCGGGCAGGTGCGTCCCCGGGAGCGGACGCCGCCGCGGGACCCGCCGGGGCCTTCGCCGCCGCCGCCGCCTTCGCCGCTTCCGCGGCCGCCGCCTTCTTCGCGGCAGCTTCCTTTTCCGCCGCCGCCGCCTTTTCCTTCACGTCGGCGATCTGTTCCGGGGGAATCGTCACGTAATTGTAAATCAGGTCCTGCCGGTTGTACTCCGAAAACTCGTAGACGTCGGTCATCTTGATGCACTCGGTCGGGCACGGGTAGACGCAGAGCGCGCAGTAGCAGCACTTGCCGATGTCGATGTCGAACGTCGTGACCCAGAGCCGCTTCTTCTGGCCGGTGGACGTGGTCCCGAGGTCGTCGCCGGCCACCGCCTTGACCGTTTCGATCTTGATGCAGTTCACCGGGCAGGCCGCGGAGCACTGGTCGCACCCGATGCAGTCGTCCATGTTGACGTAGAGCCGGTTGCGGGCCCGCTCGGGCAGGGCCATCCGGACGTCGGGATACTGCCTCGTGACCGAGGGGGTGAACATGTGCAGGAACGTGATCTTCATGCCCACGAGCACGGTCCAGACCCCCTTGAATATGTCCCCGAAGTATTCTTTCATAGCATCGTGAGGAGGCCGACGCCGAGGAGGCAGACGAACGCCCAGGGGGTCAGCACCTTCCAGGAAATGTGCATCAGCTGGTCGACGCGCAGGCGCGGGAGCGTCCAGCGCAGCCACATCTGGACGAACACGAAGAACATCCCCTTCGAGATGAACCAGAAGGCGCCCCAGACCGGGCCGTTGAGGAATTCGCCGAAGGGGCTGTTCCACCCGCCCAGGAAGACCGTCGCGCCGATCGCGGAGACCGCGAACATGTTGCCGTATTCCGCGAGGAAGAAGATGGCGAATTTCATCCCGCTGTACTCGGTGTGGTACCCCGCCACCAGCTCCGATTCCGCCTCCGGGATGTCGAACGGCGTCCGGTTGGTTTCGGCGAGCGAGGCGACGAAATAGATCACGAAGGCGAGGAAGACGAAGGGAAACTTCGCGAACGCGAACCAGTTCCAGAAGGGCCCCGCCTGGAGGTGGTTCATCGCCTGGAGGTCGAGCGTCCCGGTGATCATCACCACGGTGAGGAGGGCCAGCGCGGCCGGGATTTCGTAGCTCACGATCTGCGCGGCCGCGCGCATCGCCCCGTAGAGCGACCACTTGTTGTTCGACGACCACCCCGCCATCAGGATGCCGACCACGACCAGCGACGACACGGCGATGATGTAGAAGAGGCCGAGGTTGATGCCGCTGCCGACGTAGGCGCTCGAGAACGGGATCGCCGCGAACGCCGCGTACGACCCGACGAACACCACGAAGGGCGCGAGGAAATGGAGCTTCCCGTCGGCGGCGGAGGGAACGATGTCCTCCTTCTGGATCAGCTTGAGGATGTCGGCGATGGTCTGGGCCCAGCCGTGCCAGCCGCCGACGCGCATCGGCCCGAGGCGGTCCTGCATGTGCGCCGAGACCTTTCGCTCGAGCCACACCGCGAAGAGCGCGTACGGGATGATGAACAGCAGCGGGACGAACGCCAGCAGCGTGTAGAGGACAACCTCGTTGCCGAGGACGATGTCGAGCAGTTCCTGCATGCGCTACCTGTCGACCTCCCCGAGGACGATGTCGACGCTGCCGACGATCGCCACGAGGTCGGAGATCATGTATCCCCTGGAAATTTCCGGCACGACGCTCAGGTTCACGAACGCCGGCGACCGGGCCTTCACCCGGTACGGGCTGCCCGTGCCGTCGCTGACGACGTAGAAACCGATTTCGCCGCGGGGCGACTCGGACCGGACGTACGCGTCGCCCGCGTTCGGCCTGATCCGCTTCGGGATCGCCGACGCCACGTCGCCGTCGGGGATCGCCTCGAGCGCCTGCTCGATGATGTTCAGGCTCTGCTCCATCTCGCGGACGCGGACGATGTACCGGTCCCAGCAGTCACCCAGCGTGCCGACCTCCCCCTTCCCCACCGGCACGTCCCATTCGAACCGGTCGTAGATGGAATAGGGGTCGTTCCTGCGGAGGTCCCACTTGACGCCCGAACCGCGGAGCATCGGGCCCGAACAGGCGTACGCGATCGCCACGTCGGCCGGGAGCACGCCGATGTTCGCGGTGCGCTTGATGAAAATTTCGTTGAACGTCAGGAGGTCGTTGAACTCCCTGAGGTTCGGCCGGAAGTACTTGCAGAACGCCTTCGCCCGCGGAACGAACTCGGGGGGGAGGTCGTGGGAGACGCCGCCGATCCAGATGTAATTATAGAGCAGCCGCGCGCCGCAGGTCATCTCGAAGAGGTCGAGGATCATCTCCCGGTCGCGGAACATGAAGAGGAAGGGCGTGAACGCGCCGACGTCGAGGCCGTAGGTGCCGAGCGCGATCAGGTGCGACGCGATCCGCTGGAACTCCGCCATGATGACGCGGATGTATTCGACGCGGTCGGGCACCTTGATGCCGAGCATCTTCTCGACCGCCAGCACGTAGGCCCAGTCCATGTTCATCGAGGCGACGTAATCGAGCCGGTCGCAGTACGGGATGACCTGCTGGTAGTTGGTCATCGCCTCGCAGTGCTTTTCGAAGCAGCGGTGGAGGTACCCGATGTGAGGAATGACGTCGACCACGAACTCGCCGTCCACGACCAGCTCGAGGCGCAGCACCCCGTGCGTCGACGGGTGCTGGGGGCCCATGTTGAGGATCATTTCCTCGGAGCGGACGGCCCGCCCGGTGGAGGTGGTGAGGGCGGACGGGATCGTCAGTGTCGGTTCTGGCATGTCCGGCCGGGGTTCAGTAGGGAACTTTCATTCCATTGTAGAATTCCGGGACCTTGAAGTCCTTCCGGAGCGGATGGCCGGGGTAATCTTCGGGAAGCAGGATCCTCCGCAGGTCGGGGTGGTTCACGAAATTGACGCCGAACATGTCCCACGCTTCGCGTTCGTGCCAGTTGGCGGCGGGCCAGAGGTCGGTGACCGAGGGGACGTTCGCGTCGGAGGAGGGGACCTCCGTCCTGAGCGTCAGCTTGTGGCCGTGCGTCATCGACGAGAGATGGTAGACGACCCCGAGCGTCTCCCTGCCGTTGTCGACGCCGCTGAGGCACATCAGGTAATCGAACCGGAGTTCCGGGTCGTTCCGGAGGGCGGCGGCGACGTCGTGGACCGACGCGGGCGCAACCTTGAGGAACGGATCGGCGGTCCCCTCCGGGGCGGCCCCGAGGATCGCGGCCCCGAACAGGCCCTGCAGCCGGACGGTGATTTCCTGGAACGTCTTCATCAGGCCGACTTTCGGACGATGGTCTCGCGGCGGATTTTTTCCTGCAGCTTGATGATCCCCTCCATCAGCGCCTCGGGACGGGGCGGACAGCCGGGGACGTAGACGTCGACGGGGATCACCCGGTCGACCCCCTTGAGCACGTGGTAGCCGTGTTCCCAGTAGGGGCCGCCGCAGTTCGAGCAGCTCCCCATCGAAACCACGTAGCGCGGCTCCGACATCTGGTCGTACAGGCGCTTGATCCGGCTCGCCATCTTGAGCGTGACGGTGCCCGCGACGATCATCACGTCCGACTGCC
>CAZQSM010000084.1:0-1123 GCA_964596065.1 uncultured Chlorobiaceae bacterium | reverse complement strand
CCGCCCGCGACGAAAACGACGCCGATGAGGAAGAAGATGAAGACCCGGCCGAAGTCAGTGAGCATCGAAAAGCGGTAGAGGAAGAAAAATGCGCAGGAATATAAAAACTTCCCGGTTGAAAGTCAAAGCGACCGCGCCCGGAGGAATCCACGGCGCGTCCCCCGCGCCGAAATCAGCGGCGACAAAAAAAAGGTTGCATTATTAAAATCATGTCCGTATATTGTATGTGAGCATCGGCAGGAACCACGGTTTCTAACTTCGCCTCCCAAGTTGGAATGCCAATCCAGTCGATGCTCATTGTTTTTTCAGGGCTTCCACGGGCGGTCCGGCACCCCGGCCGCGGCGTTGATCCACCGGGCGGCCACGAAGAGCGCGTCCGAGAGGCGATTCAGGTAGACGATAACCTCCCCCCTCACCGTCTCCTTCTCCGAAAGTTCGACCACGTTCCGTTCCGCCCTGCGGCAGACGCTCCGGGCCATGTGGGCGGCCGAAGCGGCCTGCGTGCCCCCCGGCAGGATGAAGTTCCTGAGCGGGGAGAGGTCGGCCTCGAGCCGGTCGATTTCGCGTTCGATGAGGGCCGCGTCGCCGGGCCCGACGGGCGTCAGCCCTCCGGGCGGGGCGGCCCCGCCGGCGGCCAGTTCGGCGCCCACCCTGAACAGGTCCGCCTGGACGCGCTCCAGGAACGCGTCGAGGCGGGCTTCCACGCCGAGGGATCGGAGCGCGCCGAGCGCGCTGTTGAGTTCGTCGACGGTCCCGTAGGCGCCGATCCGGGGGGAACTCTTGGAAACCTTCTTCCCCCCGAAGAGCGAGGTCGTGCCCCCGTCCCCGGTTTTCGTGTAAATTTTCAACGCCGGAACGCGCGGGGCAGTTCGTTGTAGAAATGCGCGACCGTCCTGATGCCGCCGAAGAAGTTGTTCAGGTTGAGGAACTCGTCGGGCGCGTGCGCGTTCTCGTCCGGGAGGCCGAATCCGAGGAGCACCGTTTCGAGGCCGAGGATCTCCTTGAACTGCACGACGATGGGGATCGAACCGCCCTCCCGCTGGTAGAGCGGCTTCTTCCCGAAACCCTTCTCCAGCGCGCGGATCGCCGCCCGCACCCCGGGCGATTCGATCGGCGTGATGGC
>CAZQSM010000083.1:0-8485 GCA_964596065.1 uncultured Chlorobiaceae bacterium | reverse complement strand
AGCCGGTACCCCTTCCCGTGCACGCTCTTGATTTCGATGGAAGGATCGGCCCCGAGGTGTTTCCGCAGCTTCGAAATGAAGACGTCGAGGCTTCGGCCGTTGAAAATCGTATCGTCGCCCCAGACACTGCGGAGGATCTCCGACCTGTCGACCACCTGGTTCCGCCTCGAGGCGAGCATCAGCAAGAGCTGGTTTTCCCTGCTGGTGAGGTTCTGTTCGACCTTTCCCGCCGTGAGGAGCTGGCGCCTGGCATCGAACGTGATCGCGCCGAGCCGGAAGAGTTCGGCGGGCTCCCCCTTCGACGCCCCTCCCTTCGTCCTCCGCAGCACCGCCTTGATGCGCAGGAGCAATTCGTCGATGCTGAACGGCTTGGTGACGTAATCGTCGCCGCCGATCCTGAACCCCTCCACCCGGTCCTCCTTGAGCGCCTTCGCCGTCAGGAAGATGATCGGCGTCGCCGCGTCCCGCGCCCGGAACTCCCGGGTGAAGGTGAAGCCGTCCTTCTTCGGCATCATCACGTCCACGAGGAGGAGGTCGAACCCCGCCTTCGCGCATTCGGCCAGCCCATCCACCCCGTTGGTTTTGAGCGTGACGCTGAATCCGTGGGCCTCGAGGTGCTCGCGGATCACGAACCCGAGGTTCGGATCGTCCTCCAGGAGGAGAATGCGGCTATCGACCATCGCGCGCCCGGAACTTCAATTCGATCGTGGTCCCGGTCCCGGGGGCGCTCGTCGCGCGGACGCTCCCGCCGTGGCGCTCGACCACGAGCCTGACGTAGCTCAGGCCGATCCCGAACCCCTTCACGTCGTGGAGGTTCATCGTCGGCACCCGGTAATATTTCTCGAAGATCTTCGGGAGGTGCTCCGCCGCGATCCCGATCCCCCGGTCCCTCACCCCGACGACGATCCAGCCGTCCTCGTCGCGCGTGAAGACGCTCACCTCGGGCGCGCCGGGCGAATACTTCTCGGCGTTGTCGAGGACGCTGTTGATGACGTTGCCGACGTGGACGGCGTCGCCCCGAATGAGGCGGGCCGACGCCCGGAGGTCGGTCGAGAGCGAACCGCCGCGCTCGGCGACGCGCAACGAGGCGTTGGCCGCCGCGCGGGCGACGATGTCGTGCAGGTCGAGGACCTCCTCCCTGAATTCGAGTTCCCCCTCCTCGAGCGCCGCCATCTCCAGGATCCTGTCGACCTGGGATTTCATCCGGCGCTGCTCGTCGGCGATGATCGTCCCGTACATCTCCACCCTCGACCGGTCGTCGACCACATCCGCCCGGGAGAGCGCTTCCGTCGAAAGCGCGATGGTCGAGAGCGGCGTCTTGAACTCGTGCGTCATGTTGTTGATGAAGTCGGAGAGACGTCCGGCGAATTCCCGCTGCCGCCGGAGCGTCCTGATGGCGTACCAGAAACAGGCCGCCACCACGAGCACGAACAGGGCGTTCAGGAGAAGTTCAGGGAGGATCGACCCGACGAGGTGCGACCGGTAGCCCGGGAACCAGAGGAGGAGCTTGCCGGGGCTTCCGGAAAATCCGCCGGGGAAGAGCAGCGCGGAATACGCGTCCCGGGGAACCGCCCCTCCCTCGTCCATCCGTGACGCGATGACGCTGTCGTTTTCGAGGTCGAAAACCGCGTAGTGATACGGCAATGCGATCCCGTTCGCGACGAGCCCCTCCGAGATCGCCGAATCGAGCATCCCGGGGCGCACCTTCCCGGAGAGACTGGTCCCCCGTCCGGCGGTGACCGTCTCGGCCACCCGGCCGATGATTTTCGCCGTCCGGGTCTCCACATCGGTATCGAAGCCGTACCAGCTGCCCTCCCTCCGGTCCCAGCGGAGCGTGGAGGTGGAGCTGTCGGCGCGAATCTGGATGAATCTCACGCCGTCGCCGGGCAGATCCGCCGGAAGCGTCAGTTCGTGGTTCCCCCCCTCCGACCTGCCTTCGAGTATCGTCGTATCCACGCGTCCGAGTTCATCGAACACCCGGATCGTCACCTGCCGCGGCCGGTCGATGCGATAGGTGAGCCGTTCCCCCTCCACCCGGGCCGCCAGCGTGCCCGAGGCTGATGTCAGCACGGTGACGAAGACCATCGAATCGGGCATCGTATCCGTCCCGGGCGCCGGGGCGTGTTTCCGGATGCGCAGCGTGAACGGCGCGGCGGTATCGCTCCCCGGCGTGAACAGGCGTTCGCGGACGTCGACCTCCTCGAGCCGGACCGCGGCGGCGTTGAGCGCCGCGACCGCGTTCCGCCGGAACGACTCTTCCTTGAGTTCGACGTTTGCGGCCAGCATCGCGTACTGCAGGTAGAGGATGCCGCAGATCGCGATCGTCATCAGCGCGATCAGGAGCCGGACCATATTTCGGGAGAGTTCCACGTGATGAATATACGAAAGCCGGGAACCTGGTTCCAGAGGCGTTAACATTTCTTAACAATCGGTAACACACTTTAACTTGGGTCTCTGAATCTTTTTCACGATGTTGGACGCATACTCAACCGGACACTCATCGAAAGGAATCCCGCAATGAACAACCTCAGGACATTCGCCATCGCGCTCCTTGTCGCCACGACTACCGTGGCGCTCCTCGCCCACGACGAAAAACCGCAGAAGAAAGAGATGCGGATGATGCAGTTCGACGCCGACAGGGCGGTGATGATCGACGAGGTGGGGATGGTCGTGACGGAAAAGGACGGAAGGCTGACGGTGGATTTCGTGGCCCCGAAGGAACAGCGGCCGAAGGCCACCGCGGAAGTCGACGTCGCCGCCGGCGACGAGGTCGGGATGGCCGCGGGCAAGAAGGTCGGATCGGCGAAGGCCCTGCGGGCCGCGTATGATTCGGTGAACGTCGGCGGGGAATTCAAGCTCGGGCTCCGCAGGGACGGACGGGCATTCATCGTCACCTTCAACAAAATGGACCCCAAGGAGATGCCCCGGAAACGCATGATCATCCGGTCCGGCGACGGGGACGGCGGCGGCAAGGACGACGGGGTGGAACGCGACGTCCTGCCTGCGCTCGGGGTGGCGCTGGAACTCACGAAGAAGGGGGTGGAGATCACCGAAACCTTCCCCAACGCGCCGAAGGAGATGTCGAAGGGCGACATCATCGTGGGGCTGAACGGCACGGCCGTGAAAGACCTCGGGGCCTTCTCCGGCGTGTACGACAAGGTCGACGAAGGCGGCGAACTGAAGTTCGAAATCCTCCGCGCGGGGAAGACGCATACCGTCGTCACCAAACGGAACAAACCGCAGGGCAGGGTGATCGTCGACTGATCCGGCCGGGAGCACACGGACGCCATTTTCCATGAGGACCCTGATGACGATACGACGTTTCCTGGCCGCGTTCCTGTTCCTCGCGACGCTCCTGCCGGCCCCCGCGGCGGACGCGCAGTACAACAGCTTCAACCAGCGCGACGACAAGTACCGGCTCCTCGGGCTGAAGCGGTCGAAGGAGTATTTCGAGGTGACCCGCAAGGAGTACGAGCGCCAGAAGGGGCTCTTCGACAAGGGGCTGGTCTCCGAGTCGGAGCTCGATCGGTTCCGGAATTCGCTCGCCGACGCGGAGGTGAACTACCAGCAGTCACTCCTCTCGGTGCTCTTCGAACAACAGTATGTTTCCATCGACAGGGCGGTGAAGTACCAGGCGGCGGACGGTTCGAAACACGTCCGGCTCACCGTCACCAACGCCTCGGGAAGCAGCGAGGAGTTCCGGAAGCTCCTCGGGATCGACGACCAGCTCTTCCGGTCGCTCCAGCCCGACGTCATCCAGAGCGTCTACATTTCGCTCTATAATACGGACGGCGCCATCATCTCCCAGCCGTACGAGCTGAAAATCGAGGAGCTGCGGGCCGGCTCGCCCAAGACGGTGGATTTCGCCCTCCTGCAGGAGCTGGACGCCCTCACGGTCAACATCATCTACGGCAACGGCTCGAGCCGGACGCTCAAAATCCTCCTCCAGAAGGACAACACGGTCAACAAGGTGGTGGTGCAGTCCCAGCAGTTTTCCCAGGAGGCCGAGCTCGGGAAGACCGCTTCGTACGGGCTGACGCTCGAGCTCTTCGGGGGCGTGAACACGTCGTTCAGCCTGAACGTCGTCAACCTCCCGCTCCAGATCAACCGGTACTTCAAGGACGCCGCCACCCAGGCCCGCCTGAGCCAGATCAAGTTCACCGAGAGCGTCAACACGATGCGGGCGTCGCTCGAGGTGTCGCTCCCCGACCGCCCGACCGACAAGGTGACGATGGACAGGTCGATCCCGTTTTTCGTGATGATCGTGCCGGCCGACCGCGCCGCCGAATTCAGGGACGCGGAATCGAAGAGCTGGACCGAGGAGCAGATCAGGAAGCTGAACATCGGCTTCGTGAAGCTCGAGCTGATGCCCCGCGGCAGGGGACGGCTCCTCGTGCGCGCGCCGCAGCTCTATTTCACCGTGAAGGCGGACGAACCGGTGGCGGTGACGATGGACCTGATCAACGAGGGGACGCGCCGCCTCGACAACGTGAAGGTGGACGTGGACCTCCCGCTCGGCTGGACCAGGACCATCGAACCCGCGGTCATCCCGACGCTCGCCATCAACCAGGAACAGCGCGTCACGCTGACGGCCTCGCCGCCCGACGGGATCGCCTCCGGGCGGTACGAACTGCGGCTCAGGACCAGCGGCCTCTCGGACAACGTCCCCGTGAACGCGGAGGACAAGAGCGTCACCGTCGAAATCCAGGAAGACGCCAACGTCTTCGGCACCATCATCCTGGTGCTGGCGATCCTCGGCATCATCGGGGGGATCGTGCTCTTCGGCGTACGGATGTCGAAAAAATAACAGACCACCCACCGGAGGAAGAATTGTATGGAACGAAAGGCCATCATCGAGGCGGACAAACTCACCAAACGGTACGACGACGGCGTGCTCGCGCTCAACGGCGTCTCCTTCGCGGTCCGGCAGGGAGAAATCTTCGCGATGCTCGGGGGGAACGGGGCCGGAAAGACCACCGCCATCAACCTGTTCCTGAATTTCATCGAGCCCACCGGCGGCGAGGCGAGGATCGACGGCATCCCGACGCACCGGGAGCCGCTCGAGGCGAAGAAGCGGGTGGCGTACGTCTCCGAGAACGTGATGCTCTACCCGAACTTCACCGCGCTCCAGAACCTCGACTACTTCGCGCGGCTCGGGGGGAAGACCGGTTACTCTCCCGACGATTACGCCGCGGCGCTCGTGCGTGTGGGGCTCCCCCCGGAGGTGCACCGGAAGAAGCTCCGGGGATTCTCGAAGGGGATGCGGCAGAAATGCGGAATCGCCATCGCCATCCTGAAGGACGCCCCCGCCATCCTCCTCGACGAGCCCACGTCGGGCCTCGACCCGCAGGCGGCGTTCGAGTTCCAGGGACTGCTCGGGGCGCTCCGGTCGGAGGGGAAGGCGATCCTGATGTCCACCCACGACATCTTCCGGGCGAAGGAGATCGCCGACACCGTCGGGATCATGAAGGACGGGGAGCTGGTGATGCAGAAGGGCTCCGCCGAGCTGACGGGCGAAAACCTCGAGTCGCTCTACATGACGTACATGGCCGGACACACGAACTGACAGGGGAGCGCAATGTTCAGACTGATCGTCGAAAAGGAACTTCGCGAAATCATCGGGTCGGTGAAATTCACCGTGACCTTCGGCATTTCCTCGCTCCTGCTGCTGCTGACCTTCTACATCGGCGCCAGGAACTACCAGGTGAGCGCGGACCAGTACGACGCCGCCCGCCGCGAGAACATCAGGAAGCTCGACGGCATCACCGACTGGAACGAGGTGCGCAATTTCCGGATCTACCTCCCCCCCCAGCCGGTCTCCTCCCTGGTGATGGGGGTCTCCAACGACATCGGCCGCACGAGCGACATCCGTGGGGCCGGTGAGATCCACGCGCGGGACAGCCGGTACGGCGAGGACCCGGTCTACGCGGTCTTCCGCTTCCTCGACCTCGATTTCATCTTCCAGATCATCCTCTCGCTCTTCGCGATCCTCTTCGCCTACGACGCGGTGAACGGCGAAAAGGAGCGCGGGACGCTGCGGCTTACGCTCGCCAACGCCGTCCCGAGGAGCACCTACATCGCGGGGAAAATCGCGGGATCGTTCCTGGCGCTGGCGGTACCCCTGCTGATCCCGATCCTCCTCGGCGCGCTGCTCCTGATCGTGATGGGCGTCCCGATGGCCTCGTCCGACTGGGTGCGGTTCGCCCTGATCATCGCCGCCGGGTACCTCTATTTCGGCGTTTTCCTCTCGTTGTCGTTGTTCGTTTCGTCGGCCGTCGAAAAAACGTCCACATCCTTCCTGATCCTCCTGGTCGTCTGGATCTTCTCGGTGATGATCATCCCCCGGACGGCGGTCCTCCTCGCCGGCCGCGCGGTCGAGGTGCCGTCCGTCGACGAAATCCTCTCGCAGAAATCGCGCTACTCCGCGTCGCTCTGGCAGGAGCACCGGAAGAAGATGGCCGACTTCCGCGCCCCGGAAAACACCCCGATGGACAAGGTGATGGAAAATTTCCAGAAAACGATGGCGAGCCTCGACGCGGAACGAAGCGAAAAAATGAACGCCTTCAGCGAGCGGCTCAACGAATCGCGCGCGAACGCCCAGGCTGTGCAGGAACGGGTGGCCTTCGGGCTGGCGCGGATCTCGCCGTCGGCGGTGTTCTCCCTCCTGGCCACGTCGATCGCGTCCACCGGTGTGCACCTCAAGGACGAGTATAAAACGCAGGCCGGACAGTACCAGAAGCAGTACGCGGAATTCATGAAGGGGAAGACCGGAATGAACCCGTCGGGAAGCTTCGTGTTCCGGATGACCACCGACGACGAGGGTGAACAAGAGAAGAAGAAGATCAACGCCGCCGAGCTGCCGGAGTTCGCCTACGTCCAACCGCCGTTGGGGGCGTCGGCAGGTCCGATCGTCATGGACTTCGGCATCCTCGCGCTCTTCAACATCGTCTTTTTCGCGGGCGCGTTCGCCGCGTTCCTGCGCTTCGACGCGCGCTGACGGCAGGGCCGGGCGCCCCCGCCCATCCCGCGGAGCCACCATCATTATAGAAAGGCCTCACATGTTCGGAACCATCGTCCTCAAGGAACTCAAGTCGATCCTCGTCACCCCGAGGTTTCCCGTTACGTTCGCCGTATCGGCGCTGCTGGTGCTGCTGAGCGTCTTCATGGGGATCAGGGAGTACCGCGCCTCGCTCGACCAGTACCGGGCCGCCGACGAACTGGTCAGGCAGGAGATGCGCGAAGCGCGGGGCTGGATGGGACTCTCGAACCGCGTTTACCGTGAACCCGACCCGATGCAGATCTTCGCCTCCGGCGTGCACAACGACGTGGGGCGCGTCTCCGGCATCAGCACCTGGGACCCGGTGAAGCTCTCGTTGAGCGCCTACAGCGACGACCCGATCTACGCCCTCTTCCGGTTCATCGACTTCACGTTCATCGTCCAGGTCGTGCTGACGCTCTTCGCCATATTGTTCACCTACGACGCGATCAACGGCGAGCGGGAATCGGGGACGCTCCAGCTGATGCTCTCCAACGCCGTGCCCCGGGCGAAACTCATCACCGCGAAATTCGCCGGCGCCTGGCTCGGTCTCGTGGTGCCGATCGCCATCCCGGTCCTGCTCGGCGTCTCCCTCCTCCTGTTCTATGACATTCCGATGACGCTCGAGCACTGGGTCCGGCTCGGGTTCCTGATGGGGGCGTCGCTCCTGCTCTTCACGTTTTTCATCGCCTTCGGCATCCTCGTATCGTCGATGACCAGGCGCTCGAACATCTCGTTCCTGGTCTGCCTCGTTTCGTGGGTGGCGATGACCCTGATCGTGCCCCGCGCCGGGATGATGCTCGCCGGTCAGATCGTGAAGGTCCCCACCGACGCAGAGATCGACAGCCGGCAGGACAGCTTCTCGAAGGACCGGTGGAACGCGCATTTCAAGGAGATGGGGGAAAAATGGAGGAAGCGCGAGGAACCGCTCGGGGCGCTTTCGAAGGAGGAACGCGAGGCCAAACGGGAGGAGATGGAATGGGCGTGGGCCGAGGAGGACAAGCTCAGCCGCGATTCGATGCAGAGCGCCATTAACGAGAACCGTCGGAAGCTGACGGAGGAGCTGCGGAACCGCAAGGCCGGGCGGGAGAAGCTCGCGTTCGCCTTATCGCGGTTCTCCCCCGTCTCCGCCTATCAGCTCGCCGCGATGAACCTGGCGGGGACCGACATCGCGCTCAAGACCCGCTACGAGGACGCCCTCGAGGCCTACCGCACGACGTTCAACGCGTACAAGGAGGCGAAGCAGAAGGAGTCGGGCTCGTCCGGGGGGATCCGCGTCGAAATCGATACCGACCGGGGGATCAGGATCGACGTCGGGCGCGAGATGGCGCTCGACCTGACCGGGATGCCGGAGTTCACCCCGGCGCGCACCCCGCTGGGCGATTCGGTTGCCGCCGCCGCCGTCGATTTCGGCGTGATGGGACTCTTCTCCATCGTGGCGTTCGCCGG
>CAZQSM010000082.1:0-8591 GCA_964596065.1 uncultured Chlorobiaceae bacterium | reverse complement strand
CCTTCCGTTCGTACATCACCTGCTGTTCGACGTACCAGGGCTGGGCGGCGAAGCTGGCGTAGAACTTCCCGTACTGCCCGGTGAAATCCTCGTGGTGGAGGTGGAGCCAGTCGTAATGCGAGAGCGAGTCGCGAAGGACCTCGTCGTCCCAGATCCTCGCGTAGGGGATCTCGGCGTACTCCATCGCCAGCGTCACCGCGTCGTCCCACGGGAGGAAGTTCGGAGGGACATAGACCGCGATCTTCGGGGCCTTCTCGAGCCTGACCACGTCCATGTTGTTGTCTTCAGCCTGGATTCCGGAATAGATGGCGGCGGCCGCGGAACCGGAGAGCTCTTCGTACGACACGCCGCGCACGCGGCACTCCGCCCCGACGATGTCGAGGCCGTCCACCATGAAGGAGCCCGCGCGATAGTTGAGCAGCCAGTCGACCTCGATCCCCCGCGTCAGCGCCCAGTACGCGATGCCGTACGCCTTGAGGTGGTTCGACTGTTTCAGGTCCATCGGGATGAGGAGCTTCTGCGCGGCGGCGGGCGTCGGCGCGACGAAGGCGAGAATGAGCAGGACGGAAACGCACCGGATGGCGCGGACGGCCCGGTCGGCGGCGACGCGGAGCGCGGCCGGCGGGACGGTTCGTCCCCCCTTCACCGCGGGGGTCATATCGTGTCCCCCCGCAATTCCCGGATGCGCTTGCGCGCGGCGTTGGCGTGGATCGAGTTCGGATATTTTTCGATGAGGCGCTCGTACATGCCGATGGCGAGGAGCCGGTCCGCCTTCGCCGTTTCATAGATCCCCGCGACCGCGTACATCGCCCTGTCGCGGAGCAGGCTTTCCGGGAGCGTGTCGATGATCAGCGAGAAGGCGGCGACCGCCTCGTCGGGCCTCTTCATCTCGGACAAAATCTCCCCCCTCAGGAACGCGAAGCGGTCCCTGAGCGGGTCCGCGGTGTCGGCCTTCAGCGCGTCGTCGAGGAGGCGCAGCGCGTCGCCGAATTCACGGCGGGTGCGCAGGAGGCTCGCGCCGGCGTAGATTTTCAACCCCGCCGGGTTCTCCTTGCTCTGTTCGGCGATCAGCATCTGCAGCGGGATGGCGTCGTTCGCGGCGTCGGACACCGCGTTCTTCAGGAGGTCGGAGAGGATCGCCAGCGCCCCATTGTAATCGGCGCGGTAAAAGCGGAGTTCCGCCAGCCGGAGGGCGGCCCGTTCCCTGTCTGCCCCGCCGTACGGAGGCGGACCGGCGACTTCGCCCAGGGTGGTCCCGGCCCGGTCGAGGTCGTTCAGCTGGATGCAGACCTCGCCGAGCGCGAGCTTCGCCTCGGTGGCGGTCGGGAGGAAAATCTTGTAGTCGCGGGAAATCGTTTCGAGGTATCCCCTGGCCCCCTCGGGGTCGTGGAGCTTCTCCTTCCGGATGAGCGCCAGCCGGAGGAGGGCCTGGGCGGCGATGTCGGTGTTCGGGTTGTCGAGCACGATCCGTCCGTACATCTCCGAGGCCCGCGCGTACCGGGCCGCGGCGGTCGTGTCGCCCGAAGCCGGCGGGCCGGCGATCTCCTCGAGCGAGCGCGCGAGCCCGTACCTCGCCCTCGGCATTCCCGCGAAGCTCGGATGGCGCCCGATCACCTCCGCGTAGGCGCGGGACGCGGCCGGGTAGCTCCTGTCGTTGAGCGCGCGTTCGGCGAATCCGAACAGTTCCCTGCCGCCCGACTCCGTGAGCGCGTCGATCTGCCGGTAGGTCTCGAACGCGCCGTCGTAGTCCTTCGCCTCCATCGACAACCAGGCGTGGAGCCTCCGGATCTCGACGTTCCGGGCGTCGGACTTCACGGCGCCGGCGACGACGGACGTGGCCTCCCTGAGCCCCGCCTCGTTCCCCGTGAACGCCGAGAGGCGCGACTGGATGTAGCTGAGCTGCGTGGGCGTCTGCCGGAGCATCGCGAGGTATTCCTCCGTGGATTCGCGGAACTTCTGCATCACCCCGAGGAGGTAGGCGATGTCCTGGGCAAACACGCTGGGATTCGAGAGCGTCCGGCGCGCGGCCCGGTAGGTGCCGACCGCCGCTTCGAACTGGCGAACCTGGACCATCGCGCTCCCGACCACGCGCCAGGTGGTTTCGTTGTTCGGGTCGACGGCGATCGCGCGGTCCCACGCCTCCCGCGCCTTCACTTCGTCGCCCTTCAGGAACCAGACGTTCCCGAGCTGGGAAAGAGTCCCCGGGTCGGCGGGGTTGAGCCTGAGCTGGCGGCCGATCAGCGCGATCACCCGGTCGTGCTGTTTCAGCTTGACGAGGCACCGCTTGAGCGACTCGATGAGGGCCACGTCGGAGGAGTCGGCGGCGAACAGCTCCTCGTACACCCTGACGGCCGATTCGAAGTCGCCCGATTTCTCGTAGCTCTGGGCGAGCCGGAGCCGGATGTCGGCCGGGTTCTTCTGGGCGTCCGCGGAGGGGGGGAGGGCCAGCAGGGCGAGTATGGGAACGATCCAGCGCATGATATCCTTATTGAACAAGTACGGTCCCGATAAGTTTCTCCGGGGGCCTGAAATATACGGATTTTATCGTCACCTCCGGCCGGTTGTGACGGAAAACCACCGAATTCCGCGCGGATGGTGGGAAATTCGTTGCATCTTATAGCAGGATTTTCTTAATTCAACAACATCATGCTGCAATGGTTCTCTTCAAACGAAGGGGAAATTCTCCACTCACCCATCAGAGAAAGGATCTCAGCAATGTTAAAGGCCGATGATTTCAGCGTCAACACGAGGGAGCTGTCAGGTCTGACCGTCAACGTCACATCGTACAAAATCGGGAGCACCTATTACTGCCACATCGACAACGTGGACCCGAACGCCACCATCGTCAGGCTCGACGGGGAGTCGAAGGAAGAGGTCATCCAGAGCGCCCTCGACCTGGCGATGCAGCGCTTAACCCGGAAGACTCCATAGGATACATGATCTTTCAGCAGTTCAGGCACGAAGAAGGAGGCTGTCTCTCCTACCTGGTGGGGTGCACCCGCGCGGGCGTCTGCGCGGTCGTCGATCCCCAGTACGACATCGCCCCCTATGTCCGGTACGCCTCCGACCACCGGATGAACATCACCCACATCTTTGAAACCCACGCCCAGGCCGACCACATTTCCGGCGCGAAGAAACTCGCCGACGCCTCGGGCGCCCGCGTCCATTACCACGAGTCGGCGCAGACGGCCTTCCCCGTCGAACGGGTGAAGGACGGCGACGTCATCGCGGTCGGGAACATCCGGCTCACGATCCTCCACACGCCGGGCCACACCTCCGACAGCGTCAGCATCGCGGTCACCGACACCGTCAGGGCCGAAACGCCGTGGCTCATCCTGACCGGCGACACCCTCTTCGTGGGCGACACCGGTCGGCCGGACCTCGACGGGAGCGCGGAAAAACTCTACGACAGCATCTGGAGCAAGCTCCTGAAGTTCGACGACCTGGTGGAGATCTACCCGACCCATTTCGCCGGGTCGTCGTGCGGAAAGGCGATGAGCCCGAAGCCGAGCTCCACCATCGGCTTCGAGCGGAGGTTCAACCCGTCCCTCCAGGTGAAATCGAAATCGGAGTTCATCGACCTCGTGACGGCGGATCTCCCGGTCCAGCCGCCGCGGTTCCAGAAGGTCCGGCAGTTCAACCTGGGGTTCCTGAAGGAGCCCCCGATCGAGCGGACCTACGACCTCGGCTCGCTGCAGATGAGCGTGCGCGAACTCAAACGGAAGATGGACGCCGGCGAGGACGTGCTGCTGGTGGACGTGCGCGAGCCCGACGAGTTTCGGACGGCGAACCTCGACGGGAAGCTGATCCCGCTGCGCGAGCTGCCGAAGCGATACACCGAGCTGGACCCCGAACGCGAAATCGTCGTCCATTGCCATTCCGGCGGCAGGAGCCAGCGGGCGGTGGAATTCCTCTACGAAAAAGGCTTCAGGAACGTGAAAAACCTCGTCGGGGGGATCGACGACTGGTCGAGGACGATCGACCCGAAGATCCCCCGTTACTGACATCACTCACGCATATCGCGCCGGATGAAAGCCCACAGCACCCAGCTCGACCTCCTTCAGGCGGATATCGTACAGTGCAGGAAGTGCCCCCGTCTCGTGAAATGGCGGGAGAAGGTCGCCCGCGTGAAGACGGCCAGGTTTTCCGATTGGGACTACTGGGGGAAGCCTGTCCCCGGATTCGGCGACCCGGACGCGAGGGTGCTGATCGTCGGCCTGGCCCCGGGAGGGCACGGCGCGAACCGCACCGGCCGGATGTTCACCGGCGACTCCAGCGGCAACTGGCTCTACGGGACGCTGCATAAATTCGGGTTCGCCTCGCAGCTCCTCTCGCTCTCGGCCGACGACGGGATGAAGCTGAAGGACTGCTACATCACCGCGGCCCTCCGGTGCGTGCCGCCAGCGAACAAACCCACGGCGAACGAACTGCGCAACTGCAGCCCGTTCATCCTCGACGAACTCCGGATCCTCTTCAACATCAGGATCATCGTCGCGCTCGGGAAGGTCGCCTTCGACTCGGTGTTCGACTCCTACCGGGAACTCCACATGACCACGATTTCGAAACGGCCCGAGTTCAGGCACGGGACGGAAATACCGCTGAACTACAGGCAGGTCCTCATCGCTTCGTACCACCCCAGCCAGCAGAACACCTTCACCGGCAAGCTCACCCATTCGATGTTCGACGCCGTCTTCGCGCGCGTCAAGAAAATCCTGGCGACCAAGAGAAAGCCCCTCAGCTCGCGATGAACGATTTCGCGGGGAAGGTGGTCCTCGTGACGGGGGCGTCGAGCGGGATCGGCCGCGCGGCGGCACTGATGGCCTCCGAACGCGGAGCGATGGTCGCGATGGCGGCGCGCCGCCTGAAAGAAATCGAAACCGCCGCGGCGGGGATCCCGGCCGACCGCAAACTCGCGATGGCGGCCGACGTCACGAAGGAATCCGACCGCGCGGCGCTGGTCGGCGCGACGGTGGCGACATTCGGCGGCATCGACGCTCTCATCAACGCGGCGGGGATCATCGGCTCCGGCACCGCGGAGAACACCACGATGGCCGCCTGGGACGAAATGTTCGACATCAACCTCCGGTCGCTCTTCCGCCTGACGCAGCTCGCCCTTCCCTCGCTCATCGAACGGAAGGGGAACATCGTGAACGTCTCGAGCGTCACGGGTACCCGCGCGTTTCCCGGAGTGCTGGCATACTGCGTGAGCAAGGCGGGGGTCGACCAGTTCACCCGCTGCGCGGCGCTGGAACTCGCGCCGAAGGGTGTGCGCGTGAACGCGGTGAACCCGGGGGTGGTCCTCACGAACCTCCACCGGGCGAGCGGTTACGACGACTCGAAATACGCGGCGTTCCTCGAACACAGCAAGACGACCCATCCCATGGGGCGCGTGGGTACGCCCGAGGAGGTCGCGGAACTCATCCTGTTCCTGGCCTCGGGAAGGTCCGGCTGGACGACGGGGACCACGGTGAGCATCGACGGCGGACGGTCGCAGACCTGCGCGAGATAATTCCACACTTCCACCACTGACCCGAGGATGAAAAAGAACAATACGTCCCGATCCCTGGCGACCAGGGCCGTCCACGGAGACAACCTGTTCGCGTACACGGGGCCGGTCGTCACGCCGATCTACCAGACGAGCACCTACCGGTTCGACAGCTCCGACGACGCCGTGCGCTACGCGAAGGGGGACCCATCGGTCTACGTCTACACTCGGTACCACAATCCCACCACGGACGAGGTCGAGCGGAAGCTCGCCTCGATGTACGGCTGCGACAGCGCGCTGCTGTTTTCGTCGGGGATGGCGGCGATCACCACCGCGATCCTCGCGTACTGCAGGCAGGGGGACGAGATCGTCAGCACGCCCGCGTTGTACGGGGGCACGTACAGGTTCTTCCGCGACACGCTCCCGGACTTCGGCATCGGGGTCCGGTACGTCGACCCGTCGGCGCTCGGCGACCTGCTGTACCTCACAACGCCGAGAACGCGACTGGTCTACTTCGAAACGCCAACCAACCCCACCCTCGGCGTCGTGGACATCAGGCGACTCGTCGCCGCCGTCCGGAGGATGGAGAAGGAGTTCCGGCATCCGATCATCATCATGGCTGACAACACCTTCGCGACGATGCTCAACCAGGACCCGTTCGCGTTCGGGGTGGACGTGGTCGTCGAGAGTTCCACCAAGTACCTCGGCGGCCACGCCGACCTGATGGGAGGCGTGCTCTCGGGGGGAAAGGCGCTGGTGAAACGGGCGAAAGACCGCGCGAAACATTTCGGCGGCTGCGCCGACCCGTTCGCAGCCTACCTCCTGGAACGGAGCCTGAAGACCTTCGAACTGCGGGTGGGGCGGCAGTGCGAGAACGCCCTCAGCCTCGCGCGGGCGATGGAAAGGCACCCGAAGGTCTCCCGGGTCATCTACCCGGGGTTGAAATCGCATCCGCAGCACGCGCTCGCGAAGAGGCAGATGTCGGGCTTCGGGGCGATGGTGACGATCGAGGTGCGCGGCGGCGTGAAGGCCGCGGTGAAGGTGTGCGACAGCCTGCGGGTGGCCGTGAACGCGATGTCGCTCGGCGGCGTCGAGAGCCTCGTGAGCATCCCGGTCTATTCGTCCCACATCAACATGTCCGCCGAGGAGCTTTCGACCCACGGCGTCACGCCGGGGATGATCAGGATTTCGGTCGGGGTGGAGGGGGCGGAAGACCTCATCGATGATTTCAGGCAGGCGTTGAAAAAGGCGTGAGGGGCCGGCAGCCGGAACGCGCGGGCGATGAATTACCGTGAACACCTCCTGGAACTCCACCGCCACATGGAGTGGGCCGACGCCACCGTGTGGGAGGCCGTGCTCGCGCACCCTCCGGCGGCGGCGGACGGGAAACTCCTGAAATATTTCCACCACCTCCACATCACGCAGCACGCGTTCCTGCGCGTCTGGCGGAACGAACCGCGCGACACCCCCTACCCGGAATTCACCGACGCCCGATCGCTGATGGCCTGGGGAAAGGCGTGGTTCCCCGGGGCGCTCACCCATCTGTCGGCGCTCACCAGCGACGAGCTCGGCTCACCGATGCCGGTGCCCTGGTCGAAGATGGTGGGACGGAAGATCGGCAGGCCGCCGGGCGCGACCACGCTGGGGGACACGGTGCTTCAGGTCGCGATGCACAGCCAGTACCACCGGGGGCAGATCAACGCGCGGCTGAAGGAGACCGGAGGCGAACCGCCGCTGGTCGATTACATCGGGTGGCTCTGGCTCGGCCGTCCGCCGGCGGCCTGGCCGCGGTAATCGCGGGCGCGGATTGGGGACGCGGATCCCCCCCGGGGAGGCGAAGGGGCCGCGGTCAGGCGAGCGAATACCCTGTGCGTCCGAGGAGGGCGTCGGGATCCCGGGCGGCGACCAGGTTTTCGTTGACCCGGGAGGAGTAGCCGGCGGGAAGGGGGGAGAGCGCGTTTTCACCCTCCGGCCTGAAGATCCTGAAGCCGTGGAAGGCGAACAGGGTGAACAGCCCGGCGCAGGAATAACCGTTCCGGGCGAAGTGGGATTCATTGGATTCGAAGTAGACGCATCCGGTGCGTCGCAGCATCTCACCCGCTCCTTCGAGCACGAACTTTTCGGCACCCTCCACGTCGATCTTCAGCAGGTCAACCCGCGGGAGGGAGCGGGGCAGGTCGTCGAGCCTGATCGCCGGCACCTCGACGTGGGGAACCTCCTCCGGTCCGGAGACGATCGAGTTCAATTCATCCCACCGGTTGTCCGAAAAGCGGATGGTCCCACCGGAATTGCTCACCGCATAGTTGAGGCACTCGATGTTGGCCGCGCGGTTCGCGGCGACGTTTCCCTCCAGGTAACCGAAGATCCTCGGATGCGCTTCGATCGCGATCACCCGCCCGCCCGCGCCGACCAGCCCGGAAATCCTGAGCGCCAGCTCACCGATGTTCGCCCCGATGTCGATCACCGTGTCGCCCGGCTTCAGGTATGCCTCGATGAACGGCTCCTCCACGCGGGGGGCGGAGCGGTCGATCCAGAGCTCCGCCGTCCGCGGTGTCGGATAAAAACGGAGGTTGTACCCGTCACGGGGGATCGTGAGATGGTGCGAGAGGCCCGACTTCATCAATGCCCGCGAGAGGAGAAACCTCGCCGGGTGCCGCTGTTTCCGGAGGATTTCGAGATAGCCCAATCAGCCCTCGACCATGTAAATTTCCCGGCGGCCGCCCTCGACCAGGTCGTGGTAGCCTGCCATCGCCTTCCTCGCCTCGTCGTCCGACATGACCTTCCCGGTCAGCGCGAAGAAGGTGTCGAGGTTCTCCACTTCGGTTTCGGCGACGATGGTCCAGAACGGCACGCCGCTCACGTCGGTGAATAGGCGGAACGGTTTCAATCCCGCCTTGCTCATCACGCCCGAGACGCCCCTGAATTTCGCGAGCATATCCCTGACCCTGCCCGGTTTGCATTGCATCACTTCGCGTATGAGGTACATTAAGAACGCTCCTTCCTGTTGTGATTGAGAGTTTACCATGACAGGGTCTGTTGCAAGACGGCGGCGTCCACGTTGCCGCCGCTGATGATCGCGGCGACCCGCTTTCCCCCCAGTCCGAGC
>CAZQSM010000081.1:0-8627 GCA_964596065.1 uncultured Chlorobiaceae bacterium | reverse complement strand
CGACAGACACCGCCCACAACGATTCTCCGACCAGATCGACCCGGAATCCGGGTTTTCCGACTTGAACCAGACGAAAATCATTCTGCCGGATCGACCGAAAGGCGGGGTCGTACCGCGCCGTTCCCATCATCATACAGGAAGGATTCCACCGATGAAAACCACGATATCCGCGTTGTTCCTCTCGATGATCGTCTCGACCGCGACACTCTTCGGACAGTCCGCCACCGCCCCCCTCGCCGCGGCGCCGGAAAGCAACTCGGGCTTCATCCCCTTCCCGAGGGAGCTCTCCTACCAGGGCCTGCTCACGACACCCGCGGGCACGCCCGCGGCGGACGGCAGCTACAACCTCCGGTTTGACCTGTTCAATGTGTTCGCGGGAGGCACTTCGCACTGGACTGAAACGCAGAACGGCGTCCAGGTCGACAACGGAGTGTTCAATATCCGGCTCGGATCGGTCACACCGCTTCCGGCCTCCTTCACGCAGATCCAGTACCTGGAGGTCGCTGCCCTCGCGGGCCCCGGCATCGGCGCGACGGTAACCTTCTCACCACGCACGCAGCTGGCCGCGTCCCCCTTTTCGCTCGCTCCTTGGCAAACGGCGGGATACGACGTATCCTATCCGTACGGGAGCGTCGCGATCGGGACAGCGACGCCCGATCTTCAGTCGAAGCTCACCGTCGGGGGGCAGCAATCGAGGGCCGGAATCTTCACGACCGATTCGGTCAGTTTCCTGACGCATGTGGTACACGCCGAGGCCACCGGCCTGGGCTCGGGCGACGTCCGCGCGGTCTACGGGGAGTCGGTCCCTGCAGACTTCTGGGGGTTCGGCGGTGAATTCATCGGTGGATACGTCGGCGCCCGCGGGATGGTCTTGCCGACCGGCGGGTCATTCTATTACGGGCTCTCCGGGATCGCTTCCGGCGGAACGGGCGTCAACACCGGGGTGTATGCGGAGGCGGGAGGCGGTGGGACCAACTATTCGATCCGCGGAGTGGCGGGTGATTCCGCCTTGAATTACGCCGGCTACTTTCAGGGAAGGTTCCGCGTCGTGTCATCGAGTGGTGACAGCGGGGTGATGCTGCCCACGGGTTCCGTTTCGGCTTCGGAATTGATGAATGAGTCCGGTCTGGCGGCACACGGCGGATACGGCTCGGTGTCAATACCTGCGGCGACCAACGCGGTCACCGACTCGGTCACGATCACCATCCCGTCGGACGGGTATATCGTCGTCGACGGCGGTGGCGTGGTTTACCACCCTGCACACGTCAACGGCGTTAATTCCATCACGTGGGTGAACATTGACACCATTCCCGGCATTATACCCGACTTCAGGGCATACCAGCTGGGCTACACCCCATCGGTCGCTCCCAGCGGGATCTACTACTACAACTTTCACTGTCATCGGGTCTATCAATTGACCGCAGGCACGCACACCTTTTATCTTAATGCCCGTAACAATATCGGGGCCAATGCGCAGCAGGTGAATTACAAATGGATGCAGGCCGCGTATATTCCGACATCGTATGGCCCGGTGACCGGAATATCTCCGCTCTTTGCCCCCGGGACGGCGTCGTCGAATCGATTGACCGGATTGGAAGTCGCCGACCCCCCAGTCAACGGGTTCACGGAGGTCGACCTCCGCACGCTCGAACTCACCGCCCTCCGCGCCCGGGCTCAGGCGGAGGAGGCGGAAAAAATCCTTCTCGAGGCCCAACTCGCGAAACAGCGCGATAAATTTTCCGGACGGGATCGGTAATCATCAGTCATCCATCAGGGAGATAACGGCATGAAACTGATCACAGTCCTGGCCCTCGTCACGATCTTCAGCTGTATCGTGGGCGCGCAATCGCTCATCCACCCCCTCTCGACGACCGACGGCGGAGGCGGAAGGTCCACGGGCTCAGGCCTCCACCTCCTCGGTTCGATCGGCCAGCCGGCTGCCGGGACCGGGTCTGACGCGGACACCGGGATCACGATCGAGGGGGGAATCATTCCACCCCTCCGCAGCGGAAGCGGCGCTTCCACGACCGCCGACATCGCCGTCCAATCCGCCTGGAATATGATATCGCTCCCGGTGCTTCCCCCGACTCCGGAAAAAAGCACGCTCCTGCCGACGGCCATCTCCTCGGCGTTCGCCTATCTCCCTCCCCCGACAGGGTACACCGGCCGGGACTCGCTCTTTCCGGGGACAGGATACTGGGTGAAATTTCCCGGCGTCGGGACGATCGGGGTTACCGGGACCGCCCTCTCCTCTGACACCGTGGACGTCTTCGCCGGATGGAACATCATCGGCGCTCTTACCTACCCGGCTCGCACCGCGGATGTCATCCCGGTCGGCGGCACGTCCGTTCTGGGCTCCTACTTCGCCTTCACGCCGGGATTCGGTTATACTTCAGAGGACACACTCGAACCCGGGAGGGCGTACTGGGTAAAGGTGGACCAGGCGGGCGGCCTGCTCCTGACATCGGGTTCGTTCCCGATTCCTCCGTCCGGCCCCGTTGCGGGGGCGGGCACGGTGGCGGGTTCCGGCGATGATCAACGGGCCGGCTTCCCCCCGCTTCAGGATGCCGGGACGGTGACGTTCACCGCCGCCGACGGCCAGGTCCGGGAGCTCCATATCGCTCCGGCTTCCGCCGACATATCGCTCTCCGCCCACGAACTCCCCCCCCTGCCGCCTGGCGGCGCGTTCGACGTCAGATTTGCAAGCCAGCGTAGCGTCGAGACGTTCGGACGGGACGGTTCGTCCCGCGGCGAAGCAGCGATCTCGATCACGGGCGCGGCCTGGCCCGTGACCGTCGGCTACGCCGCTGGCGCTTCGGAACTCCCGGCGAAACTCGGCGTGCTCCAACCCGGCGGCGAGCGGCTCTACGACCTCTCCGGCGGCGGAACGCGGACCCTCGACGGCCCCGCTCCCGTCAGCCTGCATGTGGGCGCCGGCGACCGCGCGGCGGCGGACATCCCGTCCGAATTCCGGCTCTACCAGAACCATCCGAATCCGTTCAACCCGACGACCACGGTGACGTTCGATCTCCCGCAGCCGGCGGGCGTAAAGCTGGTCATCACCAATTCGATCGGGCAGACCGTCGCCACGGTCGTCGACCGGACGATGGACGCCGGACGTCACTCGGTCGCCGTCGACGGGACGAGCCTTCCGACGGGGGTCTATTTTTACCGTATCACGGCGGGGGACCGGTCGGATGTCGGGAAAATGCTGCTGATGAAGTAATTCGAATCAACGGAGGACACACGGATGAAATCGGGACGAGAACGCGCGACGCCGGCGTCGGGACCCATCGCCCTGCTCGCGCTCGGGGCTGTCCTTTCCCTCGCGGGCTGCGCCGCGTCCGCCGACAAAGCCGCCGGCCAGGGACCGGGCGGCCCCGCGCCATCGGAAGCGCGGGTCGGGTCGGGCGGCCGCGTTCAGCCGGAATTCCCCCCCGGGAAGTTCACGGTCCAGCTCGGGGCCTACCAGTCCGAGGAGGGCGCTGCCGGCGTCGCGGCCCTCTCGAGGTCGCGCTTCACGAAGGAGGTCTACACCGTCTTCAACAGCGTCGACGGCCTGTACAAGGTGATGCTCGGGGTCTTCGACTCGAAGGACGCGGCGAGGAACTTCAGGGACACGATCGTCCGGCAATATCCGGACGACTACCGGGACGCCTGGGTAGCGGAACTCTCGCGATGAGACCGGCGGCGGTGTGCGTTGCCCTGACGCTCCTGTTCGCGATGGGAGGGTGCGGCGGATCGGAAAGTTCGCGGCGCCCCGCGGCGGGTCCCGCTTCGGGCGGTCCATCGCCGCCGGACGACGCCGAATCGACGTTCAATCCGTCCGATTACGGGATCGAATCGTGGGAGGAGGAACCCGTCGCCGCGGGCTCGCTCGCGCCCCGCGGCGGCGGCGGGGAATCCGCGACGCTCGAACCCGACACCCTCTCCGGCTTCAGGGTGCAGGCGACGATCACGGGCGACATCGACAACGCGACCACGCTGAGGGATTCACTCTCGGTCGGGATTTCCGACGCGCAGGTCTACATCGTGTACCACCCCCCATATTACAAGATCCGGGTGGGCGATTTCATCGACAGGTTCGCCGCCGGGGAGATGCTCGACCTGCTGCGGCGCCGCGGATTCCCGGACGCCTGGATCGTCCCGGACCGGGTCCTCCGGAACCCGCTCACCAAACCGGGCCCCCCTCCGGAAGAGCCGTCGGCGCCCGCCGATTCGCTCCGGTGACGAAGCGCCCCCAGCCTATCTGCCGATTTCGATCTTCACGCCTTCGACCGGCCAGCGCGGCCTGACCTTCAGCGTATCCGGATAGGTGCCGAACGGTTCCGCGAACCGGCGTGGATGTGGTCGTCCCGGGTCGTGTACGCCGTTTCCATCCAGGTCGATGAACGCTGACAGCGCGTAGAGACCCTCCGTCAGCCGGTCGAAGATGAATTTCCCGGACCGGTCGGCGCGGACCGCGAGGCGCCGAGCCCCGGGCCCGGAGAGCCCGGTGGCCTCCACGACCACAGCTCCGTCCCTGTCCGTCACCGCGGGCACCCCGGCGGCGTCCACCACCCCCGCGATGCTCCCGAGGAATCTTTCCTCCGTGATCCTGAACCTCCTGACGAGCGTTGAATCGCTCGACGCGTTCCCGACCCGGTCCCTGACCGAATCGAGCTCGATCGAAACCGCGTACCAGCCGCCCGGGACCGGGGGCTCCCCCGGTTCGAACGCGGCCATCATCGACCCGGTCCAGCGAAGCCGGCCGGGAAGCGGTGTCGCGCCGGGTCCGTCGATCCGGAAGCCCGACGCCACCGCCGCGGTGTCGACCGGTTCGTTGAACGCGAGGCGGAGGGTATCGTGCGGGGAGACGCCCGTGAGACTGTCCCGGGCGATGCTCAGGAGAAGGACCGGAGGAAGGGTGTCCGGGGAGAGGCCGGCGGAAAACACGCCGATCCGGCCCGCCGAATCGGCCGGGTTCCCCCGCGCGTCCGGGAACGGTCCCAGCGCCAGCCTGTACGCGGCCCCGGGCTTGTGCGGGGACGTGGTCGCGAAATATTCACGGAAGCTCGTGTCGATCGGGGCGAGATCGAAGACCGGGAGTCCGCCGCCGTCCGCCGTATCGGTCACCGAGGCTTCGCGCGCGCCCGCGGGGAGGGCAACCGGCTCGTTGAATCGCACCGAGACCGACGTCCGGTCCCTCGCCCGGAGCGCCGAGATGAAGGGACGGAGCGTGTCCTCCGCCGTCAGCCGGAAATCGATCCCCGCGACCCCCCTCCGGCCGGGCTCCAGGAGGAGATCGGCCGCCGCCATCGCGTACCCGTCGGTCTGGGGATTATAGAGGAGGTCGCGGAAGAGGTCGCGTAGCGCCATCAGCCTGTATCGACCTTCCTTCATGTTGCGGAGCGTGAACCGTCCGTCGGCGCCGGTCTGGGTGAGGTAATCGGGTTTTACCCGCGCCGGATTCAGCGTGTCCCCCCGTCCGCCGGAGACGTCGTAGGCGAGGACCATCACGCCCCCGGGGGCCGCGTCGCGGACCCTCCCTTCCACCCGGCAACTGTCGATCGTCCCGCCGGTGGAGAAGGCGAGGATGAACGCCGACGCGAGACGGTTGTTGCGGATGTCCTTCAGGTCCGTGCCGACCGTGAGGATGTAGGTGGTCTGCGGGCGCAGTTCCCCTTCGAAGAAAATTTCCACTTCGCGCCCCCCCCACTCGAACCGGAGGTCTC
This sequence comes from uncultured Chlorobiaceae bacterium, assembly GCA_964596065.1. Classification (GTDB taxonomy): domain Bacteria; phylum Bacteroidota; class Ignavibacteria; order UBA10030; family SZUA-254; genus SZUA-254. The sequence goes on along the minus strand of CAZQSM010000081.1, from coordinate 2,913 downwards.
CGGGCGAAGGCGAAAGATATGCCGATTCCTGGAACGAACGCCGGTCGACGTACTCCGAGAATTCCAGGCGGATCACACGTTTGCCGAAGTTCAGCTCCCCCGGACCGGGAGAGGAGACGACGATGGAGGGGGGGACCGTATCCTCGGGCCCTCCGGACGGGGTCACCTGCGAGGCGCAGCCCGCGACTCCCGCCAGCGCGGCGGCCAGGAGGAGCGATGGGCCATTCAACGCGGGACCCTGACGCCAGCTATCCACCGTTCTGCGCCCCCCCCCCCGCGGCCGAATCGACCGGTACGATGGCCGGCGGAAGAGTGTCCTTCGCCTGTTGCGCCGCTGCTGCCGTAGCCGCCCTCCGCCGCTGGAACGCCCGGACCGACCGGAGATGCTCCGCGTACGTCTTCGAGAACGCGTGTCCGCCCTCCCCGGTCGCGACGAAAAAATAGTAGCCGTGACGCTCGGGGGCGAGCGCCGCGATGATCGACGCCCTGCCGGGGTTATTGATCGGTCCGGGGGGAAGGCCGGGATTGCGGTAGGTGTTGTAGGGAGACGGGCGATGGAGGTCGGAATAGGTGAGGCGTCGCGGCCCGTCCTCCAGGATATACTGCACGGTCGGATCGGCCTGGAGCCGCATCCGTTTCCCGAGCCGGTTGGCGTAGACGCCCGCTATCCTCGCCCGTTCCGAATCGATCGCGGTCTCCGCCTCGATGATCGACGCGAGCGTGAGCGCCTCGTGGACGCTCATCCGGTTCTTCCGTGCCCGGGCCATCAGGCTGTCATCGAAAAACCCGCTGAAGGCCCCGGCCATCGCCGTGACCACCGTCTCCTCCGATTCCTGCCAGTAAAAATGATAGGTCCCGGGGAGCAGGTACCCTTCGAGCGTGGGGGGATCGAGGCCGAGGCCGCGGATGAACGTCGTGTCCGCCACGAGCTCCATGAACGCCGCCGTATCGATCCCGAGGTTCCGGCCGAAGATCGACGCGATCCGGCGCGCCCGGTACCCTTCCGGCACCGTGACGGTCACCAGCTCGGCGGATTTGCCGAATTCCAGGTCTTCGAGGATGCTCCGGTTCGACATTCCCGGCCGGAACCGGTATCGTCCGATCTGCATCCTCCTCGTCGACCCGAGGATGCGCGCCGCGAGGCTGAAGAGCAGCCTGTTCCGGACGACGCCGGACGCGACGAGGGTGTCCTCGATGGCCGTGAAGGTGTCTCCCTTCGACACCGTGACGATCCTGTCACCGTCGAAGGTGTTCGGCGCCCAGAGGATGACGTAGAGCCCCCCGACACCGAGCGCCGCGAGGATCGCCACCGGCCAGATGAGCCTGGCGATGGCCGCCCGGCCGCCGTTCTTTTTACTCCGCCGCCGCCTCGCCATCCTCACCTCACGACGAGAGCGCGAGATTCGGGTCGGCCTGCAGGCCGTGCGGAGAGGCGACGCCGGCGAGGAGCTTGCGGTACCCGGTCAGCGCGATCATCGCCGCGTTGTCCGTGCAGAAATCCAGCCGGGGGACGTGGAGCGTGAAACCTCGCCTGGCCGCGGCCTCGCCCATCTTCTTCCGGAGTTCGCTGTTGGCGGAGACGCCGCCGGCGATCGCGATATCGCGGACGCCGGTCCGCTCCCCCGCCGATATGCATTTGCCGACGAGGACGTCGACCACCGCCGCCTGGAAGCTGGCGCAGAGGTCCGAGAGCAGCCTTTTGCCCTCGTCCGTCCCGGGATCGGTCGACAGGCCGGGGTGGTCACGCAGCCAGTAGAGCACCGCGGTCTTGACGCCGCTGAAGCTGAAGTTCAGCGTTCCATCCCCCGCCATCGAACGGGGGAAGGCTGCGAATGCCGGGTTTCCCTCCCGGGCGAGCCGGTCGATGGCGGGGCCCCCGGGGAATGGCAACCCGAGCATTTTTGCCACCTTGTCGAACGCTTCTCCCGCCGCGTCGTCCACGGTCTCCCCCAGCAGCTCGTGCCTGAAACCGTCCTCCACGAGGACAAGCTGCGTATGCCCCCCAGAGACCGTCAGGCAGACGAAGGGGAACGCGGGCGCCGGTTCTTCGAGGAAGTTGGCGTAGATGTGGCCCTCCATATGGTTGATCCCGACGCATGGAATACCGAGCGACCAGGCGTACGATTTCGCGAAATTCACACCGACCATCAGCGAACCCATCAGGCCGGGCCCCGAAGTGACTGCGACGCCGCCGAGGTCCTTCGCCGACGCACCGGCGACGGCGAGCGCCTCCTCGACGACAGGGACGATCAGGCGGAGGTGCACCCGCGAGGCCAGCTCGGGGACCACGCCGCCGAAGCGTCGGTGGTCGATCTGAGACGAGATGATGTTCGACAGGAGACGCCCGTCGGAAACGACGGCCGCCGAGGTTTCGTCGCACGATGTTTCGATGCCGAGGATGCGCATATGCGGAGAAATAAGCGAAATGTCGGCCTGAATTCCAAGCCGCGCGCTGGTTGGAATCGCCGGAATTTGGAATCATTTTGGGTTTTTCATACCTTTGTTCGGATTTTCCAACTACGGTGACGATGTCGGGGGAGCGGGGAGAAGACCTCTCCAAATTACGTATCACGCGTGACGAATCGACGCCGGGGGGCGGACGGGGCGGCGCTCCACGTGTCCGCACGGCCCTCCTGATGTACGGCATCGGCGCCGTCGTGATCGTCCTCGGCGTCCTCTTCCTCATCCGGACGGTCACCGATGAACCCCCGACCGTGGAGATCGCCACCGTGTCGTACGTCTCCCCGTCGATGGCGCTCACGTCGCTCACGGCGAGCGGTTACGTGGTCGCCCAGCGGAAGGCGGCCCTCGCCTCGAAGGCCACGGGTCGGATCGTCGCGCTCTATTTCGCGGAGGGCGACAGGGTCGGGAAGGGCGAGATCATCGCCAGGATCGAAAGCGACGACGTCGCGG
>CAZQSM010000080.1:0-8843 GCA_964596065.1 uncultured Chlorobiaceae bacterium | reverse complement strand
TCCCCGGTCCGGGGCTGGTTCATTCCGCCGCCAGGACCGCGAATTTCAGGTATCTCGTCTCGGGCATCGACGGATGGACGGGATGGTCGGGCGCCGCCCCGCGCCACTCCAGCAGCCTGATCCGCCTCCCCGCGTCCCTGGCCGAGCGCTTCAGGATTTCGAGAAACGTCTCCTCCGAGATGTGGTGCGAACAGCTCGACGTCGCCAGGATCCCCCCGGGACGAAGCAGCCGGATCGCGGCGGTGTTGATGCCCAGGTAACCTTTTTTCGCGGCGGGCACCGATTTTCGGTTCCGCGCGAACGACGGCGGATCGAGGTTGATCGTGTTCCAGGTCCGGCCGGCCCCGGCCGCCTCCTTCAGAAAATCGAACGCGTCCTTTGCCACAAACTGCACCGCGCCACCGAGGTCGTTGAGCGCGGCGTTCGCGCCGGCCCGACGGATCGTCTCCTCCGAGATGTCCACGCCGGTCACCGATTTCGCGCCGGCGAACGCGGCGTTCAGCGCGAACCCGCCGTCGTTGCAGAAGCAATCGAGGACGTCGGCGTCCCGCGCGTACCGCCGGAAGGCCTCCCGGTTCTCACGCTGGTCGAGGAAAAACCCGGTTTTCTGCCCGTCGAGCGGCCCGATTGCGTAGCGCAGGCCGAGTTCAGTGATCGTCGCGGAGGCGGGCGTTCCCCGGAGGACGCCCTTGCGCAGTTCGAGCCCCTCCAGGGGCCGGAGCTGCGATTCGTTCCGCTCGACGATGCACGCCGGTTCCAGCAGCGTTTCGAGCACGTCGCAGATGATCGCCTGGCGCGCGTCCATCCCCGACGAGAATGTCTGAACCGCGACGATGTCGTTGAACCTGTCGATGATGAGCCCGGGGAGGTAGTCGCTCTCGCCGTGCACGACCCGGCACGATTCGGACGAGGGGTAGATCTTCCTCCGCAGCGCCAGCGCGGTCGCGATCCGACGTTCGAAGAACGCGGCGTCGATCTCCTCGTCGGCGGTCGTGAGGACGCGGCAGGCGATGAGCGAGTGGGGATTGTAGAACCCCGACCCGATCGGCTTTCCCCCGTGCATCCGGACCTTCACCACGTCGCCCGCGGCCGGCTCCCCCGTCACCTCCGCGATCTCGTTGCTGAACACCCAGAGGTGCCCGTCGGTGATCCGCCGGTCTTCGTGCTTTTTCAGCGTGATGCTTTTCTGCGTCATGACACTCCTTCGATGGAATAAAAAAGACGACCCCGGTCGCCGGGGTCGTCTTGGCAGCTGTCGCGCCGCCGGTCAGGCGAGCGCGATCTCCTTGTTCAGGTAGACATCCTGGATCGCGTTGAGGATCTGGATCCCCTCCTTCATCGGTTTCTGGAACGCCTTGCGGCCGCTGATGAGCCCCATCCCTCCCGCGCGCTTGTTGATCACGGCCGTGCGGACGGCCTCGGCCATGTCGGACGCGCCCTTCGATTCGCCGCCGGAATTGATCAGCCCGGCCCGGCCCATGTAGCAGTTGGCCACCTGGTAGCGGCAGAGGTCGATCGGGTGGTCGGTGGTCATCTCCTCGTACACCTTCTTGTTCGTCTTCCCGAACTTCAGCGCGTTGAAGCCTCCGTTGTTCTCGGGCAGCTTCTGCTTGATGATGTCGGCCTGGATCGTGACGCCGAGGTGGTTCGCCTGACCGGTGAGGTCGGCGGAAACGTGGTAATCCTTCTCGGCCGTCTTGAACGCCGGGTTGCGCAGGTAGCACCAGAGGATGGTCGCCATCCCGAGTTCGTGCGCCTGCTGGAACATCATCCCCACCTCCTGGATCTGGCGCTTCGATTCGGGCGATCCGAAATAAATCGTCGCCCCGACCGCCACCGCGCCCATGTCGAAGCCCTGCCTGATCCTCCCGAAGAGGATCTGGTCGTACGAGTTCGGGTAGGAGAGGAATTCGTTGTGGTTGAACTTGAGGATGAAGGGGATCTTGTGGGCGTATTTCCTCGAGACCGCGCCCAGGACGCCGAGCGTCGAGGCGACCGCGTTGCATCCGCCGTCGATGGCGAGCTTCACGATGTTCTCCGGGTCGAAATAGATCGGGTTGGGGGAGAACGACGCGCCGGCGGAGTGTTCGATCCCCTGGTCGACCGGCAGGATGGAGAGATAGCCGGTGTGCGCCAGGCGTCCCTGGTGGATCAGCCAGTTGAGGCTTTTCAGGACGGGGGTGGGGCGGTCGGACATCGCGTAGATCCGGTCTACGTAGTCGGGTCCGGGGGCGTGGAGCGATTCCTTCGGGATCCCCCTGCTCTTGTATTCGAGGAGGTTTCTCGCGTCCGCGCCGAGGAGTTTTTCGATATCGCTGGTGGTCATCATAAGCCAATCGTCCGGAATATGGTTCTGGGATAGGGGTTTGGAACGGCGTAATATACGAAAATCCGTCGGAAGGGGAAAGCGGACCCTGATCGGGCGTATTCCACGCTCATACCGGTCCGACCGAAGTGGTTGGGCCCCCGGACATTTTCATTCTCCCCCAAATATTGATATATTTGACCGCAATGATGAAATTTTCCTCCGTGATTTTCGATCTCGACGGCACGCTGGCAGACACCAGCCGCCTCATTTTCGCCTCATTCAACCACGTGGCATCCCGTTATACCGGGCGGGCCTGGTCGGACGCCGAGATCCTCGGCATCTTCGGCCCCACCGAGGAGGTGGCGATACGGGAAATTGTCGGGGAAAAGGATGCCGACACCGCGATCGAGGAATTCCACCGGTATTACTCTGACGGCCACGCCGGTATGGCCTCCGAACACGGAGGCATCAGGGAGATCCTGGATTTTCTGAAATCGAGGGGCGTGTTGCTCGCCCTCTTCACCGGGAAGGGGAAGCGCACGACGCTTGCCACACTCTCGGCGCTCGGGATGAAGGGGTATTTCGACCTCCTCGTCACGGGGGACGACGTGAAGAACCACAAGCCGTCGGGCGACGGGATCCGGAAGGTGCTCGCCACCTGGTCGCTTTCGCCGGGGGAGGTCCTGATGGTGGGGGATTCGCCCTCCGACGTGATCGCCGCCCGGGACGCCGGCGTCAGGGTTGCGGCCGTGGCCTGGGACCCGTTCGCGCGGGGCCACGCGTCGCACCCGGAGGCCGATTTCTCGTTCGGGAGCGTCGCCGGATTTTCCGCCTTTCTCCGGGAGACTTTTTCCAACACCGACGGCCGCCGCACGTGACCGATCCGCAATCGTGGAGCAAGCCGTTCATCGTCGGGGTGATGGCGATTCTCGTCGCGGTCTTCTACCTGACGGCCGCCGCGCATTTTTCCTACACCACCGACGACTCCTACATCTATTTCCAGTACGCGCGGAGCCTCGCGCAGGGGGAGGGTCCCTGTTTCAACGCGGGCGACCCGAGTTACGGTTTCACCAGCCCGCTCTGGCTGTTGATCCTCTCCGCCGGCGGCGCGGTCGGTTCCGACATCCCCTTGCTCGCTAAAGCCCTCGACCTGATCTTCGCGTCGCTCTCGATCATCCTCTTTTTTTTCGTCATGCTCGAGCTGGCGCGCGACGTGGCCGTGGCGTTCTGCGCCTCGCTGGCGTTTTCGGTGAACGCCTGGCTCCTCCGGTGGGCCGGCAGCGGGCTCGAGACGTCGCTCGCCGTGATCCTCCTGCTGGTGTTCTTCCGTTACCTCCTGAGGAACGAGTACGCGGTCGCGTCGGGCGTCGCCGGCCTCCTCGCCCTCGTCAGGCCCGAGGCGTCGCTCCTGATGGGGCTGCTGATCTGGGACCTCCGGATCAATTCGCTCAGCAGGGGGCACGCGATGCGGATGGCGTTCCGTGTCGTCCCGATCTGGCTGGCGATCGTCCTCCCCTGGGCAGTCTACGCCCGCGCGCAGTTCGGTTCCGTCCTGCCCGCGACGTTCGGGGCGAAGCGGGGGGGAGGTTTCGACCCCGCCGACCTCGCGGGCGCCGCCGCGGACATCGGGAAGACCCTCGGCTCGGCGGACGGCGTCGTCCTGGCGGTGCTGCTCGCGTCGCTCGCCATCCTCATCGTGCGACACCGGAGGTCGGGCGGTGCCCCCGGGGACGTCGCGTTCCTGCCGTTCCATCAATTTCGCCAGGGCCTGGTCGGGGTCGGATGGCTCATCCTCCTGCCACTCGCGTACACGCTCTTCACGGTGAACATCGTGTCCCGGTATCTGTTGCTCGTCACGCCGCTCGCGGTCGCGATGGCGTTCTTCTATCAGTATGAAATCCTCCGCGCCCGCCCGCCGGTCCTCCGGTACGGCCTCGTGCTCGCGCTGACCGCCCTCGTGATGCTCCAGAACCAGGTGGTCTATTCCCGGTATGTCACCGCGCACGTCGGCTCGTTCACCGAAGGCATGGAATCGTGCCTGATTCCGATGGGGCGCTGGCTGAAGGACAACACCCCGCCCGGCACGGTGATCATGACCGGCGACGTCGGCGCCCTCGGATATTTTTCCGAACGGACCATCTGCGATTTCAACGGGATCGTCTCCCCGGGCGTCGATCCGCCGCGGCGGGACAACGACGGCTTCACCGGACTCCTGCGCGACCGGGGATGGGACCGTTACTGCGTCCCCGACTACGTCGTGCACCGTTCGACGATCCCGGAGGAGCTCGCCGACGTTCCCGGCCTCGTCCCGGTGATGACGCGCCCCTTCCCGGGGCTTTCGATGTCGAATTCAGAGCTGGTCTATTTCACGCTCTACCGGGTGGACCGGACGGTCCCGGAAAAATTACTCACGCGGAGGTGACCCGATGGCGGAACTGAAGGTGGGAGTGATCGGGACGGGTCACCTGGGGTCCCTCCACGCCAAACTCTGGAAGGAGGTCCCGTCCGCGCGGCTCGAGGGGGTCTACGATTCGGACCCGGGCAGGCGCGACGACGCGGCGCGCGCCACGAAGAGCCGGGCGTTCGGGTCGCTGGCCGAGCTGTTGCGGGGAGTGGACGCCGTCAGCGTCGTCACCCCCACCAGCACGCACGCGGCCATCGCCGGGGAGGCGATCGCCGCAGGGAGGCACGTCTTCATCGAGAAACCGATCACGAGTACGGAGGAAGACGCAAGCGCGCTGATCGCCGCGGCCAGGGAGAAGAGGGTCAAGCTGCAGGTGGGGCACATCGAGCGGTTCAACCCGGCGATCCTGGCGCTCGAGAGCCACCGGCTCCGGCCGATGTTCGTGGAATCGCACCGGCTCGCGCAGTTCAACCCCCGCTCCACCGACGTCGACGTCGTGCTCGACCTGATGATCCACGACATCGACATCATCGTGAGCCTGGTGGGGTCGCCGGTGGAGCGGGTCGACGCCAACGGGGTGGCGGTGGTGTCGGAGAGCCTGGACATCGCCAACGCCCGGCTGCAGTTCGAAAACGGCTGCGTCGCGAACGTCACGGCCAGCCGGATTTCCCGGAAAAAAATGCGGAAGATGCGCCTCTTCCAGCGCGACGCCTACATCTCCGTCGATTTCCTCGAGGGCGAGACGGAGATCTTCCGGATGACCGACGACCCGGGCGCGATTCCGGGGAGCACGAAGAAGCTGGGCGAGATCGAGACCGGCAGCCGGAAGAGGGCCATCATCTACCAGAAGCCGAAAATCAACAAAATCAACCCGCTCGCGCACGAGCTGGGGCTCTTCGTGAACGCCATCCTCCTCGACCGCGACCCTCCGGTGACCGGCGAGGACGGCCTGGCCGCGCTCAACGTCGCGCACCGGATCCTCGCGCGCATCAGGGAACAACAATTGCCGTCGTGAAAAAAGAGACGCTGGACATTTCCAACGAGGCCCTGCGGACCGTCGGGGCCGTCGCCGACCGCCTCGGCGTCGAGGCGTACGTCGTCGGGGGATACGTGCGCGACCTCCTCCTGGGGCGCGAGGTGAAGGACATCGACGTCACCGTCATCGGGGACGGCGTGGCCCTGGCCCGCGAGGCGGCGGCCGCGCTCGGGGCGCACCCGGTGGTGGTGTTCGAGAAATTCGGGACGGCGATGGTCCCGCACGACGGCGGGAAGCTCGAATTCGTCGCGGCGCGGGAGGAGAGCTACTCGAAGGACTCCCGGAAGCCGAAGGTGAAGCGGGCCTCGCTCGCCGCCGACCTGTCGCGGCGCGATTTCACCGTCAACGCGATCGCGCTCTCGCTCAACGCCGGCCGCTTTGGCGAGATCGCCGACCCGTACGACGGCCGGGCCGACCTCGGCGCGAAGGTCCTGCGCACGCCGCTCGAACCGGAAACGACGTTCGACGACGATCCGCTCCGGATGATGCGGGCGCTCCGGTTCGCCGCCCAGCTCGGGTTCACGATCCGGCCCGAGGCGCTCTCGGCCATCGGGAAAATGGCGGGCCGCCTCGCGATCGTCTCGCGCGAACGGATCACCGACGAATTCCTCAAGATCCTCGCGGCCCCGAAACCCTCGGTCGGCCTCGCGCTCATCCAATCGACCGGCCTGACGAAACACGTCTTCCCGGAACTTTCGGACATGGTGGGCGTCGAACAGCGGAAGGACTACCATCACAAGGACGTCTTCCTCCACACCCTCAAGGTGGTGGACAACATCTGCGAAACCACCGACGACGTCTGGCTCCGCTTCGCGGCGCTCGTGCACGACATCGCCAAGCCGAGGACCAAGGCGTTCAAGGAGGGGACCGGCTGGACGTTCCACGGCCACGAGGACCTCGGCGCGAGGATGATGAAATCGATCTTCCGCCGGCTCCGGCTGCCGATGGAGCGGCTCCCCTACATCGAAAAGCTCGTCCGGCTCCACCTCCGGCCGATGGTGCTCGTGAAGGAGGAAATCACCGATTCCGCCATCCGGCGCCTCCTCTTCGACGCGGGGGAGGACATCGACGACCTGATGAAACTCTGTCGCGCCGACATCACCTCCCAGAACCCGTCGAGGGTTGTCCGCTACCTGAAAAATTATGATATTGTGATGGAAAAAATGGCGGAGGTGGAGGAAAAAGACCAGTTGCGGAACTGGCAGCCCCCGGTGCGGGGGGAGGAGATCATGGAAGTGTGCGGCATCCCGCCCGGCCCGATCGTCGGGGTGCTGAAAAAGCGGATCGAAGACGCCATTCTCGAGGGATCCATCCCGAACGAGCACGATCAGGCCCTCGAATACCTGCTGAAAATCAAGGACGAAATCCTCGGGCAGTGAGGTCCCGGGGGATTCTCCCCGCTGCAACCTTTTATTCACCATTACGTCTAAGGGTGTGTCTTATGTTTTCCTTTCCACATTTCACTCGAAACCACGAAACAACCATGGTTATGCGACTTATCGCGGGTTTGCTCTGCCTGTTCCTCGCCGCGGGTACGGCCCCGGCCCAGACCGGGAAGACGCTGACGCTCGACGCGGCGGTGACCCTGGCGGTGCAGCGGAACGTCCAGGTCATCCAGGCCCGGAACCGATACGAGGCGACCGGCGCCGCCACCCGCGCGGCCTGGGGCGGCCTCCTTCCGACGCTCAACGCGTCGGGATCGTTCAACCGGCAGCAGCAGTGGCAGGCGGGGGGGGTCACGCTCGTCAACGGCGTCCCGGTCCAGTATCCCGACGGATTCAACGCCTATAACAATTACAGCGCGGGCATCAGCAGCCGCCTCACCCTCTTCGACGGGCTCGCCAATTTCTCCGACATCTCCCGCGCCCAGGCGAACGCCTCGGGATCGCTCGCGTCGCTCAAACGGACCGAACAGTCGATCATCCTCCAGACCCACGTCCTCTTCATGGGGATCGCGCGCGCCTGGCAGCTCCTGAACGTCGCCGACGACAACCTGAAGCGCTCCCGGCGCCAGCTCGAGCGGATCACCGAATCGAACAAGGTCGGCGCCGTCGCCCTCGCGGACGTCTACCGGCAGCAGGTCCAGGTCGGCACCGACGAACTCGCCCAGATCCAGGCGCAGAGCACCTACGAATCGGCGCAGGCGGACCTGATCGCCTTCCTCGGCGTCGAGTACGACGAGAAGGCGTGGACGATCGACGTCACCGGCGTCCCGACCGACATCGACACGGCCGAATTCGCTGAATTGCACCGGCGGTATGAAAATTTCGACAACCTTGTCGCCACCGGGCTGGAGCACCGGCCCGATCACCAGGCCGCCGGCGCCGCCCTCAACGCGGCCTCCTCGTCGATCACCATCGCGCGCTCCGGACACCTCCCGTCGGTGAGCGCGTCGGGCTCGTACGGGTATTCGAACTCCGAGCTGGACAAGCTGACCGACAACCGGAGCCTCTCGCTCGGCCTGAACGTGAGCCTGCCGATCTTCAACGGCTTCGCCACGTCCAACGCGGTGCAGCAGGCCCAGGTACAGGAGATGAACGCCAGGGAGGACCTGGAGCAGTCGAAGCGCCAGATCGCCGTGGACGTCAGGAAGGGGCTCCTCGACCTCCAGAAGGCAGAAAAACGCCTCGTCGTGACACGGTCGAGCGTCGTCTCTGCCGAAATGGACAGGAAAATCGCCGAAGAAAAATACAACCTCGGCGCGGGCACGCTCCTCGACATGCTCGTGGCGGCGGCGAATTACACGAACGCGGTGAGCGGGAAGGTCAACGCGATCTTCGATTTCATGCTCGCCAAGAAATCGATGGAATACGCGCTCGGAACGATCACTCAATAACCACCGGCAACCGGAGACAAGGCGCCATGGCAAAGTCACAGAAAAAATCGAAAAAGAAGGTCATCATCATTTCGGTGATCGTGGGCGCGCTCGCCGTGCTCGCGCTCCTGGTGATCCTCGGGAGCAAAAACGAGCCGGTGATCTCCGTCCAGACCGAGAAGATCGCCAAGCGGACCATCACGCAGACGGTCCTCGCCACGGGCAAGATCTACCCGGAGGTCCAGGTGCTGATTTCCCCCGAGGTGAGCGGCGAGATCAC
>CAZQSM010000079.1:5503-8865 GCA_964596065.1 uncultured Chlorobiaceae bacterium | reverse complement strand
GTGCTGGTGTTCGACGCGACCGCTTCCTTCGACGGCAAATATCACGCGTTCGGCGCGTCGAAGAACAGCGCGACCGAGCTGGTCAACAAACTCCGCGACGACGATCGCATCGCGGTCGTCAAATTGCCCGATTCCGTCGTGGTCCCCCTCACGCGCGTCGACTCCACTAACCTCTCCTCGGTGCTCGGCCGGATCAACGGGATGTCGGTCGGCGGCAGCGCCGCGCTCGGCACCGGGCTCCAGACGGCGCTCGACGTGATGAACGTCGCGGACCCGAACCGGCGGGCGATGATCCTCTTCGGTGCCGGCGAAGAAACCGGCGCGCCCGGCGCGATCAGCGTGGTCCCGGCGCTCGGATCGGCGAAGGCCACGCTCTATACGATGAGCTACGAGGGGAGCCCGGGCCAGGACCTCAGCAGCAAGCTCGCCCAGCAGACCTTCGGCGACTACTTCCTGGCCGCCGACACGACGGTGGCGCTCATCACCCAGCACATCTGGAACGAGATGACGGGCCTCCAGCTGATCGGGGACACGCTTCTCTTTACAAGCGAGACCGGCCTCGTCTGGCAGGGCGGACTTGTCTGGCAGGGCGGACTTGTCTGGCAGGGCGGCCTCGTCTGGCAGGGCGGCCTCGTCTGGCAGGGCGCGGTCGATCCCGGCACGACGGTCCTCTACCCGGGCCTCGTCTGGCAGGGGAGCGATTTCACCTCGTTCCTGGCGCCCCCGGGATGCGACGTTCCGGACGGCTCCTACACCGAGGCCACGCTCCCGCCGTGCGTGATCACGCCGAACAACCTGCCCGCAGGGTGGGAATACATACAGGGTCCGGCGTATTCGTTCTACCGGATCCCGAATCCTCCGCCCGGCGTCTGGACGGTCCATCCGTTCGGCGCGAATACGGAACCGGAGCCTCCCGAGCCTGAACCCGTTTCCATCAGGGTCATATCCGAAGTGGACGTGGTGTTCAATGTGACGTTTCCGAAGGCTTCCTACAAACCGGGTGAGCAGATCACCTTCCAGGCCGCGCTCGCCGAGGGTGGCGCCATCCAGGGGAGCGAACACGTGAGCGGCGGGGCTCCGATCACCGACGCGACCGTCCTGGCCGACGTGTACCTTCCCGGTTCGGCGCTGCCACAGCTCGTGACCCTGGGTCACATCGGGAACGGCCTCTATCACGGGGTGTTCACGAACACCGCCGCGACCGGAACGTACACCTTCAGGGTGCGCGCGACGGGATCGACCCCGACGACGCCGACTCCGTTCTACCGCGAGGCGGAGCAGTCGGTGTTCGTGGCGCCGCCGTACATCAACGCGGTGATCTTCGCGGCGAACAGCGCCAGGCTTGACGCGAACGTCAATGTCCTCGCGGGGCACATCCTGGTGAACCGGGATGCGCAGCCGGGCGATGCCGGCGTGGAACTCCTCCTCGCCGGAGGGGCGCGGACGCCCGCGGGCTACGACCTGAGAGCCGACAGGATTTCGATCCAGCCGGGCGCGGTCGTCGACGGGGACGTCTACTTCAACGAGCTCTCGAATTCCGGGACGATCAACGGAAGCCTCAACGCGCCCCTGGGCCTCCCCCTGGCCTCCTTCCCGCCGTTCCTCGCGGCGGACCCGGCGGTGAATACCGCGGCGGCGAAGACGCTTTCGAACGGCGCGGTCGACACGATCTCGCCGGGCGTTTACGGCGCGGTCACGCTTCAGCCGTCGGCCCGGTTGTTCCTGCGCCCGGGGACCTACCACTTCAAGAGCCTCTGGCTCAAGAGCGGGGCGTCCCTCTCGGTGAAGGGCGCGTCGAAGACCGACGTGAGGGTGCTCGGAGGGGTTTCCGGCGACAACAACACGTTCATCGGTCCCGCGGCCGGGAGCGCTCTCTCGCCGTCCGACATCGTCTTCTATGTGGCGGCGACGAACGCCCAGAGCGGCTTCACCTACTCGGTCACGGTGAGTCCGAACGCGGTCGTCTCGGCGAACATCTACGCCCCGAACGGCACGATCCTGCTGAACCAGTTCACGAATTCGACGGGGGCGTTTTTCGCCCGCGACGTGATCGTCGGCCACGACGCGCAGGTCGCGCTCGGTTCGGCGTTCAACGTCGGGTCCCGCACCGCGGCGTCGGTCGGCGGGGACGGGGAGGACACTCCGTCAGCGGAAGTCGTGAAGGAGTTCGCCCTCGGGCAAAATTACCCGAACCCCTTCAATCCCACGACGGTGATCCGGTATGCCCTGCCGGAGGCCGCGCGGGTGACCCTGACCATTTATAATATCTTCGGCGAGGAGGTGGCCCGGCTCGTGGACGACGAGATGGGGGCCGGCTACCACGAGGCATCCTGGAACGCCCGGAACAACGCCGGCACGCAGGTCTCGTCCGGGGTCTATTTTTACCGGATCAGCGCCGGAGCCCACCAGGAGGTCCGGAAGATGGTGTTGATGAAATAGGACTCGCAAGAGAGGGTAAAACTTCTTACCTTTCGGGCTGCCGCGGGATTGTCTCCCCGCGGCGGCCCTTTTAATTCATCTCCTTCGATGCGATCCTTGTTCCAGCACATGCCCTGCCCGGTTCGGGCGCCCGATCGATCGGCGGTGCGGTTCGCCCCACGCGCCATCTTCACACTCGTCTCTTTCCTCACGGTATCGGCCGCGCTGTTCCCCGCCGTTGCCCAGGAGGCGATCCCCTTCGAGCACCTGACCGTCGCGGACGGCCTGTCGCAGGGAAGCGTCAATTGCATTTTCCAGGACAGCCACGGGTTCATCTGGTTCGGCACGCAGGACGGCCTCAACCGGTACGACGGGTATAAATTCAACGTTTACAAGAACGACCCCGCCGATTCGACGACGATCGGGGACAAGTTCATCATCTCGATCGCCGAGGATTCCGGCCGGAACCTCTGGATCGGCACGCTCAACACGCCGGACGTCCTCTACCGGTTCAACCGCGCCACTGAAACCTTCAGCCGGGTCGACCGTGAATCAGTCGACCTCTCGGGGGCCCCTTCCGGCACCGCGTTCCCCGCATACACCGACAACGCCGGTGTCCGCTGGTCGGGGTCGGGATCGAGAGGCGGCGGACTCACGCGTCTCGACACCCGCACGGGCGTCACCACGACCTTCAGGCACGACACCACCGATCCGCGCAGCCTCGGCGACGACCGGGTCTATTCGGTGGCGGGCGACAGGAGCGGGGCGATCTGGATCGGAACGCGCAGCGGCCTGGACCGGTTCAATCCGGCGACGGGGACGTTCACCCATTTCCGCCACGATGACGCGAAGCCGGGGAGCCTGAGCGACAATTTCGTCTGGCCGCTCCTCGTCGACGCCGACGGCAACCTCTGGGCCGGCACCTTCCAGGGAGGGTTGCACCG
>CAZQSM010000079.1:0-5403 GCA_964596065.1 uncultured Chlorobiaceae bacterium | reverse complement strand
TACAAAAACATCCCCGGCGATCGGACGAGCATCGCGGGGGACCAGGTCCTGGCGATGCTCGAGGACCGGACGGGGCAGTTATGGCTCGGCCTGACCGGCGACGGGCTCGAACGGTTCGACCGGGCCACCGGGACCTTCACGCACTTCAGGAACGACCCCGGCGACCCACGGTCGCTCCCCGACAACCGGGTCTACGCCCTCGCCGAGGACCGGCGGGGCGACCTCTGGGTCGGCACGTACGGGGGCGGGCTCAGCCGGCTCGACCGGTCGGCCGGGGCCTTTACGACCTACCGGCACGACCCCGCCGATCCCGCGAGCCTCGCGGCCCCGGGCGTCTGGGCTCTCCTCGAAGACCGGGAGGGGGACCTCTGGGTCGGCACGCTCGGCGGCGGGCTCGACAGGTTCAACCGCGAGACCGGGACCTTCACGCACCACGTCCACGACGACGCGGACACCGGGTCGATCAGCGACAACATCATCGTGACGATGCTCGAGGACCGCGCGGGCCGGATCTGGGTCGGCACCACCGGGGGGTTGAACCGGCTCGACCGGCCGACGGGCAGGTTCCGCGCCTACCACGAGAAGGACGGCCTCGCGAACGAGGTGATCTTCGGCATCCTGGAGGACGGGGCCGGGAACCTCTGGATGAGCACCAACAAGGGACTCTCGCGCTTCAACCCGGAGACGGAGGAATTCCGGAACTACAATTACGTCGACGGCCTCCAGGGCGACGAGTTCAACCAGTTCGCCTACGCGAAGGACGCCCGAAGCGGGGAGATGTTCTTCGGCGGCCCGAACGGCCTCAACATCTTCGACCCGGGGAAGATCCGCTCGAATCCCTACGTGCCGCCGGTCGTGTTCAGCTCCTTTACGAGATATAATTCCGACGACGCGGAGGGGAAGCCGATCGTCGAAACCGGCATCGACGTCAAACCTGCGATCACCCTCTCGTACAAGGACAACGTCGCCAATTTTGAATTCGCGGCGCTCAGTTTTTTCAACAACGACAAGAACCGGTACGCCTACCGGCTCGAGGGCTACAACGACAGCTGGATCCAGCTCGGCGCCGAGCGGCGGGCGACGTTCACGAACCTCGACGGCGGCGACTACGTCCTGCACGTCCGCGGGTCGAACAGCGACGGCGTCTGGAACGAGGCCGGCGCCTCGCTCGCGATCACCGTTACACCGCCCTGGTGGAAGACCCGCTGGGCCTACGCCTCGTACGTCCTGATCATCGTCGCGGTGCTCTACGGCCTGCGGCGGGAGGAGATCAACCGCCGGGAACAGAAGGCCAAGGTGCGGGAGGCGGAGCTCCACGCGAAGGCCGTCACGGCCGAGAAACGGGCCCTCGAGGCGGAAAACGCCAGGCAGATGAAGGAACTCGACGACGCCCGGAGGCTGCAGCTGTCGATGCTGCCCAAGGAGGTCCCCAAAGTGCCCGGCTACGACATCTCCGTTTTCATGAAGACCGCGACCGAGGTCGGCGGGGACTACTACGATTTCAACCTCGCGCCCGACGGCGAACTGAACGTCGCCTTCGGCGACGCCACGGGCCACGGGATGCAGGCGGGGACCATCGTCACGCTGATGAAGGGGCTGTTCATCTCGGAGGCGTCCAACTTTGAAATCCGGAAATTTTTCAACCATTGCAGCAGGGCGATCAAGGAAATCAAGCTGGGGAGGCTGTACATGGCCCTCACCCTCGCCAGGTTTAATGGAAAAAGCGTATCTTTGTCGAGCGCGGGGATGCCGCCGGCGTACCTCTACCGGAAGGCGGACGGATCGATCGAGGAGATCCTCCTGAAGGCCGTCCCCCTCGGGGCGATGAAGAGCTTCCCCTATTCGCTCTACGAAACATCGATGGAGTCCGGGGACACGCTGCTGCTGCTCACCGACGGCCTGCCGGAACAGAAGAACGCCGGCGGGGAGATGTTCGATTACGCCCGGATCACCGACACGTTCCGCGAGCTGGCGCGGCACAAGCCGGAGGCGATCATCGCCAGGCTGGTGCAGGAGGGCGATGCCTGGATGAACGGCGTGCTGCAGGAGGACGACATCACGCTGATGGTCGTCCGGAGGACCGACGCCGGGGGAACCCCGGCGACCCCATGAGGGCAAACTGACAATGAACGAGAGGACGTGATGGCGGATACCGTGACGCTGAAAATGGAATTGCCCAGGATACCGGACATCGAACTGGTTGCGATCGGGGGGCTCGACCGCCTCGCGCGGCACCTGGGGATCCCCGACGAGAAGACGGGCGAGGCCAGGATCCTCATCACCGAGGCGATCATCAACGGTTTCGAGCACGGCGGGAACGACAACAACCGCGTCGACGTTGAATTCACCATCGACGCGAAGGAGCTCGTCGTGTTCGTCAGGGATTACGGAAAGGGGTTCGACCCCGCGGACGTCGAGGAACCGGACATCGCCGCGAAACTCGGCACAAAGAACAAAAGGGGGTGGGGACTGAAACTGATGAAATCGATGTCCGACGATTTCCGCATCGAATCGAACCAGTCCGGCACCAAAATCACCATCAAGAAGCTGCTCAGCTGACGCCATGGACCAGGAATTCAGCCTCACATCGGAACTCAACGGCGGCCGGCTCGTCATCACGACGTCCGGCTACGTCAACAACGTGGGCGGGGAGGCCATCGCCGCCGAATTCAACAGGCATTTCGGGGCAGGCGTGAAGGAGGTCGTCATCAACCTGGCGGGTTCCAGGGTGGTGAATTCGATCGGGATGTCCTTCCTCCTCGAAATCCTCGAACAGCTGCAGGACGCGGACGGCAAGCTGGTCTTCACGAACCTCGATCCCGCGGTCGACAAGATGCTCACGATCATGGGGATCTTCAACATGGCGGGGAAGGCGGCCGACGTCGACGAGGCGCTCAGGTCGTTCTGAGATGAAATCCGCACCCGCCCAGCGCGGATCCCTGGTCGAGGGGATCTCGTCCCGCATCGAATCGCTCCAGGAGGCGTTCAGGAAACTCTCCCGCTCGGCGACCGTCAACGACCTCGCCGACCGTTTCACCGGCGCCCTCGCGGACATGGCGCCCGGTGCCGACGTCGACGTGGCCTGGCGGGGCGGTGAGGCCGGATCGTTCGCGCGCGTCGCCGGGCGGGGTGAATCGTCGCGCGCGCTCCTGGGCAAACTCTCGGGCGAGTCGTTCACCCGCGCGTGCACGCTGCGCGACGAGGGCACCGCCCTGGTCGCGGTCCAGAAGCTCGCCGACAAGTCCCAGGTGGCGGTGATCATCAGGCCGCCGGCCGCCGGCCCGGCGCTGAGCGACCCGGACGCCGTCACGCTGAGGGTATTCCTCCAGTTCTTCGACGCCGCCTACCAGGACATGATCTTCCGGAAGAACGAGAAGGGAATGGTGTTCTCCCTGAACCACCGGATCCTGCAGCTCAACAGCCTGATCGAGACGGGGATCGAGGTGGCGAAGCTCGACCACCGCGAGGTCCCCCACCACCTCGCGCTCGCAAGGGCCGCGTCGATCACCAACGCCTCGAGGGGGGTGGTCACCGTGACGTCCGGGAAGACCGTCGAGGAGGAGTACACCTTTCCGGTCGGTGCCGTCGTCGACCGCTCCGCGGCGCGGATGCAGAGCATCATCTCGAGCTTCTCCTTTCTCGACAAGACCTATTCCTTCGAACTCTTCGACAAGGAGAGCCGCAGCGGCGTCACGCCGTTCGAGGAGACGGACCATCTCCTCCTCGACGCGCTCGCCCGGCAGGTCCACGCCTCGATCGAAAACCGGTACCTCCTCGAGCAGACGCTGGAAAAACAGCGGATCGAGCAGGAGATGTCGGTGGCGGCGTCGATCCAGCAGAAGATCCTCCCCGTCGCGCTGCCGGAAATCGCGGGATACGACATCTCGGGCATCAACATCCCGTCCAAGTCGGTAGGGGGCGATTACTTCAACTGCGTCCCCCTGCACGACGGCCGGTTCGCGCTGATCATCGCCGACGTCGCGGGAAAAGGGGTCCCGGCCGCGCTGCTCGTGAGCAGCCTCCACGCGTACCTCTCGGCGTACCTTGAGGGATCGTTCGCCATCACGCGTCTGGCGGCGAGGCTCAACAAGGTGATGTACAACGACTCGACGGCGGACAAGTTCATCACCGCCTTCTTCGCCATCCTGACGCCCGAAACCGGCGACCTGGAATGCCTCAGCGCCGGGCACAACCCGGCCTACGTCCTGCGGAGCGACGGGACGATCACGGAACTGCACGCGGGGGGGCTGCCGCTGGGGACGATCGACCTGGACATACCGTACAAGAGCGAACGGGTGACGCTCGCCAGGGGGGAGCGGCTGTTCCTCTACACCGACGGGGTCACCGAGGCCGAGAACGAGGACCACGTGCTCTACGAGCACGACGTCGATTTCACCGGCCTCATCCTGAAGAGCACGGCGGCGTCCGCCGAGGCGTTCATCGCCGAACTGATCGCGGACATCAGGAGGTTCACCGGGACCGCCCCCCAGAACGACGACATCACCGCGATCTACCTGCGCCGCCTCTGAGCGGTCAGTTCCCCCATTTTACCGCAAAGTACCGCAGCATCCTGAGGTACCGTTCCGGAAGTTTGTCCACGTGGTCCCCCCGGAAGATGAAATGGGTGTGCCCGATGCCGTACCGGGTGAGCTCCCGGTCGAATTCCTCCGTCCCGAGCGTGGTTTCGTCGTCCCCGTGATCGATGTAGATCGTCTCCATGCTCCGGAGGCTCTTCTGGTAGGTGGCCACCGCCGCCAGGGGGTCGTCATCCCACCAGCGCTGCCACACAGGGTCGTCCTCGTCAGTGTCGCGCCGTTCGAACGGCAGGTCCAGGTAGAGCGGGGGCTTGCTGCGATTCGGTGAGAACGCGGCCCCCTTCGCGTAGGCCGCGGCGAGCGACCA
Source organism: uncultured Chlorobiaceae bacterium (assembly GCA_964596065.1). Taxonomy (GTDB): domain Bacteria; phylum Bacteroidota; class Ignavibacteria; order UBA10030; family SZUA-254; genus SZUA-254. The sequence continues at coordinate 501 of CAZQSM010000079.1, read as the reverse complement.
GTTCTTCTCGAACGTGATGTCCCGCTCCAGGCCGGCGAGCGACTTCGCCCGGTCGTGATTGAGGAGGACCGACTTGTAGAGCTGCTTACGGTACCGGATCGCCAGCGGACTGCCGCTGAGGCTTCCCACCTGCGAAAAGACGTCTCCGTACTTCATCCCGAGCTTGATCGCGCCGAACCCGCCCATCGAAAAGCCGGCGATCGCCCGGCCGGCGCGGGTCTTCTCCGTCCGGAAGAGGCTGTCGACCTTGTTGACGATCTCGACGGCCACGTATTCCTCGAAATTTCCGATCGTGGGCGAATTGGAATAGTAGCTTCCCCCGAACGACGTCGAACCGTCGACGGCCACGAGAATCATCGGGGGCAGCTTGCCCGCCTTCATGCTGTCGAAAAAGAACTCGAACATGCGGGCCGTGCTCACGTGCCCCTCCTTCCGCTGCCCCAGGCCGTGGAGGAGGTAGGCCACCGGGAACCGTTTCTTCGGGTCCTTGTAATACAGCGG
>CAZQSM010000078.1:4907-8999 GCA_964596065.1 uncultured Chlorobiaceae bacterium | reverse complement strand
GAAATGAAGGCCCACGGGGGCGCAATCACCCAATCCACGCGTTTTACGCTGGCGAAGGAGACCTTTCGTCACACCTCCCGATACGACTCGGCTATTTTTTCATATCTTTCGACGGCGAAGGAGCGGCGCAACCCGACCGCCGTTCCCGACATCTATTTTTCGACCTGGCCGAAGGCGGCGGGCCTCCGGTACGGCGAGAACCCGCACCAGTCGGCGGCGCTCTACGGAACGTTCAACGAGATCTTCCGCCAGCTCCACGGCAAGGAGCTCTCGTTCAACAACATCGTGGACATCCAGTCGGCGGTGGAGCTCGTCGAGGAGTTTGCCGAACCGACGGTGGTGATCATCAAGCACACCAACCCGTGCGGCGTCGGGTCGGGGAAGACGCTGAAGGAAGCGTACGAAAAGGCGTTCGCGACCGATTCCAAATCGGCGTTCGGCGGGATCGTGGCGGTGAACCGGAAGCTCGACGACGACGCGGCGCAGGCGATCGACAAGGTCTTCACCGAGGTGATCATCGCGCCCGGGTACGACCCGGGCACGCTGGAGTTTTTAAAAAGGAAAAAGGACCGGCGGCTGATGGTCCAGACGAAACCGCTGAAGGACGAGCTTGGACTCTCCGTCCGCTCCGTGGCGGGCGGGGTGCTGGTGCAGACACCGGACTCGATTACGCTCAACGACAAGGGGCCGACGGTGGTCACCAGACGCGCTCCGACCGAGTCCGAACGAAAGGCGATGACCTTCGCCTGGAAGGTGGCGAAGCACGTGAAGTCCAACGCGATCGTTTACACGCGCGACGACCGCACGATCGGCATCGGCGCCGGGCAGATGTCGCGCTTCGACTCGTCGCGGATCGCGGTGCTCAAGGCCGGCGACGCCGGGCTCGACCTGAAACTGACCGCGGTCGCCTCCGACGCGTTCTTCCCCTTCGCCGACGGCCTCCTCGAGGCGGTGAAGGCGGGCGCCACGGCGGTGATCCAGCCGGGCGGTTCGATGCGCGACGAGGAAGTCATCAAGGCCGCCGACGAACACGACATCGCGATGCTCTTCACCGGCGTGCGGCACTTCAAACACTGAAAGGCGGAATCATGGGCATTTTCTCATTCTTCTCGGCGGACCTCGCCATCGATCTCGGCACCGCCAACACCCTGATCCACATGAAGGGGAAGGGGATCGTCCTGAACGAACCCTCGATCGTGGCCTTCGACCGCCATACCAAGAGGATCGTCGCGATCGGCAACGAGGCCCGCGAGATGGTGGGACGCACGCACCGCGACATCCGCACCATCCGCCCCATGAAGGACGGCGTGATCGCCGACTTCGAGATCGCCGAGGGGATGCTCCGCGAGTTCATCAAGAAGGTGTCGTCAACCTGGCTCCCGGCCCGGAGGATCGTCATCAGCGTGCCGAGCGGCGTGACGGAAGTCGAAAAACGCGCCGTGCGCGACGCGGCCGAGCACGCGGGCGCGAAGGAGGTGCACCTGATCGCCGAGCCGATGGCCGCGGCGATCGGCATCGGCCTGGACGTCGACGCCCCCGCGGGCAACATGGTCGTGGACATCGGCGGCGGCACGACCGAGATCGCCGTCATCGCCCTCTCCGGCATCGTGAACGAGGAATCGATCCGGATCGCCGGCGACGAGATGACCAACGCGATCATCCAGTTCTTCAAGAAGCACCACAACATCCTGATCGGGGAGCGGACCGCCGAAGCGATCAAGTGCGAGGTCGGCTCCGTGATGCCCTTGAAGGAGGAGATCACGCTCCAGGTGAAGGGGCGCGACCTGGTAAACGGCATCCCGAAGACCACCGACGCCACCTCGGTCGAAATCCGCGAGGCGCTCAGCGAGTGCATCCAGCAGATCGTCGACGCGGTGCGGAACACGCTCGACAAGACGCCGCCCGAACTTTCGGCCGACATCCTCGACCGGGGCATCATGCTCTCGGGCGGCGGCGCGCTCCTCAAGCAGCTCGACGAGCGGCTCCGCCTCGAGACGAGCCTCCCGGTGCACGTGTCGGAGGACCCGCTCACCGCGGTGGCGCGCGGCGCCGGCAAGGTGATGGAGAACCTCGGACATTATTCGAAAGTCCTGCTCAAGAGCCGGAGGTACTGACCCGACCGCCCTCGCCCGGCCCCCTCCGATGCGGACCCTCGTCAACATACTGATCGCGTTCAAAGAATACCTCCTCCTTGTCATTTTTCTCGTCATCTCCCTCCTCCTCCTCTCCGGGAACGACAACCGGCAGCTGAAGGCGGTACGTGCCACGACGGTGGGATTCCTCGGGTACCTCCAGGACGCGGTCTCCGTCGTCCCGAACGTCTTCACCCTCCAGCGCGAAAACGACATCCTCCGCGAATTGAACGTCAATCTGTCCGACGAGGTCAGCCGCCTCCGCGAGGCGCGCATCGAGAACTCGCGCCTCAGGGCGCTGCTCGGCCTCCGGGAGGAGGCGCCGTTCACGCTCATCGCCGCGGACGTCGTGGGAAAGAGCCTCCTGCTGATGCGGAACACGCTGACCCTCAACGTCGGGACGCGCGACGGCGTGGCACCCGACATGCCGATCATTTCTGAACAGGGGCTCGTCGGAAAAGTGATCGCGGTCGGGGACAACTATTCGCTCGGGCAGGTGCTGCTCAACAAGGATTTCCGCGCCGGCGTGAAGGTGCAGCGGTCGAGGGTGGACGGCATTCTCGCCTGGGTCGGCGGCTCCGACCTGCGGCTCACGAACGTCCCGAAGACGCAGGACGTGCGGACCGGCGACGTGGTCATCACCTCCGGCTACAGCGCCGTCTTCCCGAAGGACATCACCATCGGCATCGTCTCGTCGGTGAAGCAGAAATCGGGGAGCCTCTTCCACGAGATCAGCGTCTTCCCCGCCGTCGATTTCACCACCCTCGAACAGGTGTTCATCATCGCCCTCCCGCCCGATTCGGCCCGGGCCGCCCTCGAGGCGGGCCGGCCCGCGGGGACCCAATGAAGCGGCACGCCGGGTACCTCTTCAAGGCCCTGGTGCTGCTGATCCTCCAGGCCAACCTTGTCGACATGGTGAGCCTCAGGGGGATCACCCCCGACCTCCTCCTCATCTTCATCGTCTACGTCGCCGTGAAGGAGGGACAGATGACCGCGCTCCCCTGGGGGTTCTTCCTCGGCCTCATCCTCGACCTCACGACCGGAACCGTCATCGGACTCTCGGCGTTATCAAAGACAATCGCCGCCTTCACGGCGGGTTATTTCTTCGCCGAAAACAAAATCGTGATGACGCTCGCGACATACCGGTTCCTCCTCCTCGTGTTCCTCACCGCGTTCGTCCATAACGCGGTCTATTTCGTGATCTTCACGATGGGCGGCGACATCGGGTTCCTCGGCGCGGTGTTCGGCGTGGGGCTGGCCTCGGCGCTCTTCACCACCACGATCGCCATCCTGCCGATGCTCATCGCGGCGCGCGCGCGGGTTTCGACGTGAACGGGCGGAAGACGTTCTTTTACGCCATCGTCGCGCTGGTGGCCCTCGTCTACCTCTTCCGGCTCATCCAGCTCCAGGTCGTGTACGAGGACGAGTACGGCAAGCGGTCGGAGGAGAACTCCCTGCGTGCCATCGTCCTGAACCCGCTGCGCGGCTACATCTACGACCGGAAGGGCCAGCTGATCGTCGACAACCGTCCCTCCTACACCGTCACCGTGACGCCGGCGGAGTTCGACCGCTCGCGGCTGGCCTACCTCGCCTCGATCCTGAAGGCCGACACGGGGCTGATCGCCGAGCGGATCCGCAAGGGAATGTCGGTCAACCGCTTCGCGCCGACGAGGGTGATGCGCGACGTCGATTTCCCGACCCTCGCGTTCATCGAGGAGCACCGCGACCGCCTGCCGGGCGTCGAGTACATCGTCGAATCGAAACGCTACTACCCGACCGGCGCCAGCGCGGCTCACCTCTTCGGATACACCACCGAGGTCTCCGACCAGCAGCTCCAGGCGATGCCGGACGATTACAAACCGGGCGACCAGATCGGCGTGACCGGGCTCGAGTCGAGGTACGAGCGCTACCTGCGCGGGAAGAAGGGGTACAGCTTCATCACCGTGAACGCCAGGGGCGA
>CAZQSM010000078.1:2730-4807 GCA_964596065.1 uncultured Chlorobiaceae bacterium | reverse complement strand
GCTACCTGCGCGGGAAGAAGGGGTACAGCTTCATCACCGTGAACGCCAGGGGCGAGTCGCAGGGACGCTACAACGCCGGCGGAAGCGACATCGCGGTCACCGAGGGGGACGACCTCTACCTCAACATCGACGCCCGCACGCAGGCCGTGGCTGAGTCGCTGATGGCCGACCGCCGCGGCGCGGTGGTGGCGATCGACCCGCAGACCGGTGGCGTGCTCGCCATCGTCTCCAAGCCCGATTACGACCTCTCCCTGATGGGCGGGGTGATCCCGCCCGAGCTCTGGGCCTCGCTCAACACCGATCCGGCCAAGCCGCTCTTCAACCGGGCGACGATGACCCGCTACCCCCCCGGATCGACGATCAAGATGATGGTGGCGGCGGCGGCCCTCGAGGACCGCGTGGTCTCGCCGTCGTGGGGCGTCAACTGCACGGGCGTCTTCCAGTTCGGCTCGAGGGGGTTCAAGGACCTCCACGTCCACGGCTCCACCGGGTTCGTGGAATCGATACAGAAATCGTGCAACGTCTTCTATTATCAGCTGATGCTGAAGGTGGGGCTCGACCGGTGGAACCGGTTCGGGCGCGAGTTCGGGTTCGGCGTCCCGACCGGGATCGACATCATGGAGGAAAATTCCGGGCTCCTCCCCTCCACCCAGTACTTCGACCGCGTCTACGGGAAGGGGCGATGGACGCAGGGGTACCTTGTGAGCCTGGCGATCGGCCAGGGGGAGCTGGGCGTCTCGCCGATGCAGATGGCCAGCTACGTCGGCGCCATCGCCAGCCGGGGCGAGTGGCACACACCCACGGTGGTCGCGCGGATCCGCGTCAAGGAATCGGGGGGCTGGATCGACAACCAGGTGCAGACCCGGAAGATCGAACTCTCCCCCGCGACCTGGGACGCGATCCAGGAAGGGATGGTGCGGTGCGTGAACGCCCCGGGCGGGACCGCCTCGCTGGCGCGCGTCCCCGGGGTCACGGTCGCGGGGAAGACGGGGACGGCCCAGAACTCACACGGCAAGGACCACGCCTGGTTCGTCGGCTACGCGCCGGCGGATGACCCGAAGATCGCCATCGCCGTCCTGGTCGAGAACAGCGGGTACGGGGGCGTCTTCGCCGCGCCCGTCGCCGCGCGCTGCATCGAGCAGTACCTCCTTGGCGCCATCAGCCGCCGCCCGACGATCGACACCACGGCCGTCGCCGCGCAGAGCGCGGGATTGGGAGACTGACGTGGAGTCGCCCATCAAGGAAAAAATGGACCTGATCGTCTTCGGCTCGGTCGTCCTGCTCGTCCTCACGGGGATCGCCTCGGTCTACAGCGCCACCTACGACGCGGGTGCGTCGCTCTATTTCAACCGGCAGGTCATCTGGGGCGCGGCGGGCTTCGTGATGATGCTCGTGATCTGGCTCCTCCCCTTCCGGACCCTCCAGCTCGCGTCGTATCCCCTCTACGCCATATCGATCCTCCTGCTGATCGCCGTCCTGGTCGCCGGCAAGACGGTGGCCGGCACGAAGAGCTGGTTCGGCATCGGGGGGTTCGGGCTCCAGCCCTCGGAGTTCGTGAAAGTCACGACGATCATGGCGCTCGCGTCGTACCTCTCGTACCGCCACCTCGAGCGCGGGAAACTCTCCGAGATCGCCGCCACGTTCGGCATCGTGCTCCTCCCCTTCTCGCTGATCATTTTACAACCCGACATGGGCACGGCGATCATCTACCTGGGGGCGCTCTTCCTGATCCTGATCTGGGCCGGCGCGCCGGCCTTCCTCCTGCTGGCGATCCTCGCGCCGATCTCCGCCGCGGCCGCAACGCTGTTCAACACCACCGTCTTCATGATGGTCCTGGGCGGAACGATCGTCTTCCTCTTCATCCTGCGCGCCAACCGGCTCCTCTCGTCGATCGTCTTCTCCGCGACCGTGCTCACGGGCGTCTCGGTCCAGTACCTCTTCAACCAGCTGGCGCCCTACCAGCAGAAGCGCATTTTCACGTTCCTCGACCCCGATTCAGACCCGCTCGGGGCCGGCTACAATGTCATCCAGTCGAAGATCGCGATCGGCTCCGGGGGCATCTTCGGGAAGGGGTTCC
>CAZQSM010000078.1:1433-2630 GCA_964596065.1 uncultured Chlorobiaceae bacterium | reverse complement strand
GTCATCCAGTCGAAGATCGCGATCGGCTCCGGGGGCATCTTCGGGAAGGGGTTCCTCCACGGGACGCAGACCCAGCTGAACTTCATCCCGGCGCAATGGACAGACTTCATCTTCTGCGTCCCGAGCGAGGAGTTCGGGTTCGCGGGCGCGCTCTTCGTGCTGGGACTGCTCACCGCGCTCCTCCTGCGCGGCGTCCAGATCGCCTCGTCGGTAAAGAACCGCTTCGGAAGCCTCCTGGCGATCGGGATCGTTTCGGTGCTCACGATCCACGTCATCATCAACATCGGCATGGTGATGGGAATCATGCCGGTCATCGGTGTGCCCCTCCCCTTCATGAGTTACGGCGGGTCGAGCCTCCTCTCGAGCATGATCATGGCCGGCCTCCTCCTCAACCTCCACAGGAACCGCAAGGAGTATTAGCGTTATGGCGAACAACCACCGCGGCAGGGAACTGAAGGTCACCGAACTCCGGTGGCACTGCTCGAAGAAATGCCTCACCCCTGACCCCTCCGATGACGCCGCGGGCGGACGCAAAATCATCGGGCAGGACCGCGCGATGAAGGCGCTGAGGCTCGGGATGGAGATGAAGCGGCGCGGGTACAACATCTTCGTCACCGGCTCCTCCGGGACCGGCCGTCTCACGGCCATCAAGAAGTTCGTCGCGGAGGCGAAGGACCACGAAGTCGCCCTCCACGACCGCTGTTACGTTCATAATTTCGACGACAACGACCAGCCCGTCCTCCTGACGCTCGACGTCGGAAGGGGGAACCTGCTGCGGGACGAGATGGACAACCTGATCGACGAGCTCCGGAAGAACATCCCGGCGGCGTTCGAGCGGAAACGCTTCAAGGACGAGCGGAAACGGATGATGGAGCATTTCCAGGGGCGCCAGCAGTCGGTGCTCCGCGACTTCGAGGCGAAGGTGAAGGAGCGCGGGTTCGAGGTCATCCAGGTGCAGATCGGCCCCGCCGTCCGCCCCGACATCACCCCGGTGATCAACAGCCAGCCGGTGAGCTTCGACCAGCTCGAGGGGATGGCGAAGGAGGGGCAGATCACGCGCGAAAAGATCGACGAACTCCTCAAGGACCGGAGCGAACTCGAGGGGCAGATGGAAGTGATCCTCCGGGAGATGCGGAACATCGAGCGGAAGGCGAAGGATTCGCTCGTCGAGCTCGAGGAACGGCTCATCCTCCCGGT
>CAZQSM010000078.1:0-1333 GCA_964596065.1 uncultured Chlorobiaceae bacterium | reverse complement strand
TCTTCGGGACGATCGAACGGGAGGTGGACAGGAACGGCGTCTGGAAAACCGACTTCACCCTCGTGAAGGCCGGATCGCTCATCCGGGCCGACGGCGGCTACCTGGTCATCAACGCCATCGACGCCCTGGTCGAACCGGGCGTCTGGCCGACGCTCAAGCGCACGCTCCGGAGCGGCCTGCTCGAGATCCAGCCGATGGAAACGGGCATTTTCGGGGCGACCTCGGCGCTCAAGCCGGAACCGCTCGACATCGACGTCAAGGTGATCATCCTCGGCGAATCGACCATCTATCACCTCCTCTACAACCAGGACGACGATTTCAAGAAAATATTCAAGGTCCGCGCCGATTTCGACACGGAGATGGTCAACACCCCTCCGATGATCCGCAGTTACGTCAATTTCATCAGGAGGATCATGGAGGAGGAGAGTCTCCTCGCGTTCGACGAATCGGCGATGAAGGCGGTCATCGAGTACGGCGCGCGCCTGGCGGGCAGCCAGAAGAAGCTGACGGCGCGGTTCAACCTGCTGGCGGACGTCCTGCACGAGGGGAACTACTGGGCCGTGAAGGCGGGCGAGAAGACGGTGTCGGGGAAGTTCGTCCAGAAGGCGATCGAGGAACGGAGGGAGCGGCTGAGGCTTGCCGAGACGAAGGTCCGCGAGGTCATCAGCGACGGGACGGTGATGATCGCCACGCGCGGTTCGGTGGCCGGCCAGGTCAACGGCCTCTCGGTGCTCGACACGCACGAGTACGCGTTCGGGATCCCTGTGCGGATCACCGCGCGCACGTCCGTCGGGCGGGAGGGCGTCATCAACATAGAGCGCGAGGCCGAAATGAGCGGGCCGTCGTACAACAAGGGGGTGCTGATCATCAGCGGCTACCTCCACGGTAACTACGCGCAGGACAAGCCGCTGACGATGAACGCCAGCATCACCTTCGAGCAGTCGTACTCCGGCGTCGACGGCGACAGCGCCTCGTCGACGGAGATCTACGCCATCCTTTCATCCCTCGCGGACGTCCCCCTGCGCCAGGACATCGCGGTGACCGGTTCGGTGAACCAGATGGGCGAGATCCAGCCGGTCGGCGGGATCAACCAGAAGATCGAGGGCTTCTATTATACGTGCAAGGCCCACGGCCTCACCGGCAGCCAGGGCGTGATGATCCCCGGGCAGAACCGGAAAGACCTGATGCTCCGGGAGGAGGTGGTCGAGGCGGTCCGGAAGCGGAAGTTCCACGTCTACGCGATCTCGACCGTCGACGAGGGGCTCGAAATCCTGACCGGGATGAAGGCGGGGAAGAAGAAGGCCGGGGGCGGGTTCGAGAAGGACTCGATCCA
>CAZQSM010000077.1:0-9253 GCA_964596065.1 uncultured Chlorobiaceae bacterium | reverse complement strand
AGCTGGCGGAGCATGAAATCCGCCACGCTCTCCCTCGATATCCGGACCGTCCAGAGGTAATTGCCGATGCCGGTGCCGTGCCTGTAATCTGCCCGCTTCCGACCGTTGGTCAGCTGGCCGGGGCGTACGATGGTCCAGTCGAGCGAGCTCGCCCTGATGAGGGCCTCCTGGCGTTCCTTGTCGCGGAAATAAAACCAGACGATGACCGGGATGACGAAGAGCGTATAGTAGAGGCCCATCCTTCCCCGCGTGTCGCCGATGCCGAGCGTTGTTTCGCAGATGAACCGTCTCACGCCGTGGCGTTCCATCGCCCCGATGACGTTGCCGGTACCCTCCGAGAGGATCCTGGTCGGGAGGAACCATCGCTTGTGTCCGAGGGCCGAGAGGACGGCGTCGTGCCCGGGCACGGCCGCGTCGAGGGAGCGGGGGTCGAGGACGTCGCCCCTGACGACACTCAGGCGTTCGTGCCGATCCTTCACCCTGTCGGGATTGCGGACAAACGCGCTCACACGGTGTCCCTGTTCAAGCGCCTGCCGCACGATGGCGCGGCCGGTCCCGCCGGTTGCGCCGATGATCAGGAGGTTCATCTCAATGCCGACCGAAAAATTGCGTGTGCAAGGCCGGCTCCATCGTCCCCGCCGGCGGTTTACCTCAGCAGGACCATCTTTTTCGCCCCGGAATACGTGCCGGCCTGCAGCCTGTATACGTACACCCCGGTCGGAAGTTCTGTGAGATCCGCCTCGACGGCGTACCGGCCCGGGGCGTACTCACGGTCGACGAGCTTCAATACCTCCTGGCCGAGGGCGTTGTAGACCGTCAGCCTGACGCGCGAACCCGCGGGGATGTCGAACGAGATCCGGGTCGCGGGATTGAACGGGTTCGGGTAGTTCTGTCCGAGCGAAAATTCCGTCGGAGTCCGGGAAGCGACGCCGGCCCTGACGGCGAGCGTCGTCCCCGCCGACCCGTTGACCACGATGGTCCCGCCGTCGCTCATCGCGTGGATTGCCGCGGCCCGGCCGCCCTTATATTCGACCAGCGAGAGGCCGTTCCCGGCTCCCGGTGCCGCCTTGATCTTCACGGTGAGCGGCCACGCCACTCCCTGCGCGCGGAGGGCTGTTTCGCCGTCGGCATCCGCGCCGACGCGGGCCGCGATCAGGTCGCCCTCGAAGCGGACGTCGAACGCGCCCGCGGGCGGCGCGGGAGGAAGCCCGTACCCCGACGCATCGAACCGGTCGAGCGCGATGAACAACCGTTGACGCGATCCGGCGGCGTCGGTGAAGAGGAGTTCCGAGAAGCCCTCGTCCGGGGGGGGTGCCGCCTTCGGCACTGCCGCCGGGCCGACCGTTATGGAACCGGCGGCGCTGGTCTTCACCCAGTACCCCTTCCCGGGCGTCAATACCGTGGCGATCGTGTACCCGGCGTTGTACCCCCAGACGCTCCCCGCGATGATTCCGCCCGACGGCGCGCTCACCGCGTGGTCGACGGCGCCGATGAGGTTCCACCCGGAATCGAGCCCGATCGTCACCGAGTCGAGCGGGTCGCCGGAGACCGACTGGCTGAGGGCCGAGGGAAACTTCGTCCAGTAGCCCTTTCCGGGGTCGAGGGAATCGAGGCGCACGTACCCGTACTCCTGGCTGAATGCCCAGGTGGTGCTGTCGATCGCCGTCGGATAGACCTGAAGTATGTCAGGATCGATCACGTTGAACGGGTTGGAGATCAGGTTCCAGCCCGCCTGAAGGGCGACCGAGAGCGATCCGGTCGACGAGGGTTCGACGTGGTAGCAGCTGTCGGGACCCGGCCAGTCGGTGAGCGGGCTGAGGGTCGTGGTCACGTCCCCCGAGGGGCCGGTGAGCCCCGTGTAGAAATCGACATACCGATAGTCGCCCCCGAGGAAATCCTTCATCCCGATCATCGCCCCGATGTCGGAGCCGCCGAACGTGCCCGCGACGACCGGTCCGTAGCTGAAATCAAAGGCATTCGAGGTCTCGTGGAGCTTCACCTGGAAGTTGACGAGCGTGGTCGTCGTGCCCGCGCTGTAGTATGCGCGCATGTTCTTCCACTGGACGGTGAGCGTGCGCGACGGGGCCGAGCCGGTGACGAGGTAGGTGACCGCGGAGCCGCCCACGTCCATGTTGAGGTCCTCCCACCAGGGGCCGATCGCCTTGGTCGGACGGTCGGTCGCGCCGAGCGTGCCGTTCTGGTTCGCGCCGCAGCAGCCCAACTGGCCGGCCGTGGAAAGCCCGCGCTCGGTCCCCGCGGTGCCGGTTCCGAACTCGATCCATCCGTTCGTGCTGATCTGGATCTTGTCGTACGTGAAACCGTCGAACTCGAAGGGGAACGGGAGCGGCACGGTCGACTGGACGTCGTCGCCCGTGGGCCCCGCCGCGCCGCCGACGATCTCCGCGTAGGGGCAGGCGATCTTCGAGAGGAGGTAGGTCTGGATCGACGGCGCGAGCACGACGCGGAACGTCGAGGAGAGCGTGTCGTTCCCGCCGTCGTCGTCGGCCTTCAGCGAAATCGCCTGCACGGTGAAATCGCCCGTGTCGACCGGCGTGTAGCTCCCCGGGAAGGTGATCTTCCGGGTCTCGGCGACCTCCAGGAGCTTCGTTTTGACGGTGGCGGAATAGACCTCGGACGCGTCGTGGATGATGCGCAACCGCACGTCGAACGAGTCCGTGCCGGCGGTCAGCCCGCTGTTCCTGAACGACGCCGAAAGCGTGCTGATCATCGAGTTGACGTCGAAGACCTTCCCCGAACCGGGGGAGCTGATGTCGTACGCCTTGTAATCGAAGAAGCCGCCGGGGACCTCGTTCAGCATCTTTCGCTCGTAGACCCCGTTGCCGTGCGTCCCGACCCTGATGCTCCGGTTCGACGGGGAGATGCTCAGGTCGGAGACGATCACCCCCTCGGGAAGCCCGTCGCCGAACCCCGCCCAGCTCGACCCGCCGTTGGTCGACACGTAGACGCTGATGTCGTTCCCGACGTAGACGATCTGCGGGTCGAGAGGATCGATCGCGATTGACGTCGCCGGGGCGTCGGGGAGCGTCCCCGTGATGTCGGTCCAGCCCGCGCCGGCGTCGGTCGACTTGAAGACGTGGCCCGAGCCGAAGCCCCCCATCGCGATATAGACGATGGCCGCGTTCGTCGGGTCGACACGGATGTCCATCGGGTACCGGTTCGGGAGCGTCCCGGTGATGTTGGTCCATCCCGATCCGTTCACCCAGCGGAACACGTCGGCGCCGTTGACCATCGGCGACATCCCGGCGTAGAGGGTGTCGACTGTCGTGGCCGGGACGCCGAGGCAGAGCGCGGGGTTGCCGCCGTCGAGGATCCCCGAGATGTCCGCGAAGCCCGTGCCGCCGGTGGTCGACCGGTAGATCCTCGTGGTCCCGACGTACACGGTCAGCGGGTTCGCCGGCGAAACGGCGATCGGCGAGTTCCACGCCCCCGCGCTGAAGCCCGCGAGGCCGAAGAAGGATGCGCCCCCGTTGGTGGACTTGTACGCCGCGCCGCCGTTCCGGTTGATGGCGTACATGATGTCGTCGTTCGACGGATCGATCGCGGTCCATCCCGCTTCGTCCACAGCGCTCCGCCCCCACGACAGCCCGCCGTTGTAGATGTACCCGGGGATATGGTCCTGCGACTGGACGAGCGCGACGTTCGAATCGGTCGTCGAGCTGCCGAGCCCCTTGTAGAGCTGGCCCGTCTGCAGGCCGGCGCCGACGTCGGTGAACGACTGCCCGAAATTCGTGGAACGGTAGATGCCGTCGTCGTTGGCCGAATAGATCACGTTCGGGTCGGTCGGGTCGATGGCGAATCCGTGATTGTCGGAGTACAGGCCGGACGTCCCGAGGAACGTCACCCCGCCGTCGTTCGACTTCGAGGCGCCGACGGCCGCGTGGAAGACCTGCGAACTGTCGGTCGGATGGACCGCGGCGTAGTGCGAGTACCATCCCTGGACGCCGAAGATGCCGTTGGTGCCGGAATTGCTCATCTGTGTCCAGCTGGCGCCGAAATCGGTGGTGCGCCAGAGGGCGCCGACCCCGGTCGTGCTGTCGCAGACGCTGGCGTAGACCCAGTCGGGGTTCGCCTGCCAGGCGTGGAGCAGGGTCTTGCCGGAGTAGGCGGGCAGGCCGGCCGCCGGCAGCCACGAGCTTCCGCCGTCGGTGGTGGCGTAGACGCCGGCCGAGGGCGTGTTGAGGTTGCCGAATGCCCCGAGTACCCGGTTGGTGTCTGTCCCGTGGACCACCACGTCCGTGGCCATGATCACCGGCCACACGTTGGTCCAGCTCCCGCCGGCGTCGGTGGATTTGTACATCCCCTCAGTGGTCGCGGCCCAGACCGTCGAGGAATTGAGCGGGTTCAGTTTCATCGCCTGGACGCCGCGCTGCTGCTGGTACGTCCAGTCGAGGCTCTTCGACCAGGTCGCCCCGCCGTCGGTGCTCTTGAGGATGCCGAGGCCGTAGCTCCCGCGCGTGGTCCTGACGATCAGGCCCCCGGTCGCCCCGAGGTAGCGGTAGACTTCGCCCGTCCCCAGGTACATCACGTTCGTGTCGGCCGGGTCGATGACGATGGCGCCCATGCCGAGGGCCGGATAGCCCGTGTTCACCATTTCCCAATCCCCCCCCAGGCCGCCGCCGTACGACCTCCAGAGGCCGCCGCTGGCGGTCCCGAGATAGACGGTGTTCTTGTTCAGCGGGTTGATGGCCACCGAGAGCGACCGGCCGTGGAGGTTCGTCGGCCCGATCGGTTCCCAGGTCGCGCTCGACGCGAGTTCCGGCGCGATCTGCTTGATGCGCTGTTTCGCCGAGACGTACGCCCGGTAATGTTTGTCGGCCGGGATGTCGTCGTTCGGGTACGCCCTCGACGCGGTCCAGAACTCGAGGGCTTCCATCGCCCCCGACCGGCGCGTGTTGGTCTCCTCCGGGGCGGGGTTCCGTAAGGAGAGGCTGGCGAGAAAAGCGCCCGCGAAGAGCGCGGCCGCGAGGGTAAGGGTGGACAGATGTCGCTTCATTGTGAGGCTCCTATAGAGAGGGTGGCGGGGATGCCATATTGTACCGATATCGCCCCGGAATATCAAGGCGACGGTGGAGGAACGGGGTTGCGTTGATGGAAGACGATGGCCGGCGTCGACCGGAAACCGGCGCCCGGCCCCCGGCTCACGGCCGGCGGCCGTGACGCCGGGTGTTTCAGTCCGGCTGGTTTTTTTTATCCCGGAAATCGATCGCCGCGCGGACAAAATCCTTGAACAGCGGGTGCGGATGCGTGGCCCGGGACCGCAGTTCGGGATGGAACTGGCCGGCGACGAACCAGGGATGATCCGGGAGCTCGATGATCTCGGCGAGGTCGTTGTCGGGGCAGATCCCGCTGAAGACCATCCCCTTCTTCTGCAACACCTCCTTGAAGGCGTTGTTCACCTCGTACCGGTGCCGGTGCCGCTCGGAGATGTGCTCCGATTTGTACGCCCGGTGCGCGGCCGTCCCCTTCCTGATCGTGCAGGGGTAGGAGCCGAGGCGCATCGTGCCGCCGTACGCCGTCACCTTTTTCTGGTCGATCATCATGTCGATGACGTTCTGGTCGGTCTGTTTGAACTCCGTGCTGTTGGCCCGCGGAAGACCGCAGACGTTCCGGGCGAACTCGATCACCGCGCACTGCAGTCCGAGGCAGATCCCGAAGAAGGGTATGCCCCGCTCGCGGACGTACCGGACGGCCATGATCTTTCCCTCGATCCCCCGTTCGCCGAAACCCGGGGCCACCAGCAGCCCGTGGATGTCGGACAAATATTTCTTCGCCCCGTCGCGTTCGAGGTCCTCCGCCGAAATCCAGCTGATCTTCGCCTTCACGTTGTTCGCGGCGCCGGCGTGGATGAACGATTCGCTGATGCTCTTGTAGGCGTCCTGGTGGTCGGTGTACTTCCCGCAGATCGCGATCCGGACCTCGCCGGCCGGCTTCTTCACGCGGTCCACGAACTTCTTCCACTCCTTCAGGACCGGCTGGGGGCAGGTCATCTCCAGCTTGTCGAGGATCAGGTCGTCGATTTCCTGCGAGGCGAACTGGAGGGGGACCTCGTAGATGGTCGCGACGTCGTGCGCGTCGACGACGCATTCCGGCTCCATGTTCGTGAACAGCGCGATCTTTTCCCGCGTCGCCTTGTTGAGCGGCGCTTCCGACCGGCAGACGAGGATGTCGGGCTGGATCCCGATCTCGAGGAGCATCTTCACGCTGTGCTGCGTCGGCTTCGTCTTGATCTCGCCGGCCGCCTTGATGTAGGGGACCAGCGTGACGTGGACGCTGATGGCGTCCTTCTTCCCCTTGCTGAACATGAATTGGCGCATCGCCTCCAGGAAGGGGAGGCTCTCGATGTCGCCGACCGTGCCGCCGATTTCCGTGATGATGACGTCATACTCCCCGTCCCTGCCGAGGGCCTCGAAGCGCCGCTTGATCTCGTCGGTGATGTGCGGGATCACCTGCACGGTGGCGCCGAGGTAGTCGCCCCGGCGTTCCTTCGTGATCACCTCGTAATAGATCTGGCCGGTCGTGGCGTTGTTGCACTTCGTCATGTTCGTGTCGAGGAAACGCTCGTAATGCCCGAGGTCGAGGTCGGTCTCCGCGCCGTCGTCGGTCACGTAGACCTCGCCGTGCTGGAACGGGCTCATCGTGCCCGGGTCCACGTTGATGTACGGGTCGAATTTCTGCACCGTGACCCTCAGGCCGCGGGATTTCAGCAGCAGCCCGATCGACGCGGCGGCGATTCCCTTCCCGAGCGAGGAGATGACCCCGCCGGTGATGAAGATGTACTTAACCTTGGTTCGGGCCACGCTCACCTCTTTCCTTGACGTTGAGTGTTCCTGCCGTGACGATCCCGCCCGACAGCACCAGTTTGAGCCCCTGTTCCACCGGGATGTTCAGCACCTGGACCGATTCCTTCGGGACCAGGATCAGGATGCCCGACGTGGGGTTGGGGGGGTTCGGAATGTAGACGCTCACCATTTCCGTCGCGGGCTCGGCGCCCCCGATCGTGAGCAGGTTGGTCGCGAAGCCGATCGTCGCCAGCCCCTTCCTCGGGTATTCCACGAGGACCACGTCCTTGAAGGAGCGGCCCTTGCTCGACGGGGAGAAGGACGTCATCATCTCCTTCATCGAACCGTAGATCGTCCGCGCGAGCGGGAGCCGTCCGATGATCCCCTCGATCCCCGCCATCAGGTACCTGCCGATCAGGTTCCGCGAGATCACGCCCAGGAGGAGGATCAACGCGATCATCGTGACGAAGCCGAGCCCGGGAACGTGTCGTCCCAGGACGCGGTCGAAGATCGGAGACATCGTCCCGTCGATCGTCGTGAAGAGAAAATTCAGGATCCACCAGGTGATCACCAGCGGAACCACCAGCACGAGGCCCCGTCCGAAATTCGCCCGGAGACCCGACCAGAACGACCGCTTGGTTTCACCGAAGTTCACGCTTCCCTTGCAAGATAATGGTCCTTGTAGAATTTCCTCGCCTTCGCGAGGTCCGCGGGCGTATCCACCGACACGCTGCGGAAATTGCCGACGCTCACCCTGATCGGGCGCCCGTGTTCGAGGATCCTGAGCTGTTCGAGTTTTTCGGCGGTTTCGAGGGGCGTCGGTTTCCAGGCTGCCACCTCGAGGAGGAAATCCTTCCGGTAGGCGTAGAGCCCGAAATGCCGGTACACCGCGCAGGGGCCCCCGTCACGGTTGAACGGGATCGGCGACCGCGAAAAATAGAGGGCGTCCCCGTTCAGGGCGATCGCGACCTTGACGAGCGCCGGGTCGAGCGGATCGTCACCGGCGCCGAGGGGGGCCGCCACCGTCGCCGCCACGACCGCGGAATCATCGACCAGGGGGCGGGCGGTCGCGTCGATCATTTCGCCGGTGACGAACGGCTCGTCTCCCTGGACGTTGACGATGATCGGGTTGCCCGGAAGCGACCGGGCGAAAAACGCGATCCGATCGGTCCCGGAGGGGAGGTCGGCGGGCGTCATCACCGCCTCGCCGCCGAACTTCGACACCGCCTCCGCCACGGCCTCGTGGTCGGTCACCACCACCACCCTCGACACCAGCGACGCCTCCATCGCCCTCTCCGCCGCGTGCCGCACCATCGGCTTGCCGCCGATGTCGGCGAGCGGCTTCCCCGGGAGCCGTACCGACGCGTGCCTGGCCGGAATCACGGCGATGATGTCGGGGGCGGCGGCCACGTCAGCGGTCGCCCCTGACGGTCGGCACCTTGAAGAATTTTTCCGTCCGGGCCGGGGCGTTGCCGAGCGCCACGTCCCTCGGGAGCGACGGGGTCACCGCGTCGTCCCGCATCACGTTCGTCATGTCGACCACCTGCGCGAGCGGTTCGACGTTCGTCGTGTCGATGCGGTTCAGCTGTTCGACATAACCGACGATCGTGTTGAGCTGGCCGGCGTACATCTTCTTCTCGGCGTCGCTCAGCGACAACCGGGCGAGCGCGGCGATGTATTCCACATCCTTGACGGTAACCGACATCGTTCAGGCCTTTCGGGTGAGGTTTCGTTCGATGACTTCGCGGACCTGGTCCCGCAAATGCAGCTCCGCCTCCCTGCCGCCGCCCCCCGCGGGGGAGATGGGGGCGTCCACCACGACCGAGATGGCGCCCGGCCGGACCCGCCAGGAATCCCGGGGGAGCACCGCGTGGCTGCCGATGATCGTCACGGGGACCACGGGGATGCCCGCCTTCACCGCGAGGTTGAACGGCCCGCGCTTGAACGCCTGGAGCTTCCCGTCGGGTGAACGGGTGCCTTCGGCGAAGAGCAGGACCGAAGAACCCTCCCTGATCTTTTTCGCGGTCGCCTCGATCGTCTGCATCGCGTCCGACGTCTGGCGGCGGTCGATCGCGATGTAGGTCCCGCCCAGTTTCAGGCCCCAGCCGAAGAACGGCACCCTTTCGAGTTCCTTCTTATAGACGAGCCGCACGTCCTGCGGGATGCCGGCGAGCACCGACGGGATGTCGAAATGGCTCGCGTGGTTCGAGACGAAAACGTAGTTGCGCGACAGGTCCAGGGCGCCGGTGCCCGTCGTGCTCAGCGTGACGCCCGACATCGCCAGCACGCCGCGGGCGTGGAACCTGGCCAGCGTGTGAAAGATCTTCCCGGTCCTGTGGAAGGGGACCGCCAGGATTTCGAGCGTCGATACGAAGACCGTGAAGAGGATCAGGATGATGAGTCTCAGCGCCGAGAGCAGGAGCGTCATGGCGCCGGCGGACCTCCGGACGCGA
>CAZQSM010000076.1:0-9395 GCA_964596065.1 uncultured Chlorobiaceae bacterium | reverse complement strand
CCTCCGGGGGGGCGTAACAAACGAAAAGACAGTAGAGCGCGTCGCCGGTGGTGAGTACCTTGGCGACCGTCCTCCGGGACGGGGGCTTGTTGAAATATGGCTGGAGCTGGAAAAAATCTCCCGTGGAATCAGCGGTTTCCCACTGCGGATCGGGCGCGCCGTCCACCTCGATCGGCGCGTCGATTGGGCGGAGGCGGAGGGATTTCGGGTCGGTGCCGGCGGGCGCGTCGGGGCAGCAGGTCAGGAGGAGGGCCGCGCCGGCGAACATCGGGCCAAGGGTTCGACGCATGGGTGGAATTCGATGGTTATTGGACGGTCAAAGGGACGCTTATTTGACGATCCGGCTGGAAAAAGGTTACAGCGGGAGGCGGGGGGTGCGACGACCGGGCGCGGCATTTACCGCGCCCGCGCCATCATTCTACCTGGCGAAACCCCCGAATGGGGTCATGAAGATGCCCCCCTGTCCGGTCAGGGCCTTCTTCACGCCTTCGGAGACGTTTCCGTGAACGACGAGTTTCTTCGGCTCGAGGCAGGCCATGAACCTCGTCGCGAAATTCTTCCCGAAACTGCCGATGTGCACCATCGCCGCCGCCGAATCCGCGTAGCGCTCATAGAGCGTGCATCTCCGGTTGTCCTCGCTGATGGTCCACTCGTAGTTGAGCGTGCCCGGCTCGTTCGCCCGCGTGGCGTCGACCATCTCCTTCATCAGGGCCTTGAGCTCGTCGAATTTCCCCTCCCGGACGGCGGTGTCCAGGACCCAGTAGACATTATTGTTCATGTTATTCTACCCTGCAGGACGTGTGGTTGAATGATATGAAAAAGATAGGGAATCTCCCGTGGATAACCAAGCCCCTGGTGTTGGCCTATGGCGAGAGGTGAAATTCTTCCCTGAGGGCGTGGAGTATTCCGACATTTGCGAAGAGCGTCAGGCCCCAGGCGAAAAGAACGGAAGTGATCGCCTTTGGCCGGGAGAGACCCAGCAGGTTGGAAACGGTGACGCCGAGGACCGCCACATAAGCGACAGAAAAGGGATTGAATGAGTTTAGAATATAGCGCGCGAGGAAATCATCCGAAACGAAGACCAGATCCAATCCACCGGGGATCCACGCTATCGTCGGCTCCCCGCGCGTCGATCCGAAGAGGACCCCCACGAGAGAGGCGGCGTAACCGAGGAACATCGCGACCTCCGCGCGGACTTCAGCCGCGAGGAAATGAACGAAACGGGCCTTTTCGCGGGTACGCCAGACCCCGCACGTGGTGAACAGCGCCAGGGAGAAGGCCGACCATCCGAGGAAGAGGCGCACGGGATGAAAAAGGGCCCTCGTGAGGGTGAAATCCATCATCGTTCGCCGCGCAACGACACGATCCTGAACGGATGCGGACGGGGGAAGCCGATCCGCCGCCAGGTCGGCGCGGTATCCGCTCCCCGCCCACCCGAGACAGGCATAAAGCGCCGCGAGGACGATGAAGCGTCCGGCCCATCGCGGCCGCCGTTTCATCGCCGGGACCTCCCGCGCGGGATCCACGGTGGGGACAACGGTCAGAGCCACGACAACCTGTTCTTCGCGGGGGATAGCGCGACCAGCCCGACGAAGAGTTCCTCCAGCGTCCGGGACGCTCCCAGGAGATCAACGGCTTTTTCCCGGACTTCCTTCATTTCGCATTGCAGTATGATTTTCCCGTTGTGGATCACTGCCAATGAATCGCAAAACTTTTCGATCGTTTCCAGGGCGTGGGATGTTACAAACACCGTCGCGCCGCCCCCGGCCATCTGCCGGAGAATGCCCCTGATGGCATGTGCCGCCACGGCGTCGAGGCCGTCGAATGGTTCATCGAGGATCAGCAGCCGCGGGTGGTGGATGATGGCGGCGGCGAGGGAAATCTTCTTCTTCATCCCGGTGGAAAATGAGGCGATCGGCATTTCGCACGCGTCGGCCAGGTCGAGTACGTCCAGAAGCTCCGCGATCCGGTCCGCAGAGATACGGACGGGGAGTTCATACATCCCCGCCACGAAACGGAGGTATTCCCGGGCGTTCATCCATTCGAAATACATCGGTTCATCGAGCACATACCCTATCCGGGACTGGAGTACGTCCCCGCCCGGGATGACCCGCTCGCCGAAGAGCAGCGTTTCACCGGAGTCGCCCGACGCGAGCCCGGCCATGATCCTGATGGTGGTGGTTTTGCCCGCACCGTTCAGCCCGATGAAGCCGAAAATGCGACCGGGTCCGACGCAAAGGGAAACCCCGTCAAGGACGACGGGTCCGTCGTCATACCGTTTCCGGAGGTTCAGGATTTCGATGATGTTTCCGTTTTCAGCCATAGGTCGTGTGGTCGGTTGGTGAGGCGAGCCGCAGTACGGGAAACGGACCTCAAGTACCAGCTCACCGCGGTTCCCGCGGCGTACGGGAGGCAGAGCCAAGGAATTTCGAGCAGTTCCGTGATGAGGATGTACGGAATCGACACGGCCAGCAGCGTGAGCGACATCCAGAGCGCCTCGAAAAATCCGGCTGAGAACGCCGCGAAGTCTTTCCGTGGATATTGAAGGGAGGCCTCGTTCCCGAAGCTCAGGACGGGAAAGCAGATCGTGCTCAGGTAGAGGAGCGCGTCCCCGAGATCGCGGCCGCCGGGGGATTCCGGAGAAAAATACCACGACACGACCGAGATCAACACCAGCGCACAGATTCCGATCAGCGCGGTCGAACCGTTCTTGATGAGAAGGACGCGCTTCCAATCCAACGGAAAGAGACTGAGCGCTTCAGGCTCCCGGGGGGATTCGTAAAAAATATTGTTGATCCTCGGTTCCAGCCCGATGCAGACCAGCCAGACGACGCCGGCGAACGGTGGCGCCACGCTCCAGGTCCACACCGTCAGGAACACGCCGATCGGTGCCAGCAGGACAAAACGGAGGGGGAGGCCGCCGCGGACGTATCCCGTCAGTTCATATCGGAACATCGCCTTGTCAGCCTGAGGCATCATTGTATCTCCCGAAGAACGCAAGGATACCGGCGGTTGCGAGGACAAGATACGCAAGGTTCGACCATCCCATTTCCGCATCTCCGGTCCCGAACCCGATGATACCCGACGCGGCCCACGCTACCATCGGGAGGGAGGACGCCAGGCCCTCCGTCCTGAAGACAAGAACCGAGACGACGACCGTTACCACCGCAATGATCGCGATGAGGACCAGTCCCGTTATCGGCCGCGAGGCCGTAATCAGCCGCGTCGCCGCCGCGCATAAGAGGATTTGCGCCGCCATCGCCGGCATCGCTGAGCACGCCACGATACCGATCGAAGCCCCGATTCCGTGCCCGTATACCGTTGCAGGGAACAGGCATCCGACAGCCGAAAAAAGATACAATTCAGGCCGCCGCAGGCTTCCCGCAAGCAGAAAATAATAACCGGCGGAGGATGACCCGGGAAAAAGTCGGGTCTTTCGGAGAATTTCCGCGCCGCCGCGGCCGACGAACGACAGCGTAATGAGGAGCCCGAGCGTAATCTGTATAACGATGAAGAGGGGCAGATATATCCCTCCGGCGTCGTTTTCGAGATATCGTCCTGCGAACGCGCAGAGGAAAATATTCGCCAGCAGGTGGACGAACGGCAAAAAGGGATTGCGCTTCCGCCCGAGCGATTCCCTGGCCCTCGCGACTTTTAATAACCGGCCTGCCGCCCGGCGGGAAGCGGCGAAATCCCGCCGCACCCCGGGGATCAGTGTCAGTCCGTCCACGGGTCGGCCGGGAATTTCCAGTCTTCGGGGAGCGGCATAAGCGCGCCGGCATCAGTCCGGAAGAATATGGTGTTATTGGGAAGGGAATATTCGATCTGCAGGCGGGTCCGGATGAAGGAGAGAAGCGCGCTTACCGCATCGAGGGCGAGAACGTCGTGGAGGACATTCGTGTA
This sequence comes from uncultured Chlorobiaceae bacterium, assembly GCA_964596065.1. Classification (GTDB taxonomy): domain Bacteria; phylum Bacteroidota; class Ignavibacteria; order UBA10030; family SZUA-254; genus SZUA-254. The sequence goes on along the minus strand of CAZQSM010000076.1, from coordinate 5,492 downwards.
GCCGGTTCTCTGAAATTCCCTCCGAATCTTTTTCCGCGCGTGGAATTCGGGAGTCGCGAATTCTTGGATATGTTCGGCGATGTACTTCCCGATCAGGGCGGTCGTATCGGGGAGCACGGGGTCGGACAGGAGGGGGGCCGGGAGCGGGTCGGGAGGTTTGTGCCGGAGTTGGGATCGAGCCGGCGACCCCTGGTCGGACGTCAGGATCAAAAGGAAAGCGCCTAAAAAAAGGGCCGTTGGTGTCCGGGCCGTCATCGGTCCTTCAGGACCTCGATCGAGATGACCGGATGGATCTCCCAGGCGGATGCGCGCCAGTTCTTCCTTCCCCCGGGGTTGGTGTTCTCCGACTCGTCGGTGTAGTGCCAGTCGTAGAGCATCCATCCCCTGATCCGCACCCACCTGTTTTTCAACGTCCTTTTCAGCTCCTCCGTGCTCCAGTCGACCCCCCGCTGGCGCATCGTTTCCCTCCACCGGGGAGTGACTTCGGCGATGATGCTCCGGGTCGCCTTCTTCTCCTTCGCGTCGAGCGTGAGGACGATGTGCGTGTCCCTGTACCGCGCGTCCTTCGAATTACAGTTACAGCTCTCGACGCCGCCGATCACCACGTCCCGCACGTACCCCTCGACCTCGGCCGACACCGAATTGGTGAACCGTTTCCGGTCGTTCCCCGGCTCGAGCATTTTTTCGAGCGAGATGTCGTAGCGCGTGTAGTCCTCGGGCATCGGCCGGATGTACCGGTTCTTGAGCCGGTTGAGCGCCCGGAGCTCCTTCCCGCGCGCATTCCCCGTCATCCCGCAGCCGTTGAGTTTTTCCTGTGCCGGGACGGGCGGGGTGAGGAAAATAATAAATAACGCCAAGACGATTGAACGATAGGGCATACGGTCCTCCGGCAAAGTCTGAAACATCGTCGATCAGGCGCGCACGATCGAAGTTAGAGGAATGGGCGCTGAAAATCAAACGGTGATCGTCGGTCGTTTCGAATAATGATGTCCGGTTTGCCACGAAATAGCGGCCTGGTCCGGCCGTCCTGGCTTTCCCCCCAAAAAAATGGGCCATTCCCCGGTTCCCAGGTTGTGATCGCGCATTCGTGATCTCCGACGCCCAACACTTGTATCATTGAAACCTAACAATTATCATAGGGTATGCAAACAACCCCGAGGCCGTCATGATCATACGCATATCAGGCCTCAGCCTTCTCTCCATCCTGGTGGTAGCGGCATTCATTTCGTCATTATCTTCGCAACCTTCGTTCAACGGTGCCACTCCGGGTTGCGGCACGGGCGGAGGGTGTCACACCGCGCAGACGGGCATCGTCTCGGCCGCGCTCCCGGGGGGCCTCCAGGTGGAAGTCACCGTCGGCGGGACCACGGCGAGCGTGGCTGGAGAGCTGGTTGACAGTTCCGGAACCGTCGTTGCCGTGAATAACTCCACGGGCAACAATCCGTTCATCCTGACCGCGCCTTCCGCCGGCCGTTATACGGTGAATGCCGGCTATAAAAATCCATCAAGGGAGTGGGGAACGACCCAGATCGACGTCGTCCTCACCGGAGTACAGGATGGGCGGGATGGAATCCCGGACGGATACCGGCTCGATCAGAACTATCCCAACCCCTTCAATCCGTCAACGACGATTGGATATACCCTCCCGGAGCAGACTCGTGTCACATTGAAAATATTCGATATCAGTGGAAGGGAAGTGGCCACGCTCGTGGACGGAATGGAAGCCCCCGGACCGAAGACGGTGAGCTTCGACGCAGTGAACCTTGCGACCGGCACGTATCTCTACCGGCTGCAGGCGGGCGAGTATAGCGAAACCAAACACTTCGTTGTGATGCGCTGACGCCACGGGGAAAGAAAAAAGGGAAGGATGAGGGTTCATCCTTCCCTTCGCACGTCAATACCCGCCTACTTGTTGTACTTTTCCTGGAACTCCTTCTTCCGCTTCGACCGTTCCTCCTTGACCTTCGGATCTTCCTTTCCGATCGACCATTTATGGTTCTCGTCGTTCAGGATCCGGGTGAGCGCAGTCCGGAGATCTTCGGCGGCGGTCTTCGCCTCAGGTTTTGACGATTCTGTTCCCATCGCGATGACTTCCCGAAGTTCAGGGATATATTTCCCGTACCAGTTCTTGGCGAGGTCGTATGTCCCGTGCCAGTGGGTCCAGTCCGGACCCTGCATCGACGCGGCGTGGCGGGCCCGGCGACCCTCGTGGTGCCAGAGTTCAAACCACGTATAGTCGATGTTCTGCGAAAACTCGGCGTAGGCCTCCCCCTTCACCGCTTTCAGCACTTTCGTGGCCAGGCCGAACAACTCCAATCCCGGTCTGGCGAATTTCTCGTGATACAGGTCGAGGAGCCCTTCGTACTGCGTGTAGAAATTGTCCGCGAAGTTCGGGTTGTGGCAGGAAAGACAGACCTTCTTCATGTTTTCCATCCGCTGGGTCCCCGTCACTTCCGCGGACTTGTGTCCCCATTTCTTGTCGGTCTCGTGGGCCTGCACGGAGATCGCGGGCCGGTTGTTCCACTTGATCCTCAGGCCGACGTTGTGCGTCACCGGCATGTCCCTCGTGGCCGACATATGGCAGGTCGCGCAGGTGGGGGCGGCGGAGTAGTCCTCACCCACGATCCATTTCGGCGAATTGAGATTCATCTTCTCCTTGTTCGCGTGGTATGCGATGCCGTGTTTCGATTCTTCATAGATCTCGAGCTGGGGATGGTCGGGCCCCATGTGGCACTTGCCGCAGTTTTCGGGCTGGCGCGCCTGCGCGACGGAGAACTCGTGTCGGTAATGACATGCGGAGCAACTGCCCTCCGAACCGTCGGGATTGATCCTTCCCATGCCCGTGTTCGGCCAGGTCGCGGCGTCGAGCTTGCCGTCGGGGAGGACTTTCACCTCGGAGCCGTGACATTGCCAGCAACCGTTGACCGCCGCGGCGGAAATCCCGCCGGGGAAGCCGGGGGTCTTGAAATTCTGGTTCCCCTCGACTACCTCGGCGAGCGTGTTGTCGAGCGATCCCATGATCCGTCCGGCCTTGGCGTGGTGCGAGTTGACGAATTCGTCCACCTCCTTCGAGTGGCACCGCTGGCAGTCTTTCGGGCTGACGATGACCGAGATGAGGTAGCCGTTGTGATCGAACGCGTCCCTGTCGCCTTTCTGCGCCTCGTGGCATTCGAAGCATCCGACGTTCGCCCGAAAGTGCTTGCTCGCCCCCCACTGCTGATAGACTACGGGGTTCTCTGAGGAATGACAATCGATGCACTGTTTCGTCTCGGCTGTCATTTCGGGGGGAAGTCCGCTTTTCACCTGCGCCCCCGCCTGGAGAACAAGAAGGGCCGGGACAATGATCATCAAACCGAAGGAAGTTTTCATAATCAATGCCGATGTTGGTTGAGAGTGACCGGGATACACCGTGCCGAAACGGAACGGGATTTGTCGGGTTGGGTTAAAGTACAAAAATACGATAAAAAGAGAAAGCCCGGTTTAACGACCAAGGGATGTCCCCGTATCCACAGGATGCCCCGGGGGATATTGCTTCCGATGGGAGTATTGCATATTTTTATTTCATCATGCGATTCGCGCTCCTTCTCCCCGTATTGTGCCTGGTGGCAATGATGACCACTCCCCGCACCCTCGCACAGACCGACACCACGATCTATTATCCGGCCGTCGATTCCCTGAAAAGCGGTCCGCTCATCTCGTCGGCGACGGCAATGGAGACTGCCTGGGACCTGGTGAAAAACCCCTTCGCGGACACCATCGCGGGCGGCGCGGAAGAGGCTGAACTGGTGAGACGGGGGTTCAACCTCTTCACCCAAACTCCGAAGTATGCCTCGCGATTTTCCGGCAACGACCTTAGTTGCGGCCACTGCCATCTCAACGCAGGGCAGCGCGAGAAGGCGCTGCCGCTCGTCGGAGTATCGGGGGCGTTTCCTGAATTGAACAAACGGGCGGGAAAGGTGTTTTCGCTGGAGGACAGGATCACGGGTTGTTTCCTGAGGAGCATGAACGCGTCGGGCACGCCCGCGATGCTCTCCGCGCACGAACCCGGAATCGCAGCGGCCGCCATCGAAGGCTCGGATGAGGTGCGCGCGATCGCCGCCTACATCGACTGGCTCTCCGCGGACCATCCGCCGGGCTCGCCGCTCCCCTGGAGGGGGCTCAATGAAATACCGGATTCGATGCGCCTGCCGATGGACGCCCTCGACTCCGCGCGCGGGGAAGGCCTGTTCCAGGAGAAATGCTCCAACTGCCACGGCGAGGACGGGCAGGGCCTCGCGATCGGAGACATAAAAGCCGGACCCCTGTGGGGCCCGGCTTCGTGGAACGACGGCGCCGGCGCCGCGCGGGTCTACACGCTCGCCGGAATGATCCGCCATATGATGCCCTACATCGATCCGGGCGGGTTGACCGATGAGGAGGCGCAGCAGATCGCCTTCTTCATCTGCGCCCAGCCGAGGCCGGTCTTCCCTTTCAAATCCTCCGATTACAGGAACGGAAAAATTCCCCCGGACGCCGTCTATTATAAACGGGGCGAGTAGGAATCCCGGGCCCCGCTCCGCGCTTTATCCGGCGAACACGTACGTGCAGCCCCGCTCCTGCGCCCTGTTGATCGCCAGGACGCCCGAGGGCACCACCTGGATTCCGGGCATCACGCCGGCGACCCACTCCTTCTTCACCTCCGCCGCGTCCACGTTCAGCTTCTTGGCCGCCATCGAACTGTAGACCGTCAGCGCCATGTCGCAGACGCAGAAGATCGTGCCGTCCTTCATCAGCGTCTCGATCGTCATGTCCGGGAGGAGGAACGTGCCGACGGGCGAGGAGTAATAAATATTTTCCTCCTGCGGCTTCTTCGTCTGCGCGTTCTCCACCTCGAACATCTCGCCGAAACCGTATTTCTTCCAGAGGGACGTTTCGAGGGCCATCGGGATGGCGCCGTGACGGAGCACGACGACCGACATGCAGTCGCCCGCGGGCACGCCGACCGCGGCGTTCGTCATCAGGAAGACGCGGGACCACGCCAGCGCCATCGCCTGGTTGACTTCCGTCGCGTCATAGACCTGCTTGTGGGCCCCCTTGATCTTGTCGAGCCAGGCGTCGAACCCGGATGCGGGCGTCGACTGGAGGAGGGGGGAGGCCGCCGCCTGCGAGAGCGCCGGGACGGCCAGTGTGGCCATGCCCGCGGCCGCGGCGCCGGTCGCCAGCATGCCGAGGAAGTCGCGCCGAAGAACGTTCTTGTTTCCCATGATCGGGATCCTTTATGATGTGGTAGTGTTTGGGGAAAATGTCGCGCGGGTCCGGTCGCCGATGGTCGGCGACCCTCCCTGAGGGGGTAATTTGCCAAATCGCTTTCTCATATTCAAGCGGGTGCCCGGGGGGCGGGCGGGGGGACGCGGGAGCCCGGCGATCGCTTCAATTCCTCGCGATTGGTTGCTTGTTACGCGGGAAACACCGTCCCGGCATTTTCCGTATACGATGGCAAGGCCGCAGTGAAT
>CAZQSM010000075.1:0-9493 GCA_964596065.1 uncultured Chlorobiaceae bacterium | reverse complement strand
ATCGACTCGGTGAGCGACAGCGCGATCCCCGACAGCATCACCTCGGGCCCCAGGTTCGTGAAATCCCCCGAGAGGATCTCCCGTTCGACGTTGGCGTAGAGTGAACAACCTCCCTCCTTCTCGACGATCAGGCCGGAGAGCTTGCCGCCCGATTCGCCGATGAACGTGACCTCGCGCAGCATCGGGCTCACGACGAACCCGGAGCAAAAATGGAGCTGCAGATGGGAATTGTTCGTGTAGACGGTGACGAGATTTCCCTTCTTCTTCCCGATCGGGATGCCGGGGTAGACCTCGAGCGTCAGTTTCCTCGGATCGGAAGGACCGCCGATCTGGTAGCGGACGTTGTTTCCTTTCTGTTTCGGAACGACGCCCAGCGTTTTTCCGATTTTTCTGAAGTCCGACGATGTAAAAACGTACGCCATGTGTGTGCGGTCCCGATCGTCTGTTTGACAACAAAAAACCCCGTTGGCAGGGCTGTTGACGGGCCCGGCGCTCGGGGGTTTGAGTGACGCACGAGGCAGGGGGTTATCGTATCACCACGACTTTTTGCGCCTGGAGTCCTTTTTTTCCCTCTGTGAGGTCAAATTGCACTGACATCCCCTCTTTCAGGGTTCGAAACTCCCGGTCTGACTGGATGGAGGTGTAATGAACGAACACGTCCCCGCTCCCTTCAACCGGAATGATGAAACCGTACCCCTTTTTCCCGTCGAACCACTTCACTGTGCCGGTCGCCATCTTGCCTTCCTCCTCCGCTGCTGACCGTGGCCTCACGGAAACGGGCGTCTCCGGGCCCGGTCAGAGATGGTGTTGTGTTAGTGATCGTGATGATCTTCGCCTGTTCGCCTGTCCCCCGTGTGTTGAACTGTCGGATTCTGTGTGAATATAATATCACACTTCCATCAATGTCAAGTAGCCGGCCGTGAATCCGTCGACAGGCTCCCCAATCCCGGCAAATTGACCCGTTCACCGGGGGAGGTAAGACCGGGCGTAGGCCACGTAGTTGAGCGCAGTCCGCCGGAGCCCCGCGATTTCCTCCGGCGACAGGGGACGAACGATCCTCGCGGGCGACCCGGCCGCGAGGACCCCGTCGGGGATGACGTCGCGCATTTTCACGAGCGATCCCGCGGCGACGAGGCACCCCGTTCCCACCACCGCGCCGTCGAGGACGATCGCGCCCATCCCGACGAGGCTCCCGTCCCCCACCGTGCAGGCGTGGACGATGGCCCCGTGCCCCACCGTCACCTCGGACCCGATCGTCAGCCCGTACCGCTCGTGGTCCACGTGGAGGACGCACCCGTCCTGGAGGTTCGTCCGCTCGCCGATCGATATCGGGTTCAGGTCCCCCCGCACGACGGTATTGAACCAGACGCTCGAGTCGCGGCCGATGGTGACGTTGCCGACGACCACCGATCCCGCCGCGAGGAAGACGGACGGGTCGATCGTCGGCGTAATCCCGCCGTACGCCTGGATCACCGTCCCTCGCCCCGGACGTGGCGGGGGGGAGTCCAGCCGGGCCTCGTCCATTTCATCAGCTCGATCCTGACGCTGCCGATGAGGACTTTCATCTTGGCGAGGATGGGCACACGGGCCGCGTCGTGGCTGAACCAGCCCTCGAAATCCCCGGTGAGGCCGAAGATGCCGACGAAGCCGGCCTCGCCCCGGAAATAGGCGACATCCACCGGGTAGTCCACCGCGTCGATCTCCTCGCCCATCCGCTCCGACCCGAATTCGAACGAGGTCGTACCCTTCTTTTCGTTGACCACAGTGGCAACGGTGACCTGGCGCCGGCTCAGGACCTCCTGTCGCGCATAGAAGAAGAGTGAGAGCCCGTCCTGGTAGAAACTTTCGATCGAGAGCGTATCGTCGAGGTTCTTGCCGCCGCCGGGCGCCGGACGGCCCGAAACGAAGAGTTTTTTGCCGGGATAATCGTAGGAATACGACACGGTGTCCCAGCCGTGGTCGCCCTTGAGGCGGCTCCGGAACCACGCCGAGTGCATCCGTTCGTCGATGAAATTATCGTAGAGGGCGTGAAGGTCCACGAAGGGGACACCCTTGTAGGAATCGATGTTCGCCTGCGCGACGAAGACCGTCCGGCCCTTCTCCTCCCGGCGGTCGAGCACCCTGATCCGGACCTGGCCGAGGTTGACCGACGCGTAGCTCACGTTGTAGACCAGTTCCTCGCCCACCTGGAACATCGACACCGACGAATCGGGCGGCGGGGGCGGGAGGGCGGAAGCGCGGGGCGGGACCGGGAGGAGGACCGCCAGGAGCGCGGTGACCGCCGCCGGCCCGAGTAACTTTCCGATGGCGCCGGCGGTCTTCAGCGAAGCCCCGCGATGCGGTCGGCTTCCGGGAAGAGGGTGAGGGCCTTACCGAGCTGGACGTCCTCGGAACGCATCGTCCCGTACCAGCCCTCGTTGCCGAACAGCGACCGGGCGATGTGGGCTTTCATCCGTTTGCGGAGGTAGGGCTCGTCCTTCGACATCTGTCCGGCGTCGACGGCGATCTCCTTCTTCGCGACGATCCCGAGGAACGCGGTAAACATTGCGTCGTCGACGTTGAAATCCGAGACGAAGCCGGCCGGTCCCGAATCATATTTCGCCCGCAGCTCCTTGCCCCGCGCGTCGAGGAAACCGGCCGTGTATTCCTGGAACACGCCGGCGCCGAGGATCCGGGACGACAGCTCCGAGAGCCTGCCCTGTTTCACGATGTAGTCGGGGGTAATGCCGCCGCCCCCGTAGACGTTCCTGCCGCCGGCGGTCTTGAACACCGGTTTCGCGCTGTCCTCCTCACCCTCGTGCTGCAGGTTCTCACCCTCGACCTCCTCGCGGTCGATCGCCGCGTGGCGGTACTCGTCGATGTTCTTTCCGAAGGGACGCTGGATCAGCCGCCCCGACGGCGTGTAGTAGCGCGCGGTCGTGAGGCGGAACGCGGACTTGTCGGGGAGTTCGTACTGCTGCTGGACCAGCCCCTTGCCGAACGTCGTCTCCCCCACCACCAGTCCCCTGTCCCAGTCCTGGATCGCGCCGGAGACGATTTCGCTCGCGGAGGCCGAGCCCGCGTTCACCAGCACGATGAGGCTGACGTCGGTGAAGCCGCCCCCCTCGCTGATGAACTCGTTGTTGAACTCCGGCCTCCGGCCCTTGGTGTAGACGATTTTCTTCCCGGCCGGGATGAGTTCGTTCGACATCCGGAAGGCCTGGTCGAGGAGTCCGCCGCCGTTGTTCCGGAGGTCGAGGACGAGCTTCTTCATCCCCTTCGCCCGGAGCTTGCGGAGCGCATCGCTGAATTCCGTCGAGGTCGTCTGCGCAAATCGGTTGACGCTGACGTAGCCGATCTCCGGTTCGACCATCATGGCGACGTCGACCGTGTAGAGCGGGATCTTGTCCCGCACGATGTCGAAATCGATGAGGTTCTTCTCGCCGGTCCTGTAGATGGCCACGCGGACCCGCGTGCCCTTCGGGCCGCGGAGCTTTTTCGGGACCTCCTCCTGGGTGATGCCGATGGCGCTCGAGTCGTCGATCCTGACGATCTTGTCGCCGGCCAGGATGCCCAGGGCCTCGCTCGGACCGCCCGGAACGGGGGTGACGACCCGGAGGGTATCGTTCCTGACCTCGAACTCCACGCCGATCCCCTCGAAACTCCCCTTGAAATCCTCGGTGATCTTCGGGATGTCCTTCGCCGGGATGTAGACCGAATGCGGATCGAGGTCCTGGAGCATCCCCGCGATCGCCGATTCGACCATCTTCTTCGTGTCGACGTCGTCGACGTAGAATTTCTCGGCGAGCGAGAGGACGTCCTTGAACTTGTTCAGCTGGTCGAAAATGTTGTCGCCGGAGAAGACGCTGTTGATCTGGGTGCCGAGGAGCAGGGCGACCGCGATGAGGATGGAGACGACGGGGAGCGGGAACTGTTTTTTCATGAATTCCGGGGGAAAAGGCGAGTCATCATTGAAAAAGTATATTTAAAAACGCCCTGAAAGTCAAATGAGCGGTGGCGCTCAGCGCACCGGTCTCCACTCGCGGGAAAGCGAGCGGCCGCGGAGCGCGACGGAGAGCGCGTTCAGGAACCAGAGCGTGAGCACCCTCGGGTAGCCGAGCGCACGGTACCGTCGCGGCGATTCGAAGACCGTGACGTCGGCGAGGAACCGCACCCTCCCCTTCCTCCCGATTCGACGGAAGAGATCGTAGTCCTCGGCGGCCGCCAGCGCCTCGTTGTAACCTCCGATGGTCCTGAATAGTTCCGAGGAGACCGCCTGGCATTCGCCGCGCGCCATGCCGGCGCCGAGCCAGGACAGCAAACGGCACCAGGCGTTGAACGGCGTGTGGACCAGCCTGTCGATCGGGCGCTCTTCCGACGGTTCCACCATCACCCTGCAGGAGGCCGCCGCGATCGGTTCGGCGCCGAACGCCTCCCCGATCCGCCGGAAAAAGAGCGCCGGGTCCGCGAGCGTGACGTCGGCGTTCAGGAAGACGAGCACGCCCCCACGGGCCACGTCGGCCCCCCGGTTCCTCCCCCCGCCGATCGTCTGCCGCCGCGGACCGGCGTGCGAGACGACAACGTCCGCGCCGGCGCCGGCGCACGCGACGGTCTCGTCGGTGCTGCCGCCGTCGCTCACGATCACTTCGATGCCGTGGAGGGCCCGGAGGGGTTGGGAGATCTGGCCGAGGAGACGGTTCAGGCGGGTCCCCTCCTGCAGGGCGGGGATGATGACGCTGATGGCGACGGGAGGCTTCCCGCTCACCCGGTGATCCGGACCTTTGCCACGAAGGTGAATGTCGCCGGCGGCGCCCGGAGGACGCCGATCTGGTCATACACGTTCAGCGTCGTCTCGATGAGGAAGGTTTCCGGGTCCGCGCACGCGATGTTCGGTGCGCAGACCCGCCGGGTGAGCCACGCGAAATTCATCAGTGCCGGCAGGTAGACGCCGTTATCGGAACGCATGTTCCAGAAGATCTCCATCGAGAAGGCCTGCCCGGGCAGGAGGAGCATTTTGCCGTTGGTGACGAGCGAGGCGTCGGTCAGGTCGCGCTGCGTGAGCCTGACCGTCCGGAAACGGAACGGCTGCCTCTCCCAGATGATCTTCATCGTTCCTTCGATCCTGACGCTGTCGAGGAAGGGCTCTTCGTAGGTGTTCACGCCCTGGAGGACGATCCGCACCGCCTGCCTGCCGGGCGGGGCCAGGTGGTCGTCGAGCTGCTCGACGGCGACGACGGAGATCCGCATCACGTCTTTCGGGTCTTCGTACACGGGCAGGCTCTCGTCGCACCCGGACGCGGCGAGCAGCCACACGGCGCAGAGCGCCGCCGCCAGGCGGGCGCGGAACCATTCAGATTTCATACTTCACACCAAGGGAAAATCGTCGCGATTCGTAAAAGGCGCTCGGGTCGGAGAGCTGTCCCCCCAGCCTCCCGTTCGCGTCGGCCCATCGCGCGTTCTTCGCGTTGAAGATGTTGCTGATGTCGCCGTACACGGTGAGGCCGTCCCCCCAGCCGAGCGGAATGTGTTTCGAAAACTTGAGGTTCATCGAGCCGGACGACGGCAGCCGGGCGTTGTTCGGCAGGAAGGCCCTCGTGGAATCCTCCGGCGTGAAGCCGTCCTTCGACGGGAAGTAAGTGTACGGCTTCCCGGTGGCGAAGCTCCAGACGAGGTTCACCGCGAGGTCGTAGGGCAGCTTCAGATCCAGGTTCAGCTTCAGGCTGTGGAGCTGGTCCCAGCTCAGCGGGTAGGGCTGGTTCACCACGGGGAACCCCCACTGCTGGAAGTTGATCCCCTGGTCGACGTACTCGCTCACGCCCTCCGTCCGCATCAGGGAATAGGAGAGCGAGCCGGTGAGCAGGTCGCCCCGGGTCCGCGACAGGACGAGTTCGATCCCCTCCGCGTTCGCAAACGCGTTGTTGATGTACTCGGCGAAACCGTAATCCCCCGCGACACGCGCCTTCGAGGGGAGGAACGTTTTCGAGTCGATCTGGTCGATGAACTCCTTCTTGAAGTAGGTGACGCTGACGAGGGTCCGCTCGTCGAGCCCGTATTTCATCCCGATTTCCCAGGCGTGAGTCCGCTCCGGTTTCAGGTCGGGGTTACCCACCAGGACGTTGACGCCCGTGGCGAGCTGTTGCGGGTTGATGCCGGAGTAGAGGTAGTCGAAGAGGGGGAACTGGAAATAGTGGCCGTAGTTCATGATGAGGACGAGGTTCCACATCATCGGGAACGACAGGCCCATCCGGGGGCTGAGCTGTTGCTTGAGCGAGGCCTTGGTGAAGCCCGTCACCGTGCTCTCGTACCCGTTGGAGCCTGAATCAGGCTGGGTGTACTCGACGTTCGGCCGCTGGCTCCTCGGGTCGAGGAAATCCCACCGGAAACCAAGGTTGACCACGGCGCCGTCCCGCTGGACCTCGAGCTTCTCCTGGAGATAGATGCTCCCCGTTCTCGGGTAATACTTGTACATCGTGCTGTAGTTCAGCTGGGGGGAATCCACCAGCACCTTTCCGAAGTAGTTGCGCTGCGGCTCGTACTTCACCACGTCGGAAAAAATGTCGTACTGGTTGAATTCGAATCCGAATTTCAGCACGTTGCTGGGGTTGGGCTGGTAGACCAGGTCGGTTTTCGCCGTATAGATCCGCTGTTTCGTGTCGGCCCACCAGGCCCTCGACCCGTCGACGACATAGGTGAGGAAAAAATCGAGTTCGTACGGCGTCAGGTCGATGTCCGTCTTGGCGCCGTCGCCGATCCTCGACCTGAGGTAGTAATAGGTCAGGTTGAAGGAGTAGTGGAGATTGTCTGCCAGGGTGTGCGAAAGGGTGGCCGTGGACCGGTAGGAGCGCCTCGACCGCGGAGGAAGGCCGTCAAGGGCGAACCTCCAGCTGAACTCATAATCCCTCCATTCCCTGAGTGAAAAGACGTTCTGGGCGGTCACGCGGACGCCCGGCGACACGGCCACGTCGAGCTTCCCGATGCCGCTCAGGTCGCGGAAGATCCGCCGGTCGAAGAAGTTGTCGAAGTCCTGCCACCACCGGGTGTCGTTGGCCTGGTAGGTCGCGGCCCCGAAGTAGAAGAGCCTCTCGGGGATCAGCGGGCCCGAGAGGGTAAGCTCCGTCTCGGTGGCGCGATTGTTCTGCGTGTTCCAGTTCCCGGCAAGCCAGTTGTCCTTCTCCACCCGGGCGATGGCCGCGTGCCTCGACCCGCCCCTGCGGGTGATGATGTTCACCACCCCGGAGAGGGCGTTCCCGTACTCGGCCTCGAAGCCGCCCGATTGGACCGAAAATTCGGTGATGGCGCTCTTCGGGAGCGATCCGCCGATCCCCCCGCCCACCACGTCCTGCATCGGCAGACCGTCCACCAGATACACAACCTCGCTCGCTTTCCCCCCGCGGACGTTCCCCTCCGCCGTCACGCTCGGGAAGAGCGCGAGCAGGTCCGCGACGTTCTTCACCGGGAGGCGGTCGACCTGCTTCGAACTGATCGAAAAATTCGTGCTCGTGACGTCCTTCTGGATCAGCGGCCGTTCCGCGATGACCTCGACCGCGTCGAGTTCCACGGCGGACTGGACCATTTCGATGTTGATCTTCGTCCTGAGGTCGGGCCTGATCACCACCCCCCTGTAGACGACCGGCTGGTAGCCGATGTTCGTGATCCGCACGTCGTAGGTCCCCGATTCGACGTTGTTGACCTGGAACCGTCCCTCGGCGTCGGTCGCCGCGCCGAGGCCGGTGCCGACGATGCTCACGGTGACGCCGACGAGCGTCTCCCGCGTGTCGCGGTCCACGACCGTCCCCTCGAGGATCCCGGTCGTGCCCGCGAACAGCAGCGAGAACGTCGCCAGGAGCAGCGCCGCGAGCGTGACCGATAGCGGGAACCGGCGCGTCATCCCCGCTCCGGCTTCATCTGGGGGAAGAAGAGGACGTCCCTGATCGAATCCTGACCCGTGAGGAGCATCGTGAGCCGGTCGATCCCGATCCCCAGGCCGGCCGCCGGCGGCATGCCGTATTCGAGCGCCCTGAGGAAGTCCTCGTCGAGTACCTGCGCCTCGAGATCGCCCCGCGCGCGCGATTTCATCTGCTCCTCGAAGCGGGCGCGCTGGTCGATCGGGTCGTTGAGCTCGCTGAAGGCGTTGCAGAGTTCCTGCCCGTTGACGATCACCTCGAAGCGCTCCACCAGGCCCGGCTCCGACCGGTGCTTTTTCGCGAGCGGGGACATCTCGACCGGGTAATCGAGGATGAAGGTCGGCTGGATGAGCGAAGGTTCGACCTTCTCGCTGAAAATCTCGTCGATGAGGGCCCCGCTCCCGACGAGGCCGTCGGCGCCGACGCGGAGCCGCGCGCACGCGTCCCTCAGCTCCCCCTCGTTCTTCCCCCTGAGGTCGAGCCCGGTGGATTCCCTGATCGCGTCGAACATCGTGAGGCGCTTCCAGGGCGGCGCGAAATCGATGTCGTTCCCCCCGGCCCTGACAGTCGTACGGCCGTTGACCTCCGTCGCGACGACGGCGACCATCCGTTCGACGAGGTCCATCATCCACCGGTAGTCGCGGTAGGCGACGTAGAGTTCCATCATCGTGAATTCCGGGTTGTGGGAGCGGTCCATCCCCTCGTTCCGGAAGTCCTTGGCGAATTCGTACACGCCGTCGAACCCGCCGACGATGAGCCGCTTCAGGTAGAGCTCGTCGGCGATGCGCAGGTAGAGGTCGATGTCGAGGGCGTTGTGGTGCGTGATGAAAGGCCTGGCGAATGCCCCGCCATAGAGGGGCTGGAGGATGGGGGTTTCGACCTCGAGGTAACCGCGCGCGTCGAGGAAACCCCGCATGGCACTGTAGATCCGGGAGCGCCTGACGAACACGTCGCGGACCGCGGGGTTCACCGCCAGGTCGACGTACCGCTGGCGGTAGCGGAGTTCCTTGTCGGCGAACGGGTCGAACGTGACGGTGTTCCCCGATTCGTCCGTTTTTTCCTTCACGACGGGGAGCGGCCGGAGCGACTTCGCCAGGAGCGTGAAGCTCCCCGCGTGGATCGATACCTCGCCGGTGCGGGTCCGGAAGACGAAGCCCTCCACCCCGACGATGTCCCCGATGTCGAGCAGGCGGAATGCGTCGTACGACGGGCCGAGGTCGTCCTTTTTCAGGTAGACCTGGATCCGCCCGGCGGAATCCTGGACGTGGAAGAAGGAGGCCTTCCCCATCCTGCGCATCGACATGATCCGTCCCGCAACGCTCACGCGGCGCTGGTCGCCGCCGTCGGTGAACGATCCGACGATCTCCGCCGACGACGCGTTGACCTCATACCCGTGGGGATAGGGGTCCACCCCCATCGCCCTGAGCGAGGCCAGTTCCTCTCTCCGTCGGAGCATGAGGGCGTTGATGTCATCCGGCGGCTGCGTTTCCGAAGCGGCTGAATCAGGAGTTTCCATCGGTTACGGGAGGGCGGGAACGAAATTTAGACTAAAGTAGGGAATCCGGGGGTGAGAATCAAGGAATCGGGGTCCAGGGGGGCGTTCCTCAACG
>CAZQSM010000074.1:7151-9746 GCA_964596065.1 uncultured Chlorobiaceae bacterium | reverse complement strand
TACCGCATCGCCTGCTTCAGGTCGGCGATGATGTCCTCCACGTCCTCGAGCCCGACGGAGATCCGCACCAGCCCGTCGGTGATGCCGCTCGCCTTCCGGAGCGCGGCCGGTATCGACGCGTGGGTCATCGTGGCCGGATGGCTGATGAGCGTTTCGACGCCGCCGAGGCTCTCGGCGAGCGCGCAGAGCTTCACCCGCTTCAGGAACGCCCGCGCCGCGGAGAGCGACCCGAGGTCGAACGAGATCATCCCGCCGTAATTGAGCATCTGGTGGTGCGCCAGCTTGTGCTGCGGGTGCGACGCGAGGCCCGGATAGTAGACGTGCTTCACGCGTTTCTGCCGCTCGAGCCACTTCGCGACGAGCATCGCGCTCTTGCCGTGGCGCTCCATCCGGACGGGGAGCGTCTTCGTGCCTCGCAGGCAGAGCCACGCGTCGAAGGGGCTCAGGATCCCGCCGGTCGCCTTCTGAAAGAAGCGGAGCCGTTCGGCGATCCTCGCGGTGTTCGTGACGACCACCCCGCCGAGCATGTCGCTGTGGCCGTTGAGGTACTTGGTGAGGCTGTGGACGACCACGTCGATCCCGTGCTCCAGGGGGCGCTGGAGGTAGGGGGTCGCGAAGGTGTTGTCGCAGACCGAAATCAGCCGGTGCTGGTGGGCGAATTTCCCGACCGCGTGGAGGTCGGTGATTTCCATCGTCGGGTTCGTGGGCGTTTCGACGAAGAGCATCCTGGTCTTCGGGGTGATCGCCGCGGCGATGTGGTCGACCCTGGTCGTGTCGACGAAGGAAAAGCTCAACCCGAACTGCTCCCACACGTCCTTCCCGATCCGGTAGGTGCCGCCGTAGACGTTCGCCGACACGACGACGTGGTCGCCCGGTTTCAGGAGCCGGAAGATGGCGTCGATCGCCGCCATCCCGGAGCCGAAGGCCATCCCGTGCCGGCCGTTCTCCATCGAGGCGATGTTCTGCTCGAGGGCGTCGCGCGTGGGGTTCGAGACGCGGGAGTATTCCCACCCCTTGTTGTGCCCGATCCCCTGCTGGACGTAGGTGGAGGTGAGGTAGACGGGCGTCATCACCGCGCCGCTCAGGGGGTCGGGAGACTGCCCCGCGTGGATCGCCCGGGTGGAGAATTTCGTCGTTTTCATCAGAGTCCCTGGTTGTGTGGAATTCGTTCAGCGCGCGAGGTATTCGATGACGTCGTAGCGCGTGAGGATGCCGATCATCTTCTTGTCCTCCTCGATCAGGACGGCCGCGTCCTTCGCCTTCAGGAAATCGATGGCGTGCTCCACCGGCGAGGCCGACCCGATGATCGGGTAGGGGGGCTTCATGATGGAGGAGACCTTCGCGTCGAGTTTGGCGTTGTCGGCGAGGACGCCCGAGAGGAGGTCGTTGTCGGTGACCGTCCCCACCGGCTTCCCCTTGTCGATGACGGGGAGCTGCGAGATGTCGTGCTGCCGGAAGAAGGCGAGCGCCTCGCGCACCGAGGTGGTGGGGGTGATCGCCACGAGCTGGCGCACGCCGACCGCCTTGTGCTCGAGGACGTACTTCACCGTCACGCGGTCGGGCGTGAGGAAGCCGTTTTCCTTCATCCAGTCGTCGTTGTAGATCTTGCTCAGGTACCGTTCGCCGGTGTCGGGGAGGAGGATCACCATCACATCGTCGTCCTTCATTTTTTCGGCGAACTTGAGCGCGCCCGCCACGGCGGTGCCGCAGGAGCCGCCGCCGAAGATCCCCTCCTCGCGCGTGAGCCGCCGGCACATCAGGAACGACTCGCGGTCGTTGGCGGTCACCATCTCGTCGATCAGGTCGAAATTGAGCGTGCCCGGGAGCCAGTCCTGGCCGATCCCCTCGACCTTGTAGGTCTTGAGCACATCGCTGAATTTCTTCGTGTCAAAGTATTCCTTCAGGATGGATCCGGCCGGGTCGATCCCGATCACCTTCACCTTCGGGTTCTTCTCCTTGAGGAACTTGCTGACGCCCGAAATGGTGCCTCCCGTCCCGACTCCGCAGACGAAATAGTCGATCTGCCCGCCGGTCTGCTCCCAGATTTCGGGCCCGGTGTACTTATAGTGGGCTTCCGGGTTGCGCGGGTTGAAGTACTGGTTGGCGAGGATCGAGTTGGGCGTCTCGCGGACAATTTTCTTGGCCACCTCGGTGTAGCTCTCGGGGGAGTCGTGCGGGACGGCCGTGGGGGTGACGATCACCTCCGCGCCGAACGCCCGCAGGAGCCGGATCTTCTCGAGGCTCATCTTGTCGGGGAGGGTGAAGACGCACTTGTACCCCTTGATCGCCGCGGCGATCGCCAGTCCGACGCCGGTGTTGCCGGATGTCGATTCGACGATCGTGCCGCCCGGGCGCAGGCGCCCCTCGCGCTCGGCGTCCTCGATGATCTCGATGCCGATCCGGTCCTTCACCGAACCGCCGGGGTTGAACGATTCAACCTTGACGAAGATATTGCCCCGGAAGCCTTTCGTGACCTTGTTCAGGCGCACGATGGGGGTTTTCCCCAGCGTGCCGAGGATGGTTTCGTGGAATTGAATTTTCTTGATGTCGGTCAGCATTGTCGTGTTCTTTCGTTGTTGGTTGTTTGCCCGAAAT
>CAZQSM010000074.1:5239-7051 GCA_964596065.1 uncultured Chlorobiaceae bacterium | reverse complement strand
CCGTTGTCGATGTTCACCACCGTCACCCCGCTCGCGCAGGAGTTGAGCATCGCCAGGAGGGCGGTGACCCCCCCGAAGCTCGCGCCATATCCGATCGAAGTGGGCACCGCGATGACCGGCACGTCCACCAGGCCCCCGACGACGCTCGGCAGGGCGCCTTCCATCCCGGCCACCACCACGATCACGTTCGCCTTGAGCAGGAGGTCCGATTGCGAGAGGAGCCTGTGGAGACCGGCCACCCCCACGTCATAGAGGGTATCGACGGCGTTCCCGCAGATCCTCGCCGTCACGGCCGCTTCCTCGGCGACGGGCATATCGGAGGTTCCGGCCGAAACGACCAGTATCCTGCGCGTCGCGTCGCGCGGCGTCTTCGGTCCGTTGGCCGTGATCGTCCGGGCCGATTCATTATAGAGGGCCCCGCGGACCTTCTTTTTTACCGCGCGAAAATGTTCCCTGTCGGCCCGTGTCGCCAGGAGGGGCCGGCCGCCGCGGCTGACCGAGGCCGCGATCGCCGCCGCCTGGGCGGGGGTTTTCCCCTGGCAGAAGATCACTTCCGGGAAACCGTGCCGCAGCTGCCGGTGGTGGTCGACCGTGGCGAACCCGAGCGATTCGGATCCGAGTGAGGCGATCTTCCGCACGACATCTGTTTCTGAAATGTCCCCCTGTTTGAATGATTTCAACAGGTGTCGAATTTCAGTCTTGGTCACGTTGCTGTCACACCCCTGGGCTGATTGTCGCGTGAAGGAGATTGGCGGCGCGCGAAAGAAGCGGGGAAATATACCCTTTTTCGGTCGGAGAATCAAGGATGGCCCGGAGCGCCGATCTTGGAAGTTTCTCGGATTATGCGTATTTTTTCCACACGAATTCACGACTTTTCCCCTGTCCGAGGCATTCTGACTTACGTTTTCTCACTGATTTTCGGCTTCTTCGTCGGCTCCGTTCCGACCACGTTCCTGCTCGTCAAATGGCGCAGGAAGATGGACATCAGGCAGGAAGGCACCGGCAACGTCGGCACGATGAACGTCTACGAGGTGACCAATTCCCGCGCGCTCGGGATCGCCGTGCTCGTCATCGACGTGTTGAAGGCGGTTGCGGCGGTGCAGATCGCGTGCCTCCTGTTCGGCGACAGCTTCTGGATCATGGGCGCCGCGGGCCTCGGCGCGACGCTCGGCCACAATTATTCGCCCTGGCTCGGGTTCAAGGGGGGACGGGGGCTGGCCACGACGCTCGGGGTCAGCATCGTCCTCGGCTGGACGATCGCGGCGGCCTGGGTGGTGTCGTTCCTGGCGACGTTCGCGGTGAAGCGGGACATCCATACCGGCAACCTCTCGGCGTCGATCCTGATGCCCGTGCTCCTGGCGGCGGTCCCCGACGAGACGATGCGTTCCCTCGTCCCCTCCGCCGAACCGCGCAACCTTCTGCTCCTGTCAATCGCGATGGGCTTCCTGATCCTGCTCGGCCACTATGGCGTCATCGTACAGTACCTCAAACCATCAGCCAAACAATGATGAAACCCGACCGCCCCGACATCAACCACCTCACGGAGATGGCGCGTCAGATCCGCCGCGACCTGATGAAGATGCTGCTCCTCGCCAAGTCCGGACACTCGGGCGGAACCCTCGGGCTCTCCGACATCTTCTCGAGTCTCTACTTCCACCTGATGAACATCGATCCGAAGAAACCCGACATGCCCGAACGGGACTTCCTCTTCCTCTCGGCGGGGCACCTCTGCCCCGTCTGGTACGCGACGCTCGCGCGCAGGGGATTTCTTCCGATCGCGGAGCTTTCCACGCTCCGCAAGATCAACGGCCG
>CAZQSM010000074.1:1555-5139 GCA_964596065.1 uncultured Chlorobiaceae bacterium | reverse complement strand
GGCCGGGGCCGCGAAACCCCCGGTCGCGGCGGAGGTGAAGGCATGACGAAACTCGTCTCACGCGAACTCAAGGCCACCCGGCTCGGTTTCGGCGAAATGCTCGTCGAACTCGGCCGTGAAAACCCGAATGTGGTGGTGCTCGGCGCCGACGTCACCGGATCGGTCCGCACCGACCTCTTCGCGAAGGAATTCCCCGACCGGTTCATCTCGGTCGGCGTGGCCGAGCAGGACATGATGTGCACCGCTGTCGGGCTGGCGATCGCCGGCAAGATCCCGTTCGCCTCGGCGTACGGGGAGTTCGCCACCGGGCGGCCGTTCGACCAGATCCGGCAGTCGATCGCCTACAGCCGGGTGCCGGTCAAGATCTGCGCCTCGCACTGCGGCATCACCGTGGGCCCCGACGGCGCCACGCACCAGTCGCTCGAGGACCTCGCCACGATGAGCGTGCTGCCGCACATGACGGTGGCCACCCCGTGCGATTACCTCGAGACCAGGAAAATGGTCCGCGCGACGCTCGCCTGGGACCACCCGATCTACATCCGGTTTTTCCGGGACAACACGCCGGTCTTCACCGACGACTCGACGCCGATGGTCTTCGGCAGGGCAAACACCCTGATCGAGGGGAAGGACGTGACCGTGATCGCCTGCGGGCTGCAGGTCTGGGAAGCGGTCCTCGCCGAGGAGATGCTCGCCAGAGAGGGCATCAGCGTCCGCCTGATCAACATGCACACGATCAAGCCGCTCGACCGCGACGCCGTGATCAGGGCGGCGAAGGAGACGGGCGCCATCGTGACGGCCGAAGACCACCAGCGCCACGGCGGGCTCGGCGGTGCCGTGGCCGAAGTGCTGGCCGAGGCCCATCCCACCCCGATGGAGTTCGTCGCCGTGAACGACACGTTCGGCGAATCGGGCGCCGGGTCGGAACTGATGGTGAAATACGGCATCGCGAAGGACGACATCGTCAGGGCCGTCAAGAAGGTGCTGAAACGAAAGAAGTGACGAGATGAAATTTGTCGGATGGATGCTGCTCTTCCTGGCGGCGATCGGGTCGGGGTTCTACATGGCGTCGCGCTACTACGGCCGGGACGTCGTGGGGGACCTGATGACCGACGTCGGGCTGGGTGATTCGGCGGCGCACGCCCGGCGGATGCTCGACCGTAACGGCGACGGGGAGGCCGACGAACCCCTGGCCGGCGGCCCGAACGTGACGAACGCGCTCTACCAGGACGGCCGCGGCGCCGGCGCCCTGCGCGATTCCCTCTCGAACCAGCTCTATTCACAGCGGTCGAACGCGATCACGCGCGTGGTCTCCACGACGAGCCCCGCGGTGGTCGGCATCAACGTCACCGAGGTCCGGGAATACCGGGCCTGGACCCCGTGGGGGAACGACCCGTTCTTCAACCAGTTCTTCGGCGGCAACCGGACCTACCGGCAGGAAGTGAAGGGGCTCGGGTCGGGGTTCCTCATCTCGGCCGACGGCTACATCCTCACGAACGACCACGTGGCCGGCAACGCCAAGACCATCACCGTCACGATGACGAACAAGGAGAAATATCCGGCGGAGCTCGTCGGCACCGACCTCCTCTCCGACATCTCGCTCCTGAAGATCAACGGGCAGAACCTCCCCTTCATACCGCTCGGCAACTCCGACGACGTCCTGATCGGCGAGTGGGTGATCGCGCTCGGCAACCCCTTCGGCCTGTTCGAGATCAGCGACAAGCCGACCGTCACGGTGGGCGTGGTGAGCGCCACCGGGATGAACCTGCAGGCGAACGGCGAGCGCTACTACCGGAACATGATCCAGACCGACGCGGCGATCAACTCGGGCAACAGCGGAGGGCCGCTGGTGAACACGCTCGGCGAGGCGATCGGCGTGAACGCCGTCATCTACACGCCCAACCAGGGGAGCATCGGGCTCGGGTTCGCCATCCCGATCAACAAGGTGCGGAAGGTGGTGGAGGAGCTCCGCCTCAAGGGGAAGATCGAGCGGAACTTCTGGACCGGCCTCAAGGTGCAGACCGTGGACGCGCGCGTGGCGAGGTATTTCGATCTCACGAAGGCCGAGGGCGTGATCATCTCGGAAGTGCAGCCGGGCAGCCCCGGCGATCGGGCGAAACTCAAGCCGGGCGACATCATCCTCGAGACGAACGACGAGCGGGTGAACGACGAGGAGAGCCTCATCGCGCTCCTCTCGGAACGACGGGCCGGCGACGTATTACGATTGAAAATCCTCCGCGAACGGAAACTGATGACCATCCAGCTCCAGCTTGAAAGGCGGCCTCAATGATCGCGCGCTACACCCGCAAGGAGATGGGGGAGCTCTGGTCCGAGCGCGCGAAGTTCCAGGCGTGGCTCGACATCGAGATCCTCGCCTGCGAGGCGCAGTCGAAGCTCGGCATCGTCCCCGCGGCGGCCGTCAGGGTGATCCGGAAAAAGGCGAAGTTCGATCCCGCGCGGGTCGAAGCGATCGAGCGCGAAACCAGGCACGACGTGATCGCGTTCCTCACCAACGTCGCCGAACACGTCGGCCCCGAATCGCGGTTCATTCATCTCGGGATGACCTCGTCCGACGTGCTCGACACCGGCCTCGCCATCCAGATGACCCAATCGGCGAAGCTGTTGTTGAAGGACCTGGGGGCGCTGGCGCGGGTGCTGAAGCGCCGCGCGAGGGAATTCAAGCGCACGGTGATGATCGGCCGGACCCACGGGATCCACGCCGAGCCGACCACGTTCGGGCTGAAGCTGGCGTTATGGTACGACGAGACCCGCCGCAACATCATCCGCCTCGAACACGCGCTGGCGACCATCTCGGTGGGACAGATTTCGGGCGCGGTCGGGACGTACGAGCACATCGACCCCTCGGTCGAAATGTATGTGTGCAAAAAACTTGGTTTGAAGCCTGCGGCGATCTCGACGCAGATCCTGCAGCGCGACCGCCACGCCGAATTCATGACCACGCTGGCGGTGATCGGCAGTTCGCTCGAGAAGTTCGCCACCGAAATCAGGCATCTGCAGAAGACCGAGGTCCTGGAGGCCGAGGAATTCTTCGCGAAAGGGCAGAAGGGCTCGTCGGCGATGCCGCACAAGCGCAATCCGATCACCTGCGAGCGGGTGGCCGGGCTCTCGCGCGTCCTGCGGGGCAACGCCGTCGCGGCGATGGAGAACGTCGCCCTCTGGCACGAGCGGGACATCACCCACTCGTCGGTGGAGCGGGTCATCATCCCCGACAGCTGCATCCTCCTCGATTACATGCTGACGCAGTTCACGAAGATCGTCGACCAGCTCCTGGTGTATCCGCAGAACATGCGGAAAAACATCGACCTGACGCACGGGCTCGTGCACTCGCAGGCGGTGATGCTCGCGCTGACCAACGGGGGGATGCGGCGGGAGGAGGCCTACGCCATCGTCCAGAAGAACGCGATGGAGACGTGGAAGACGAGGACGAGCTTCAAGTCGCTGATCGCCTCCGACCCGAAGGTCACGAAGGTCCTTTCACGCAAGCAGATTGACGCGGCGTTCGACCCGAAGAAGGCGCTGGCAAACGTGGATTACATTTTTAAGCGGGTGGGGATTTAGGGCCGGGG
>CAZQSM010000074.1:0-1455 GCA_964596065.1 uncultured Chlorobiaceae bacterium | reverse complement strand
GACCATGAAAAAATACCAGAACTTCATCAACGGCAAGTGGTCCGACGCGAAGTCGGGCAGGACGTTCGAGAACCGCAACCCCGCCAACTGGGAGGAACTGATCGGCACGTTCCCCAAGTCGGGGAAGGAGGACGTGGAGGAGGCGGTGAAGGCGGCCCGAAAGGCGTTCGATTCGTGGCGGCTGATGCCCGCGCCCAAGCGGGGCGACATCCTCAAGACGGTGGGCGACATCATGGTCCGCCGCAAGGAGGAAATCGCCGCCATCATGACCCGCGAGATGGGGAAGGTGCTGACCGAAACCCGCGGCGACACGCAGGAGGGGATTGACACCGCTTATTACGCGGCCTCCGAGGGACGCCGGCTCTTCGGCCACACGGTGCCCTCCGAGCTGCCGAACAAGTTCAACATG
Organism: uncultured Chlorobiaceae bacterium; assembly: GCA_964596065.1. Classification (GTDB taxonomy): domain Bacteria; phylum Bacteroidota; class Ignavibacteria; order UBA10030; family SZUA-254; genus SZUA-254. The sequence continues at coordinate 1,046 of CAZQSM010000074.1, read as the reverse complement.
GCCCTCAGGGTGCCGATCGGGGTGGCGGGGATCGTCACCCCCTGGAACTTCCCGATGGCCATCCCCACCTGGAAGATCTTCCCCGCGCTGCTCTGCGGCAACACCGTGGTCTTCAAGCCGGCATCCGACACGCCGGCCACCGCCACGCTCCTCGTCGAAATCCTGATGGAAGCGGGCGTGCCCGAGGGGGTGGTGAACATCGTCCACGGCGGCGGGTCGGAAGTGGGGAACGTGATCGTCGAGCACCCGGAGGTGGACCTGATCAGCTTCACCGGTTCCACCGCGGTGGGGATCAAAATATCCGAGACGGCGGCAAAAACCTTGAAGCGCGTGTCGCTCGAGCTGGGCGGCAAGAACGCCCAGATCGTGATGGACGACGCGGACATCAACCTCGCGGTCGACGGCGTGCTCTGGGGCGCGTTCGGCACGACGGGGCAGCGCTGCACCGCCACGAGCCGGCTCATCCTGCACGAAAAGATCCACGACGAATTCATCGCCACGCTCACCGCGCGGACGCAGAAGCTGCGCCTCGGCGACGGCCTCGACCCGAAGACCGACGTCGGCCCCTGCGTCAACGAGAGCCAGCGGAAGACTGTCGAGTCGTATGTCGAGATCGGACAAAAGGAGGGGGCGAAGCTCGTCTCGGGCGGCAAGGCCGCCACGGCCGGCGCGCTCGCCAAAGGGTGGTTCCACGAGCCGACGATTTTCACCGACGTCAAACCGTCGATGCGCCTGGCGAAGGAGGAAATCTTCGGGCCGGTGCTTTCTGTCCTGAAGATCAAGTCGATGGAGGAGGCCGTGTCGGTCCTGAACGACACGGTCTACGGCCTGTCGAGTTCGGTCTACACGAAGGACATCAACAACGCGTTCCGGGCGATCCGGGACATCAAGGCGGGCATTACCTACATCAACGGCCCGACGATCGGCGCCGAAGCGCATATGCCTTTCGGCGGCGTGAAGCAGACCGGCAACGGCCACCGCGAGGGGGGATGGACGGTGTTCGAGTTCTTCTCCGAATGGAAGACGGTCTACGTCGACTACAGCGG
>CAZQSM010000073.1:4706-9760 GCA_964596065.1 uncultured Chlorobiaceae bacterium | reverse complement strand
TGGAATAGACATTGACGGCGAATGCGACGCTGATGGTGTGGGCCGCCGTGACGTTGGTGAAGGTGTAGCCGCCCGTCGCCGGTCCGGTGGACGAGGTTTCCAGGTTCGTCGTCACGCCGTCGACGGTCATCGACTTGATGTGGTATCCGGTGTTCGCCGTGAATGTGAACGCCTGGTTCGCCCCGTGGTTGACGAGGATGTTGCCCGACGGGGCGATCGTTCCACCCGCTCCCGCGGCCGCGGTGATCTGGTACGGGAAATCGGCGACCACCTTGAAATCGAGGTAATTTTTCGAACTCAGCCAGACGCCCCGCACAGCGAGGACGTTGTCACCGGTCGCGAGCAGATTGTCGGGAACAGTGAAAATAAAATCCCCCGCCTCGGTGGCGCAGTCGTTGTCCTGCCGGATGCCCCCCGAGATGTCGGCGCCGTTGAAAAACACGTGCACCCCGTTGTCGATCGCGACGGTAACGCGCACGTTTCTCGCGCCGGCGGGGAGGATGACGTGCTTCCTGATGACGAGGTCCCTCGAGGAAGGCCAGAGTGTCCTGATGTGCGTGGCGTCGTTGAGCGGGCAGGGCGGACTGCCGGTTTTATTGAGCGTGCCGAACGCCGCGAACCCGGTCGAATATCCCGTTTCCGACGCGCCCACGTTTTTATACGATTGCGACGTGATCAGCGTCGAATTGAACTTCACGAACTGGTATTTATACCCCCCCGCACCGTACGGCACGACGATCTGGTCCGGCTGCGCGTGGAGCGCGGCGCCCGGGGGGATGAGGAGCAGGAGCAGGAGGATCGGCGCGAAGCGTGTGAACCGTTTCATATCGGTGCCCTTTGAATGCGGATAAATTTAACCGTCCGGGAAAACCCGGCCGGCAACAACAGCATGGACTCTGGTGCGCCCTGACGGGGGAGGATCAGTTGTCGCCCCGGACCGTCGATTGCGCCTTGACGCTCTGCCTCACCTGCGTGGTGAAAACCTCGAGCGGCCCGAGGTTCGGGATGATCCTGGACCCGCCCTTCGGGTCCTTCTCCACGAGGAACTTCCCCTGTTCGCCGTCGGTCACCCGGAGGACTCCCTGCCTGTCCCTCTTCGCGAACACCACGACTTCTTCCGCGTCCTTGAACCTCACGGAGTGGCTGTACCATTCCCCGACCTCCCCCACCTCACCGCCCGGAATGACGACGGTCAGCGCCCCCGCGTCCACGGCGCCCTTGATCGTTTCGTCGACCCGGATGGTCACGACGGTCTGGATCCTCGTCTTGTCGGCGTTCCACTCCGAGCGGAGCGACCCGACAGTACCGACGACGATCACCTCAGAATCGCGGACGAGCTGCGTTGTCTGGACGGTTTTTGGCTGGCCCCAGAGGATGATCGGGATGATCGACACGATGATGGCGGGGACAAGGCCTATCGCACGCCCGTTGCGGTAATTCATGTTGTGACCCTCCTGAATAGAATGAACAGAGAACTGTGTTCGGTCCTGGCTCCGTGACTGAAGGTCAGGGGAATAGTCACCCCCCGCACGGAGGTCGAAGTTTCGAAATCCGTCGCGCCAACCGTAATACCGGGGGGGACGCCGTAAAGTTGGTCAATAGTCGTGTAAAATGCAACTCCCGACGGTGCCCGTCGGGCGCGACAGGCGGGGACCCGAAACCCTCCGCGGTTCGGTCGTCACCCGTAAATTTAAGGCTATTCTTACTGAGGATGCAAGCTCATTTCGCGATTTTCTCATTTAAAATTCAGCCGAGATGCCGATCGACGGGAGGATGCCGATGGAGTCCTCCTCCTCGAGCGTCCCGGTCCGGGCGTCGAAGCGCGGCGCCCGGGATGGTTTTCGGTTGTACACATTCTGGATGTCGATGTAGGCGACCATCGTCCAGGAATCGAAGAACCAGCGTCGGTCGACGCGCACGTCGAGGCTGTGGTCCACGCCGAGCCGGGCGCCGTTGTACCGTTCGGTCGATTTGGTGCCGTCGGCGTTGAACGGCGTGGTGGGCCTGCCCGTCGCCAGGCGAAACCGGGCGCCGACTTCCCAGAGCGGGCCGATGACGTACCCTCCCCCGGCGTTGAGGATGAGGCGCTGATCGAACGAGGAGGGGCGTTCGACCCCGTCGAGCGCCCTGTATCTCGTCCTTCCGGCGCTGAGCGAGAAATATCCGTGGAACGGCAACTCCGAGAGATTTTTCCGGATCGAGATCTCGACCCCCTCCGAACTCCCCGACCCTTCACTCACGAGCGGCTCCAGGCCGAAGGAGGCATAGGAATCCTCCGAACCGCCGAACCCCGCCCCGGTATTCGAGAGCACGAGGTATGGCTGTTCCACGCTCGCCGGATACCCGGCGTAACGTTTCAGGTATCCTTCGATCACGATGCGGGTATCGGCCCGGAGGGTCTGCGCCAGGCCGAGCACCGCCTGGTCCGCACGGATGTACCGGAGCGACCGGTTCCCCGGATGCGCCGCGAGCCAGACGTACGAGGGCGACTGGCCGTACCGGCCGACGCTGGCGCTGATCGTGGCGGCCGCCGTGAGGGCGAACGACGCGGAGAACCTCGGTTCGGGCGGCGGCACCGCATCGATGAGGCTGAAGTAGTCCTGCCGGATTCCGGCGCTGACGTTCAGTCTCCCGAACTCCCTGCTCAGCTGGGCGTACGCACCCGCCTTGGCGCCGGTTTTCCCCGAGTGGACGGCGCCCCGGAGCGTGTCGCCGAACGGGGTGACGAAACCGGGAAGTTCGATGTCGTTCGAGAATCGCACGAGTTTCCCCGCGATCCCCGCGCTCAGCGTCGTGAAGGGGGCCACGCGGATCAGGAGGTCGCCCCGAAGGGACGATTCGTATTCGATCGATTCATTCGTGAACACGGGGTTGCGGAGCGTGTCGCGCTGGATCAGGGTGAAATCGGTCCACGCCTGGGCGAACGTCACGGAGAAATATCCGGACCCGAGCAGGCGGCGCCAGCCGGTCCCGCCGGCGATCTGCCGCTGTGAGTTGCCCAGGATCCTGGAATTGTCGTACCGCTGTTCACCGGTGTCATTGAAAAAGTTGACGTCGTCGATCGCCCCCACCGCGATGACGCGCACCTCGTCGGAGGGGCGGGGAGCATACCTCCACTTCAGGAGGAAGTCCCAGTACTCGGGGACGAAACCGAACCCCGCGCCCTTGAAGATGAAGTCGAGGTAGCTCCGGCGGGCCGAGAAGAGGAACGATCCCCCGTGTGGCGCCGGGCCCTCCACGCTCGCGCCGAACTGCGTGGCTGCGAGAGTCAGTTTTCCGCCGATCCGGTCGGTCCGCCCCTCCCTGAGTTCGATCCCCAGCACCGACGACAGACGGTCGCCGTAGCGCGGGCCGAAACCGCCCGCCGAAAAGAGGGTGTTGTCGACGAAATCGAGGTTGATGTACGAGAGCGGTCCCCCGCCGGAACCCTGCGTCCCGAAGTGGTTGATGTTGGGGATTTCGATCCCGTCCAGGAGGTAGAGATTTTCCGACGGCGCCCCTCCCCGCACGATCAGGTCGTTGCGTCCCGGTTCAGGCCGGGCCACGCCGGGGAGGATGGAGACCGCCCTGAGGACGTCCTCGAACCCGCCGGGCTGCCTCCGGATCTCCTCCGACGATTGCCGGCTGGCGCTCGTCGGCATATCGGGCGTCGCGGGAAAATATCCCGCGGCGGAGCCGACCCCCTCCAGTTCGACCGGCGCCTCCCCGAGCTCGATCCGGATGACGGCCGGACGCACGGGCGTCACCATCACGTCGGACCTGGTCACGGTCAGGAACCCGACGAGCGAAGCCCTCACGGCGTACTCGCCGGCGGGGACACGGCGGATCACGAAACCGCCCGTGGAATCGGTGACCGCGCCGAGGCGGGTGCCGACGACCCGGACGTTGACGGAGGCGAGCGCTTCCCGCGTGGCCGCGTTCACGACCGTGCCGGAGATCGTCCCGGTCCTGGGCGCGTCCCCCTGGGACCTGAGCGGTCCCGGTGCGAGGAGGAGCGTGAGGAGCGGGGGGAGGGCGAGGCGGCGGAGCCGGGAATGGTTCACCGTGACGCGACCGCGTGCCTGGCTTTCGGCCTGGGGCCGGGACGGAGCGCGAACGCTTCACGGATCCAGTCGATGCCCTCGGTCACGGAGGCCGCGACATGGTCGCACGAGAGGTCCTTCGCGGTGAAGTTCCCCGCGAAATACCCGCCCGCGACGAACCTCCCGCCCGCGAGCCGCACCGCCTTCCCCACCGACGCGAACCCCCGCGTGAGCGCGCTGTCGGCCTTCGCGGCCGTGAACGAGACGCAGAGCAGGTCCGGCCTGGCCTTCCGGACATAGTCGACCACGGTGGCGTACGGCGTGTCGGCGCCGATGAAGTGGACATTCCAGCCCTCGGCCTCGAGGGCGAACGCCATGCCGCGCAGTCCGATCTCGTGTCGTTCCCCCTCGAGGCAGGCGCAGGCGGCCGTCAGTTCGTTGGCTTCCTTCCGGTGGAGTTCGGGGGCGAGGCGGACCATCGCCTCGCTGACGGCGTGCGAGCTCCGGTGTTCCTGGTCGACCCGGAGTTTGCCCGCCTTCCAGAGTTCGCCGATCTTCACCAGGGGCGGGCGCAACACTTCGTCCGCGAGCGTCGGGAGTTTCACGTTGTGCCTCGACAGGTAGAGCATCAGCTGGTACACCGCCTCCGAGTCCGCCCGGAGCGCGATGTCGAAGAGGACCTGGGCGATGGCGTGGTAGTTCCTGGTGTGGACGGCGAACCGCACCTGGTCCATCTGCGCCACCGTCAGCGGCGGTTCGAGGGTACCGGCGATCGGGTAACCCTGGCGTTCCGCGAACACGATGAGGTCGGCCATCCGGAATTTCCGGTGCCCCCCCGGGCTCTTTACGCAGGGGAGGATTTCGTCGTCGGCCCAGCGCTTGACGGTCGTTTCCGTCACCTTGAAGAGCGCCGCCACCTGCCACGTCGAAAGGAACTCTGAAGGAAATGCCATGGGATCTGCCGTGTTGCCCTGAATGTACGTTATGGTCGTTATAATATAACTCCTTCCGGCGCCACTGTCAACAGGCCGC
>CAZQSM010000073.1:0-4606 GCA_964596065.1 uncultured Chlorobiaceae bacterium | reverse complement strand
GTCCGCGCCTGGGGGGCGCTCTGAGTCCGCGCCGGCCGCCGGCCGGGTCCGGCCCTCACGACGCCGTCCGCGATTGTGGAATTCACCGGAATTTCATATGTTATCCCATCATTTCATCCCTCGCGTTCTTCATCCCCCATACTAACAAGGACAGTTCCATGAAGATCTCCGTACAGTGTTCAACGGCCGCCCTCGCCCTGCTGCTACTGCTGGTTCCGGGATGCGGCAGCTCCGAATTCGGCAAACCGCTGACCATCAATCAGGCCACACCGATCGCCGAGATCCTCCGCGAGCCCGCGAAGTTCAACGGCAAGAGGGTGCTCGTCGAGGGGACGATCACCGAGGTCTGCGAGATGATGGGATGCTGGATCATGATCCAGGGGAGCGACGGAAAGGAAGCCCTCAGGTTCAAAGTGGAGGACGGCGTGATCACCTTCCCGATGAGCGTGAAGGGGAAAATGGCGAAGGCGGAAGGCGTCGTGTCGGTGAAGGAGATGTCGGTCGACGACCAGATCACCGAGGGGCAGCACCACGCGGACGAGACCGGCGTGAAATTCGACCCGTCGACGATCACCGGTCCGAAGACCCGGGTTCAGCTCAACGGGGACGGCGCGGTCGTCAGGTAACTTCCGTCACGCGCCCGGATGAGCTCGTAATCCCCGGGGGTATTGACGTTCACCAGCCACGAGGCCGCCCCGAAATCGAGGACGGTCACGCAGACCTCGTTCAGGAAATCGAGCACCGAGTACCGGCCCTCGCGAAGGCACCGTTCCAGCGGGGGAATGATGGTGTTGTGGTAGACGCCGAGGAGGGGTTGCAGGCGCGAGTCGCTCCTGGCGATGATGACGTCGCCGTCCACATCGGCCCCGAGCAACCGTCGGCACGCTTCCGGTGTGACGAGCGGCAGGTCGCAGGAAACAACCAGGGCCCTGCTCGTCGGGATCGAGGAGAGCGCCGCGTGGATGCCGGCAAGCGGACCGCAGCCGCGGAAACGATCGGCGATCACGCGCGGCCCGATCGCCGCGTAGCGTCCCTCCTCCCCCGCGCTGATCACAACATCCCCGGTCACACCCGCCACTGTTTCGCCGATCCGCGCCAGGAACGACACCCCGTCCACCGTCAGCAGGGCCTTGTCGGCGCCCATCCTGCTGCTCTCCCCCCCGGCGAGGATGACCCCGGTGACGTCAGGGACGGGCGGGGCCTGCGCGGTCATTTCTTTTTTCCGACCACGTCATCGATCCAGCTGAGCGCGGCCATCATCGACGGCAGGCCGATGGTGGGCAGCGACAGCAGGGCGACCTGCCTCAGTTCGGAGGGCGTGGCGCCGGCGTCGAGGGCCTTCCGAACGTGGGAGTGGACCGCGCCCTCCAGGCGCGCCCCGGTGGAGATGCCCAGCTTGATCAGCGCCCGGGTCTTGTGGTCGATCGGGCCCGCCTCGTGCACGGCGGCGCCGAGGCTCTCGTAGGCGTCGAAGATTTTCCTGTAGTCCTTCTTGAATTGCAAAAACCGCTTCGGTGGCCTGGACATCCGCTGCTCCTTATGTAGGTTTCCCGTCAGGGTACTAAAATGTCACGGTAGTTGCAAGAAAACCCCAGAGGCCCGTGTCGGCCCCGCCGAACTGCGCGCGCATGAGCGGGCCGGGTAGGAACGACGAGATCCCCGCCTCGAACGAGAGGGCCTTCGCGTACTGGTACTTCAGGAGGAGATCGACCTCGTGGCCGAGCAGGGATTCGCCGCCCGAAGGTTGCGCAGTGCGGAATTGATGGTACCACGCCCCGCCCGTCAACCGGTCGCCCATCGTGAAATCCAGGCGGCCGAGCAGATCGGCCAGGCCGAGGTTGCCCGTATGGAGCGGTATGTTGGTAAAATAGTCCATGAACCCGTGGAACTTGTGGCCGGTGGCGTACGGGGGATCGAAGCTTTTGAAATCCGGGTCGCTCGCCGGCGTGCCGCTCAGGTATTCGTAGCCCGCGGCGACCCGTGAAACGGAAGCGCCGGGAAACTCGTAGCCGGCCATGCCCGTGAGGGTGTAGGCGGCGATGTCGGCGCTCCCCCGCTCGCCGGCCTGTAGTGCGACTTCGGTTTCATAGATGAATGCGTCCACGTTCCCCTTCGCGTACACGCCAGCCGTGGCCCGCCTGAAGTCGATAAATCCCCCCCCGGATTGCGCGCGGTTTCCCTGGTAGAGGACGTACGCGTCCACTGTGTGTCCGCCGCCGGCCTTCCATTGCGTGTAGAGGCCGAAGAAATTCTGGCCGTTGTCGGTGACCGGCGCCGTCGAGGCCGGGGTCGCGGCCGCCGCGTAGGACCGGACTTCCGCCACCTTCATCCCGAACAGGTCGACCGTGACCGCGTCCGCGCTCAGCCGGAGCAGCCCGCCGTCGAAGACCCGCCCGATGTTGTTCCATCCCACCCCGCCGATCATCCGTTCGTTCGAAAACCCGAGCTCCTGGCGTCCCGCCCTGAGCATCAGCCCGTCGGCGAGAAAATCGGTCACCTCGATGTAACCCTGGTGGAGGTCGACGTTTTTACCGTCGGAAATCGTGTTGAACGTCCCCGCGGCGTCGGTTTCGGTCCCGAACACCCTCCAGTCCCGGGCAATCACGAGCACCCGGATCTTTTCGGCGGGAAACGCCTCGAGACCGAAGCGCGTGCGCATCGTCGTGAACGTGTTCGGCGGGGTCGAGAGGTTGAAGTCCCGGGAATCGATCTCGCCGCGGATTCTCAGGTCCCCGCGCAACCGGACGGACGGGGTGAAATCCTGCCCGGTGGCGGGAGGGAGGCAACACAGGGAGAAGAGGAGCACGATCGGGAGAATGCGCATCGGTTTCCTTTCAAGTTAACGTAACACGCGGTTCGACGGAATATCAGTGCCGTTCCAGGCTCTCCACCAGCATCGGGTCCCGCGCGGGGACGATCGCGTGCCGGGAAAGTGTACGGAACACAATCACGAAAAACAAGGGGAGGGCGAACAGGAGCGGCCCGACCTCCCAGGCGTCGACGACGGGGGCCGCCGGCATGAAGGGGGGCAGGATCATCCAGAAGAGGTCGATCCAGTGCCCGACCAGCGTGATGATGCAGATTTTCAGGAGCAGCCCCTCGTTCCGCTTCGTCCACCGCGGGAGGAGGACCACGAACGGTATGAGCCAGTTGAAGAGGACGTTGACGACGGTGAAGATCACCCAGCTCCCCTCCTCCCTCCGGATCATGTACACGACCTCCTCCGGGATGTTCGTGTACCAGATCAGCAGGTACTGGCTGAACCAGATGTACATCCAGAAGGTGCTGAAGGCGAAGATCAGCCGGCCGAGGTTGAGGAGGTGGCGGTCGTTGAGCACCTCCCGGAAATGGCCGCTCCTCCGGAGCACGATGGAGACGATCGCGATGGCCGACAGCCCGGCCACGAAGATCCCGCTGAAATTGTAGATCCCGAAGATCGTGCTGTACCAGTGGGGTTCGATCGACATGATCCAGTCCATGCTGGCGATCGTGAATGTGAAGGCGAATGACGCGACGAAGGCCACCGAGTACCGCTTGTTGAGCCCGGTGAGGCCCGGGTCGCCGTCGGCGTCCTGGCGCCGCGATGTGGAGAGGATCCTTCCGAGAAGCCATCCCCACACGGCGAAGTAGACCGCCATCCGCGCGATGAAGAATGGGACGTTCAGCCAGGCGGCTTTTCCGGAGAGGACCGGGTCGGCCGCGACCGCGTCGGCGTGGCTCCACTCATAGAGGACGGGTATCCCGGCCAGCGCGACGACCATCATCGCCGCGCCGAGGGGAAACGCCGAGGCGACCGCCTCCGGGACCCTGCGGATGGCGACGCTCCAGCCCGCGTTCGATATGTACTGCAGCGCGATGAACACGCCCGCGCCGAGCGACAGCCCGATGACGTAGTAGCCCGCCAGGAGGACGTTGGGCCAGGTCCGCTCCGGGGCGAACGCGATCCCCGCGAGCGTGACGAGTCCGCCGGCCGCCGACATCAGGGCGAGGTTGTTCATCATCGTTTTGCCCGGGACGTATTTCAAGCCATTGAGCCTCGGCGCCGTCATCGCGGGGTCTCCTTCGGGGCGCCCGCGGCACCCGGTGAAGGCGCGCCCGCTGGCGCCGGCGGAACGGCGGCGGCCTGAATGTGCCGCACGTGCTCCACGGCGAGCCAGCGCTCCTCCCTCCCCATTCTATGGGAGAGCGATGGCATGTTCCCCTTCCCGTACGTGACGACGTTGAAGATCTGGCCGTCGGTCAGTTTCAGCGGACCGGCCCCGTCGAGCGGCGGCGGCGCGGGATAACCGTGGGCGGGGATGGTCCCGTCCCCCTTCCCCGCGGGACCGTGACACGGCTGGCAGAACGTCGCGAACACCGCCGCGGAATTCGCCGACCTGGCCTCCAGTTCTTCGGGCGTCAGCGTCGCGAGGAGCGCGAGGGCCTTCGACGCTTCGGCGTCGGCCCGCGACGAATCGTACGGCAGGTGGCCCCGGGCGATCGTGCCCGCGACCGGCATCCGCATCGTCCCGCCGTCGGGGAAGTTCGGGTTCGCGGAAAACGCGTCATAGGGGACCGAATGCACCATTCCGGGAAGGATCTCGAAATTCCGTTCGGTGAACGTCCG
>CAZQSM010000072.1:0-9804 GCA_964596065.1 uncultured Chlorobiaceae bacterium | reverse complement strand
TCTGGACGGTCCGGATATCGAGGGAGAGCGTGGCGGATTTCATGCTCCGCCAGCTCACCGACGGTGCGTACGTCCGGGAATCACCTTCCGTGGCAAACTGAACCCGAAGGAGTCCGATCGTGTTCGACCAGCTCTACGCCCACGTCAACCGGCGCGTGCCCCTGACACGGGAGGAATGGTCCCTCTGGGAGCCGTTTTTCGTCCCGAGGAAAATCCGCAAACGGCAGTTCCTCCTCCAGGAGGGCGAGGTGGCGAGGCACATCGCGTTCGTCAACAGCGGGTGCCTCAGGTCGTACACGGTGGACGCGAAGGGGGAGGAGCACGTGGTCCAGTTCGCCATCGCGGACTGGTGGATATCGGACGGGGAGAGCTTCCTTTCCGGCCGGAAGTCCGACCATTCGATCGACGCCCTGCACGATTCCGAAGTCCTCCTTCTCGAAAAATCGTCCCGGGACGATTTGCTCGACACCGCCCCCCGGGCCGACAGGTTTTTCCGCATCCTGCAGGAGTCGGGCTTTCTCGCGAGCCGCCGCCGTGTCGAGTCATTCCTGAGCGATTCCGCGGAGGAACGATACCTGGCGTTCATCGCCACCTACCCGTCGCTCATCGAACAGATACCCCAGCACCAGATCGCCTCCTACCTCGGCATCACACCCCAATCGCTCAGCCGGATCCGGAAGGAGCTCTCGAAAAGGCGGTAGCCCCGGGGGGGCGTTACCACAGGTTCATCCCATTTCTTCCCCTGCGTGAATGCGCCCGGGGGTCCAACCGGAGTATATTGTTCGTGTAGTTCAACAGTCATCAACCACGAACAGCATCGGAAGGAACGACGCCATGGCACAATGGAACATCGACGCGGCACACTCTGAAATCAATTTCCGGGTCAGGCATCTTCTCGTCTCGACGGTCACGGGGGGGTTCCGAAGGTTCAACGCCCGGATCACGTCCGCGGCAGACGACTTCAGCGACGCGGTCGTCAGCTTCGAGGCGGAGATCGACAGCATCGACACCGGCAACGACCAGCGGGACGGCCACCTGAAATCGGCCGATTTCTTCGACGCGTCGAAGCACCCGACGATGACCTTCGCCTCGACCGGGCTCCGCAGGCTCTCCGATCACGAGCTCCGCGTCACCGGGGACCTGACCATCCGCGGTGTGACAAAAACGGTCGAGCTCGAGGTGATCTACAACGGAACGGTGACGGGATTCGGCGGCAACCGCGTGGCCGGATTCGAGATCCGCGGCAGGATCAACAGGTTCGATTTCGGGCTCACCTGGAACGCCCTCACCGAGGCGGGCGGGGTCACCGTGGGGAACGAGGTAAGGATCGAGATCCTCGCGGAGTTCACCAGGGCGGCGGAGGCGGTCAAGGCCGCGTAGTCGCGCACGATCGAAGGGCCCGGTCCGGTTCACGGACCGGGAGACCGGCGGGAGATGTTTTGAAAATTCATATATTATTCACACACGCATCCTTCAGGAAGGAACCCATCATGACACGTGTATTCGCTCCGATGCTCGCGCTGACGATCGCGCTCTTCGCGGGATGTTCCACCGGCGACAGCCCCGAGGTCCAGGCGATGAAGGGGGAATTGAAGAACATCACCGAAGAGCGCGCGACGGTCCAGGCGAACCTCGCGGAGTTCGACACGCTCGACTACGTGGTGTTCAGCAACCAGGAATGGACGAGGCTCCACGAGAGTCACGCGCACGACATCAAAGTGTACTGGCCGGACGGGCACATGACCGAGGGAATCGATGTGCATCTCGGGGACCTCAAGGCGATGTTCGTGTACGCCCCGGACACGAGGATCAGGGAACATCCCATCCGCATCGGATCGGGGAACTACACCGCGGTGACGGGAGTGTTCGAAGGGACGTTCACCAGACCGATGCCGATCGGGAACGGCAAGTTCATCCCGCCGACCGGAAAAGCGTTCAGGATGCCGATGGCGACCATCGGCGTGTGGGAATCCGGCGTCATGACCGAGGAACACCTCTTCTGGGACAACCAGACGTACATGAAACAGATCGGATTGATGAAATAATTTACGCGGAAGGATACGGCAATGTCCATCAGACCCGTCAAACGGATCATCGAATCGAAACCGACGCTCGAGGGGGCCGGGGTGCGCCTCCGCCGGGCCTTCGGCTTCGGCGACACGGAGGAGTACGACCCCTTCCTGCTCCTCGACGATTTCCGGAACGAGCGTCCCGACGACTACCTCGCGGGGTTCCCCTGGCACCCGCACCGCGGCATTGAGACCATCACCTACGTGCTCGCCGGAAGCGTCGACCACGGCGACAGCCTCGGGAACCGGGGGATCCTCGGGGCCGGGGACGTGCAGTGGATGACGGCGGGCAGCGGCATCCTGCACCAGGAGATGCCCAAAGGCGACCCGCAGGGGCGGATGCACGGGTTCCAGCTCTGGGCGAACCTCCCGTCGTCGCTCAAGATGACGAACCCCCGGTATCAGGACGTACCTTCGGCAGAAATTCCCACCGTCACGGAAGACGACGGCATGCAGGTGCGCGTGGTTTGCGGGGAGTTCGCGGGGAAACGGGGGCCCGTCGAAGGGGTCGCGGCCGACCCGCGCTACCTCGACGTCTGGGTCCCGCCGGGGAAGAAAAAAATATTGCCGGTGGAGACGACGCGACACGCCTTCGCGTACGTGTTCGAGGGATCGGGCACGTTCCGCGACGCCTCCGCGCCCCTTCCCGTGAAGACCGACCGCGTCGGCGCCGACGGAGAGTCGCGGTTCGACGAGGCCGGGAACCGCTCACTGGTGCTGTTCGACACCGGCGACGAGGTGAGCGTGCGGGCCGGGGACGAGGGGATGCGGTTCCTTCTCGTCTCGGGCCGGCCGCTCGGCGAACCGGTGGCGTGGCAGGGGCCGATCGTGATGAACACGCAGGACGAGCTGCGGCAGGCCTTTGCCGAGCTGAGGGTGGGAACGTTTATCCGGCGGTGAGGCGCCGCCGGAGGGGGTCAGAGTTCAGCCCAGGCGACCACGAAGAGGAGGATCCAGATCAGCCCTTTGAGCAGGAAAAAGAGGAATCCCGCCACTCCGATTTTTTTCATCCGTTCCGGGTTTAACCGCACCATAGGGCCGTAATATACCAAATATTCACTTTTCCTCCCCCCGCCGCCCCGTACCCGCGTCTCCCCCGTAAATCCCCGGAAATCGGCGTCCGGATGATATTTAAAAAATACCATTTGCGTTTGATGCCGGACTTCCCCACATTTCGTAGAGATACCACCGACCGATCCGTGATAACGAACGTAGCCGTCTCCACGCCTGCGCAGCAGCGCGCCCCCCGGAAATCTGCCCCGGCCGGGTCACTCGCCGATCACACCGTCAGGGATCATCCCCGGTTTTTCCGCCGCCCGAACTCAGCTTCACACTAGTCCAATATCCATATCACTCAAGGAGTCACTCGATGAACATTTTTGTGGGCAACATCTCACGCAACGTCACGGAGGACGATATCAGGGAGGCCTTCTCTGCATTCGGGAAGGTCAGCACGGTATCGCTCCTCAAGGACAAGTTCAGCGGCGAACCCAGGGGCTTCGGCTTCGTGGAGATGCCCACCCAGTCGGAGGCCGAAGCGGCGATCGCGGGACTCAACGGCAACGACCTGAAGGGCCGCGCGCTGACCGTGAATGAGGCGCGTCCCCGCACGGATTCCCCGCGCGGTGGCGGCGGCGGTGGCGGCTATCGCGGCGGCGGCGGCGGCGGTGGGAACCGCGGCGGCGGCGGCGGCGGCTGGCGATAAGCGACAGCCGATCGTGAATGGCGGCGGCGAGGCGTGATTCGCCGCCGGGGAGAGCGCGGTCGCCACGCGGGTCCGGCGCCGGTTCTCCCGGTATGTTCGACATTCGGAGAAGTCCATGAACACCATATTCAGGGGAGGCATCCTGATCGGTGTCCTCTGCGCCGGATGGACGTTCGTGATGGGATTCACGGGGTGGTACAAGGACCCCGCGATGGTCCCGGCGTTCTATGCCGTGATCATCTTCCAGCTCGGCGTCCTCGTCTGGGCGCTGAGGCGGACCGCGGCGGAGGGCAGGGGGTACGGCGGGCAGGTCGCCGCGGGCAACCTGATGTCCCTCATCGGGGGAGTCATCATCATCCTTTCGTCCCTTCTCTTCACGCTCGTCGTCTTCCCCGACTATTTCGAGGAAGTGCGCCTCGTTCAGGCCGGGATGGGGAGGGCCGATGGAAAGTCAGAAGCCGAGATCGCCGCGGAGCTCCTGGCGACCGCGCAGTACCAGACGCCGGTGATGCAGGCCCTGTTCGGATTCATCGGGACGATCTTCACCGGTCTCGTCGGCAGCCTGATCATCGGAGCGTTCGTCCGGAAGAAGTGACCCCGAGGAACGTCCCCCCAACCCGACCGGCACGCCGCACCACCACCGCTCCCGCTTCACTCCTGATCGCGGCAATCCTTCTCCTCGCGCCTCCGGCGTTGACGGGCGCGCCCCAGGGGCCCGGCGCGGAACGCGACGCCGCCGGGCGGCTCGAGGGAAGGGTAACCGACGCGTCGACGGGGGAACCGATCCCGGCCGTCAACGTCCGCATCCTCGGCACGTCGAAGGGTACGGTCACCAACGCCGACGGGCGGTACCGGCTGCCCGTCGGGCCCCGGCCCGTGACGGTCGTCTTCGTCCACCTCGCCTACGAGGCGGAGACGCTCCGGACCGGCGACGCCGCCGCGAGGGGCGACATCGCGCTCCGGGGCGCCACGCTCGTCTACCCCGAAGTGCTCGTGCTCGCCGAGGATCCCGCGCTCGAGATCATCCGGAAGGCAATCGCCAACAAGCGACGCTGGATGGACCTCCTGAGAACCTACCGTTTCGACGCCTACACCAGGCAGGTGATCGACAGGGACACGTCGATCGCGAGCATCACCGAGGCGTTCACGACCGGGTGGGTGCTGAGCGGCGACACGCTGCGCGAGCGCGTGGTCCAGAAGCGCCAGACCGCCAACGTCCCGATGGAGGAGAATTTCGCGGCCGTGCGCCGCCTCGTCAACTTCAACGACGACAGGATCACCCTGTTCAACGTCAACATGAACAACGAGCGGCGCGGCTACACGTTCACCGGGCCGACGTCCCCCGACGCGCTCGACAATTACGAATACCGGCTCATCCGCACGAGGCGGTCGAACGCGATCGAGCTCTATGAGATCGCGATGACACCGAAGAGCCGGCTCAAGCCGCTCTTCAGCGGGACGATCACCATCGCGGACCGGAGCTTCGCGGTCGTGGGCGTCGACCTGGTGCCCAACGAAACCTTCACGATGCCCTTCGTCCGGGATATCGAACTGCGCTACCGGCAGCAGTTCGCCCTGTATGATTCCCTCTTCTGGATGCCCGCCGACATCAGGATCGACGGAGGGTTCACCGTGAGCGTGATGGGGTTCGGCATCCCGAGGGTCGGCTTCAGGCAGGTCTCGTCCATCTACAATTACGAGCTGAACGTCCCCGTCCCCGACAGCATCGTGGCCGGGCGCAGGGTGAGCGTGGATTCGTCGAGCGCGACGTACGATTCGACGTACTGGCGTTCAGGCCTGGTCGTGCCGCTCACCGCGCCCGACAGCGCGGCGTACGCGACGCTCGATTCGACCGAGACGCTCGAGCGGCAGTTCAGGCCGGGAGGCGTGCTGGGCGCGCTCGGCGACGACGACGGGAGGGGCGCCGGGTCGCTCCTCGGGATGCTCAGGGCCCGTTTCACGAGGGTCGAGGGGTTCTACCTCGGGGCGCAGGAAGAATTCCGGTCGATCGTCCCGCAGACGGTGGTCGGGGCCGGCGCCGGCTACGGGTTCTCCGACCGGCGCGCGCAGTATGAATTTTCGCTTTCAGTCCGTCCGGTTTCGAAGGGGCCCTGGACGGTCGGCGCCGGGGCGTACAGGCGCGCAGACCACTCGCCGGACGGCGGCTACTACGGGGACCTCGTCAATTCCGTCGCCGCGCTGTTCGACAAGAACGACTACCGCGATTACTACCGAACGGAAGGGTACACGGCCTGGGCGGAATACACCGCGGGGCGGAGGTTCCGCTCCAGGGTCGCGTTCGTCAGCCAGGATGAGCGCTCGATGCCGGTCTCGACCAACTACAGCTTCAGTTCCGCCGACCGGGCGTTCAGGGAGAACCCCCCGATCGACGAGGGGCGGCGGCGGTCGATCGGCGCCGATGTCCGGTTCGGGCTTGAGCGGGAGGCCCTCGACCTCGTCACGAACAACAATGTCGAGCTCGCCGCCGAACACTCCTCCCCGTCGTTCCTCCGCAGCTCGTACGACTACACGAGGCTTTCGGCGACGCTCACGTACACGGTCCCCATCTTCGGGCGGGACCTCCTCTTTCCGGCATCCCTCCGGATGCGGGTCTTCGCCGGGAAGGGGTTCGGCGACCTCCCCGCGCAGCGGTCGTTCACCGCCGACACGAGGCTCACGGGGTTCGCCCCGTTCGGCGTCCTGCGGGGGGGGACGGTGCGCGAACTGACCGGCGACGCGGTCATATCGGTCGCGCTCGAGCAGAATTTCCGGAGCCTCCCCTTCCTGGCCCTCGACCTGCCGTTCCTCTACCGCAGCGGCGTGGAGCTGATCGTCCACGGAGCCTTCGCGCGCGCCTGGACCCGGTCGGTCCCCTCGCCCGGCGGCTGGCACGCCGAGGCCGGCTTCGGGATCAGCCGGATCCTCGACCTCCTCAGGTTCGACCTGACCTGGCGGTTCCGGGACCCCTCCAGGCTCTATCTGACCTTCGGCATCGCGTCGTTCCTATGAGCGCCCCGGGAAGCCGCGCGACATCCGGGGCTGAATTTCCCCCCACATTCCCCGACGACCTCCGGACCGACGCGCCGCTGGGCTGCATCGCGGCGGGCGGCACGACCACCTTCCGACTCTTCGCGCCGCGGGCGCACTCGGTGACGCTCGTCCTCTTCGAGCGCTTCGACGGCGACGGTAGGGAGCTCCCGATGGCCGCCGGGCCGGGCGGCGCGTGGGAGCTGACGCTGAAGGAAAACCTCGCGGGCCGCTGGTACGGCTACCGGGTCGCGGGACCGGCCGAACCGGGCGGGATGTTCGACCGGTCTGTCCTCGTCGCGGACCCCTATTCGAGGGCCGTCACCGTGAGGAACGACTGGCGGCTCCCCGCGAAGACGCTCATCCTCGACACGTCATTCGACTGGGGGGACGACCGGAGCCCGCTCGCCGGGAGCGCCTCCGACCTCGTCATTTACGAGTGCCACGTCCGCGACCTGACCGCGCACCCGTCGGCCGGCGCGCGGCATCCGGGGACGTTCGCGGGGATGGCGGAGAAGGGGATCACGGGCGGTCTCGGGCACATCCTCTCGCTCGGGGTCAACGCCGTCGAGCTGCTCCCGGTGATGAAGTTCGGGACCATCGAGATGCCCTACCGCGACGGTTCGGCCCGGAGCGACCAGGGCCGCGTGAACGACTGGAACCCCTACGCGCGCAACCACTGGGGCTATATGACCAGCTTTTTCTTCGCGCCGGAAACGTACTACGGCACCGACGGGAGCGTCGAACCGGGGGCGGTGTGCGGGGCCGACGGGCGGGCGGTGCGGGAACTGAAGGAGATGGTGAAGGCGCTCCACCGTGAAGGGATCGCCGTCATCCTCGACGTCGTGTACAATCACACGTCGCACTACGACTTCAACCCGTTCAAGTATATTGACAAACAGTACTACTACCGGTGCGATGCGGCGGGCAATTTCCTCGAAGAGTCCGGCTGCGGCAACGACTTCCACACCGCGCGCCCGATGGCGCGGAGGCTGATCACCGACAGCGTGGAATACTGGCTCCGGGAATTCCGCGTCGACGGGCTCCGCTTCGACCTCGCCGCGATGATCGACGAGGAAACGTGCCGCGCCATCACCGCGGCGGCGGCCGGCGTGAGGCCCGGGGTCGCGCTGATCGCCGAACCGTGGGGCGGAGGCAGGCACCACCCCGGCTGGTTCTCCGAACTCGGATGGTACTCCTGGAACGACCGGTACAGGGACCGGATCAAGGGCCGGGATCCACGGCAGCGGTCCGGGTTCATCTTCGGGGGAATCGGGTCCGCCCCCGACGCGGCGGGCGCCCTCTGCGGGACGCCGGGACCGGACGACCGGCCCGCCCCGGACGGCCGCTTCGGGCTCAACTACGTCGAATCGCACGACGGCTACACGCTCGGCGATTTCATACGGATCTCGACGGGAGATGCGGTTCCTTCCCCGGGCGGGGCCGGGCGGCTCACCCAGGGGCAGCTCGCGCTGAGCCGGTTCGCCGCGATCGTCCTGCTCACATCCCCCGGCCCGGTGATGATCCACGAGGGACAGGAATTCGCCAGGAGCAAGGTGATCGCGACGACGGACGCCCCCGACCCGGCGGTCGGGGGATACGACCACAACAGTTACGAAAAGGACAACCCGACCAACCACCTCGACTACGGGTTCGGGGGGGAAGCGGCGGCGCTCCTCTCCTATTACCGCGGACTCATCCGCCTCCGCCTCGACCACACCCCCCTCTGCTCCCGGCGCGATCCCGGCTCCGTGTCGTTCCAGGGGGCCGACGGGACGCTGGCCGTCTGCCCGATCGAATCGGACCGGCCTGCGGGGAACGGGCCCAATCGTTATATTGTCCTGCTCAACGCGTCCCCCGACCGGGCGGCGGTATTCACCCCGCCCCCCGGCGCCTGGACGCTCCTCGCCGACGCTTCGACGGTCCATCCCCCAGGGCAGGAACCGCCGGCCGCGGCGTCACTCACACTCCCGCCCTCGTCGGGTATGATCCTCGGAGCATCGCAATGACACAGATCGAATTCCAGGGCGCCGCGCGCACCGTCACGGGGTCGATGCACGTGGTACACGCGAACGGGAAGACCCTCCTCCTCGACTGCGGGCTCTACCAGGGCCACCGGGAGGAGGCCGAGCGGATCAACCGCGACTTTCCCTTCGATCCGGCGTCGATTGACGCCATCGTCCTCTCGCACGCCCACATCGACCACAGCGGAAACATTCCCGGCATCGTGAGCCGGGGGTTCAGCGGCCCGGTGTACTGCACGCCCGCCACGAAGGACCTCGCGGAACTGATGCTCGCCGACAGCGGGCACATCCAGGTGAGGGACGCGGAATACATGAACAAGCGGAACCGGCGGAAAGGAAAACCGCCCGTCACGCCGCTCTACAGCCCTCAGGACGTGGTCGAAGCGGTCCGGCTCCTGCGCCCGGTCCCGTACCACAAGGCGTCGGAGATCCTCCCCGGCGTCACCATGACGTTTTTCGACGCCGGACACATCATCGGATCGGCCAGCGTGGTGCTGACGATTTCAGCGAAGGGGAAGACGACGACGATCGGGTTCACGGGGGACCTCGGGCCCGATGACCTGCCGATCGTCAGGGACCCGGAGTTCATGGGCGACGTCGACCTGCTGATCAGCGAGAGCACCTACGGCGGCAAAACGCACGAACCGCCTGAACACCGTGACGAGCACATCAGGAGGGACCTCGTCAGGACGATCGAACGGGGCGGCAAGATCATCATGCCCGCCTTCAGCGTGGGAAGGACGCAGAACATCATCTTCACGCTCCATAAACTGAAGGACAAGGGGAAGCTCCCCGACCTCCCGGTTTATGTGGACAGCCCCCTGGCCGTGAACGCCACCGATATCTTCAAGAAACACCCCGAGACGTTCGACGACGAGGTCGCCGGCCACCTGCTGAAAAACCACGACCCCTTCGGGTTCTCGCGGCTCCGCTACATCCGGGACGTGGAGGAGTCGAAGAAACTCAACGGGAAGGACGA